>CALKLO010000087.1 GCA_937991945.1 uncultured Granulosicoccus sp.
GGACCAAACCACTCGGCGTTAAACCGCACTTCGGTTAACTCCGGATCAAGTATTTTGTAGACCTGTTCTTTATAGGTTTGGGCGTTCGCAAGGATCGCCTCATCATCTAAGGCAGGTCGCGTCACATTACGCCCGCTCGGATCGCCTATCCTGCCAGTGAAATCACCGATAAGAAAAATCACTTGATGACCCAACTGCTGAAATTGGCGCATCTTGTTCAATAAAACAGTGTGGCCAAGATGTAGGTCCGGCGCTGTAGGATCGAACCCTGCTTTAATACGCAAAGGCTTTCCTAACTTGATGCGTTCTCTAAGCTCTTTTTCCAGCAATATTTCGTCAGTACCTCGTGACAGCAACGCCATTTGCCCGTCCACATCTACGTTTGCCATGTCACTGGTAATTTCCGATGCCATATCCTGATTACAACTCCCAATAATGTAAAGACTGTTCAACTTAAGAAGAGACAACAATAAACGTCCGATAGCCGTTGAATTGCTGTTAAAAATTGCCAAGTGTTCTACACTTGTCATGCGTATTCACTTGTGAAAGTGACTATAACGAAAAAAAGCGCACCAAACTCATATTCCGAACCTCGAACGGACACTCGCGTTGACAAACAAAAACGCTCAATTCCGTCCGCATTGTGTGGACTTGGCACCTAGGGCATTTTCACGCCCTGATAATTCTCGTGATAACAGTGCATCGCGACGATACGCCGAGGCTGCAGAGCGGCACGCGCGCAAGCAACCCAAAGCTCGTCCATCTCGGACAGGCGGAGGATCGCTGGGCGCCGTTAGACTTAATGAAGTCGCGGAACAAGAACCCAGATTCAATCACGCTGGAAAATTAACCGCAGCCATTGCTTGCATAGCTAGTGGCATTTTCTGGACAACGACCAGCACCGGTAAAACGGCAACGGCCGTAGAAGCATTAGCCGAGCCTGAGCCTTTGGTCATTCAAGAAGTGATCAAATCCCCGACATTCTTTTTCGATGATTCGGTGAACGCACTGGCAGCACACTTCCCTGACAATGCTGACTCAACGCTTCCATCCCCCGCTACGCTGTCGGCGGTGTCGGTTACGGGCGGCAGTAGTGATTTAAATGCTCTATTCGAACCACTCATTATTAACAACGGGTCTGCTGGCATCTCGACTGAGAAAACTCAGAGCGAAAACCCGCTAGTAAATCATCCATCTATAACGGCAACTCGTGACCAGGCAATTGCCCCTGCGGGCGCATCTGTATCAGCTGTGAAAGTTGCATCTGGCGATACGCTATCGGGGATATTGAACGATCACGGCATTAAGATCGAACAAATGCCTCAGTTACTGACGGACGACATTGTTAAAGAGCATTTGTCAGTATTAAGAATTGACCAAGAACTCCAAATCACTCAATTGCCCAGCGGTGAATTCCACAGCCTCACCGCTCGCGTTGGCAATGACAAGAAAATTACTATACGTCGCTCTGCCAACGATTTTGCTGTTGCCTCAATCGACCTGCCTGTAGAAAAAGAACGCGTTGTCACATCAGGCACTATTGAGCAATCACTCTACTTAGCAGCGGAACAAGCCAATCTCAAACAGTCCACCATTATGGAACTGGCTGATATTTTCCAGTGGGAGCTTGATTTTGCGCGTGATATTCGCAAGGGCGATCAGTTCGCTCTGGTTTACGACCGTCTGTATAGAGATGGAAGCTACATCGGGGATGGCGACATTCTCGCGGCAGAATTCGCTCGTGGTGGCAAAATCCACCGAGCAATAAGATTTACTACGGACGACGGTAACACTAGCTACTACACAACTGAAGGCGAATCTTTACGCAGAACCTTCATGCGTCACCCGGTCGATGTTGTTCGTATCACCTCCAAATTCAACCCGAACAGGCTCCATCCTGTACTGCACAAAATTCGTGCTCACCGCGGCGTTGACTACGGCTCCCCTCATGGCTCACCTATCTATGCAACGGCAGATGGAAAAGTGACTATGTCTGGTGAAAAAGGCGCCTACGGAAACACTGTGATTTTGCAGCATGGCCAACGATTCAGCACCTTGTACGCACATATGTCTAAAATTTCGTCCAAATCAAAGGTCGGAACTCGCGTTAAACAGGGCGATGTCATTGGTTACGTGGGCAAAACAGGCCGCGTAACAGGCACTCACTTACATTATGAGTTCAGGGTAAATAACGAACAAATCGACCCGTTGAAGGTTGAGCTACCCGCAGCAAAACCATTGCCTGCCAAATACCTGGCTGAACTAAAAACTATTTCGGCTGAAATGACGGCTCAAATGAAGAGTGTATTGTCGGATATCGACAAAGTAGCATCGGCAAACACACAAGCTATAACCCTGCCTGTTAAATAAGGCCTTAGGGGCTTTCGTATAATCTGGTTACTGACCGAGCCCTAAACTGGGCTCGGGCAAGAAACTCGTTTTTTATACTGAAAAAGACGAACCGCAACCACATGTAGTCGTTGCGTTAGGGTTTCTAATAACGAATTGAGACCCTTCCAAACCTTCTGTGTAGTCGATCTCAGCACCCGTAAGGTATTGAAAACTCATCGGATCTATTAGGAGCTTGACCCCTTCTTTCTTGACTTCGGTATCACCATCGTTGATGACCTCGTCAAACGTAAATCCGTACTGAAAGCCACTGCATCCGCCACCTGACACGAATACACGCAACATCAGATCAGGATTCCCTTCTTCTTCAATCAACTCTTTGACTTTCAATGCCGCAGCTTCGGTAAATACCAAGGCATCAGGCATTTCGAAGTCGTCAATACTGACTTCTGCACTCATTTGGGAATTCCTCTCATTCGCATACAGCCAAGTTTACTTGACCTAGCAATTTAGTCAAGTATTAGGCCATTCAAGCTGTGAACACCTACTTACGAACAATCTCGTGTTCGGGTTCACAGCCCACACTCATTGATGGTTAGGGCATTAATGCAGGTTGCAACAGACCTTCGGTTTCAGGCATACCCAACATTAGGTTCATATTTTGAACCGCCTGCCCTGCTGCGCCTTTCACCAAGTTGTCTTCAACAGCCAAAACAACGGCTGTGTTACGTCCTTGAGGCCGGTGAACCGCTAGTCGGCAAACGTTGGTTCCACGCACTGATCTTGTCTCAGGGTGTGAACCAGCAGGTAGAACATCGACGAATGGCTCATTTTCAAAGCGCTTTTCGAACAGAGCCTGAAGATCAACTTCTTCTGTGAGCTGAGCGTACAACGTGGAATGAATGCCACGGATGATAGGCAGCAGGTGCGGCGTAAACGTAAGGTTGACGTCACTATCGGTCATACCCCTCAGTCCTTGCTCAATTTCTGGCAAGTGACGGTGGCCTGCCACGCCGTATGCCTTAAAACTATCTGCAGCTTCTGCCAGCAGGTTAGACACCGATGCACCGCGCCCTGCCCCCGTAATACCCGACTTAGCGTCTGCAATTAGAGCGTCACAATTGACAATTCCTGCTTCAACCAACGGCAAAAATCCAAGCTGTACGGTGGTCGGGTAGCAACCAGGGTTAGCAACCAACTGGGCGGTACGGATACTATCGCGGTGAATTTCAGGCAACCCGTATGCGGCCTCTTTCACCAACGATGGGCAGTTGTGCTTCATGCCATACCACGTCTCCCAAACGGATAAATCTTGGATTCGGAAGTCAGCTGACAGATCGACAACTTTCGTGCCTTTTTCTAGTAGCGCAGGTGCCTGATGCATCGCCGTTCCATTAGGCGTTGCGAAAAAGACTAAGTCGCACTGGGCGTTTTTGACATCATCTGGATCAGAAAACAATAAATCCACATGGCCGCGCAAACTTGGGAATAGCGAATCTACGCGGTTACCGGCTTGAGCACGTGAGCTAATAAATACGATTTCAATATCACGGCGTACGCTGAGAAGACGAAGCAATTCAACACCGGTATACCCAGAACCTCCGATAATTCCGATTCTCATTAGCTGCACAGACTCCATTATTTTCAAAAACGCTTCAGGCTCAGCGTGAACCTGATCTAGTCTGGATTATTGCATAGCTTTGCAGCTTCAGTCGTTTAACGCGTTCTCAATCGTAGCTAGGGTACGTCCGCCTCAGAAAGGAAGCGGACTGCCCTTAAAACGGCCGGC
Source organism: uncultured Granulosicoccus sp. (assembly GCA_937991945.1). GTDB lineage: Bacteria > Pseudomonadota > Gammaproteobacteria > Granulosicoccales > Granulosicoccaceae > Granulosicoccus. Next base: position 4,139 of record CALKLO010000087.1, read on the forward strand.
AAATTAGCGGGCAGGTGATGCATTAGCCAGATCATCCCAATGCGCGGCATATACCTTTGCATCCTTTATATAGAACAAGGCATCGTTAACCATCACCGACCGATCTTGACCGTAGCCATAACCATCAGTTGAATCGACTCTGAGCACACCCCTAGGGATAATTTGGGCATCGGCCCCCACTTGAATATCAAAACCATGTAAACCCGAAAAGCTATAGCCATACCAATTCGAAGCCTCCTCAATGCTTGAAGGGTGCTCAGCATCAGAAGCGCCATGCACATCTATACCAAAGCTCAATCGCATTGGATGAGCATCGGTTGCAGCTTGAATCGTAATCGCTCGATGATCATTTAATGCATTACTGTTTGTTCCACGTTGTCCGACAAGCACCGATTGAATCTCCGTAGGCTCAGCAGGATTACTGACGTCAAAGAGAGACAATTTAACGCCCAGCACTAGAGCCCCATTAAAGAATTCCTCAGCCGCATAGGCATCCCGACCAATACCGAGCAAGTGGTTTTCACCGATAGGCTGTAGGTAATCGCTATATCCCTCGATTTCCAATTCGCCAGCAGTGCTTGGGTTAGTGGGATCAGCAAGATCAATGACGTAGAGCGGATCCGTTTGACGGAAAGTCACCAAATAGGCTCTATCACCCACAAACCGAGACGCATAAAGCTGCTCACCAGGTTTACCGATAAGCGTGGGAGAGTTATCACTCGGCAATGTAGACACAGTTTGCAAACTACCCTGCCCATCAGATTTCAGCACAGTCATTAGGATGGGACTGTTGTCACCACCTTGTTGGTCATTCATCGTTGCAACACGCAAATAACCGTCTTTTTCACTCATTCTAAAAGGCTTTCTTAGTGCGTTCCAACCTAAATGCCCATTCACTTTTCCCGAACCTTCGTAGCTCAGCTGTCCTGAATCGATATCGAATTGATGGATATCAGTATTGACTCTGGGATCGTACCAAGCGATATCGACAGGCAATTCATCGCTCTCAACATCAATTTCTCGTCCATCCTCAGCAATTGGACCAGACGAATAGTCATATTGAGTTGTGGCTAGAAACACCGCATTCGCCGATGCATACAGAGTTTCAGTAGCGCCGAGGAAGCACACACTGTCACTCATATCCATCGTATCCAGATCAATGACGCCTAAGGTAATGATATCGGGGGAGTAATAGCTGCTATCAGAGCCAGAATCTGCAACAAAGCACGAGGAAGGATCAACCATTGCGGTGCCTGCAGTATCGCCATTGCGATAGTACATGGGCATAACCGTTGATAAATCAGTGCTGTCTACCTGCGCGGCCCAATCAGCTGAGCTTTGGGTCCATGGCTCAATACCTTCCAACGTTGGGTAATAACGCGATACGAAAAATAGGTGACTACCAATACGCCGACTAGAAACAATTTGCCCATCGAATTCGAACGAGGCAGAAATACTAGGAGCGGCAGGGTTACTGACATCCACTTGAGTAATCAGGCTATCGGCACCTGAAAAGGCTGTTGAACTTCCCCAATATTCCCAGTAGTTGTTACCCGAAGCCGTGACGTATACCGAAGCCGCATCGCCTGACTCATATAGATAGAATCCTTGGGCATACCGACCTGACAGGTCAAGCTCAAAGTCAATGGCGCTACTGGAATCCGGTGTCTGCGCATCCAAATTCAAAATTCGCAACTCTGAACGATAGGACTGGGGTATCGCTATAGATGATCGCCCTGAGAACGTAGGACCCTCATCGACGAGCTCAGGGACACCTTCATAGTCGTAAAAATATTCACTATTAAGTACATACAACTCATCACCTGAGGCGGCGAGTTTCACCCAATCTTGCTCATCTACTCCTTGTTCTTGAACATTGGTACTGGTTGTTTCATTCTCAGATGAGGCTGCTCCATCGCTCGTTGTAGAACTATCCGAATCAGCGGCTGTATCTACTGCCGACTCCTCAAACACAACGTTGCTCGTACCGTAGTAGGAAGCTTGAGCTTTTAGCCCTGTTTTCAACGCCTCGTAGAAATCCTCGGCTGAACCAATAGGCGTTAGCGCCCGCGACGCTAGATTATCTGGGCCTGCGACCTCAACAGGGCTGTCTGAACTACAGGCTGACAGTAGCAACGCTACGACAGCTGTAGATAAGTATGTCTTCATCGGAATCATCACTTAGACCTCATTAATTTGGGTTATTTTTCCCAATATTACACGGGTAGCGACCAAAAGCAAGGCGAATTAAGCCTGTTAAGCGGGTTTAGTGGTTATTTTGATTCCTACTTCACTACCGAAAACCCAATACTCAGGCAATTGTGATGTCCGGTAAACGTAAACCAGCCGCTTCAACGGCCTCTTGTAGCTGGCTCTGGGTATAAGGTTTGGCTAAAAACCTGACAGCGCCCATGCCCAATAATTTTTCACGATTTTCACGGCTGTCACGACTACTAATGACGATAACTGGCGGACACGCCTCTCCGTACTCTTCCTTCACTCGCTTGAGAAATGCTTTTCCATCGAGACGAGGCATCTCTAAATCGAGCAGTATTAAATTAGGTAGAGCTGTTGCCATGCTTTCCAACGCCTCAATACCATCTCGCGCCAAACGAGCCGCAATGCCGCATTGCTGCAATACACTTTCTGCCGCTACCCGCATAGTTAATGAGTCGTCCACTATCAGGGCAACAGGCCGTAACGATTCTCGAGCAGGCTTAACACGCTTGTTTTGTGTAACGTCCTGATTTTCCAGAATCTGATGTAGATCCAAGATAAGAACCTGGCGACCATCTGACAGCACACTACCACCCGAGTAACGCTTTAAAGAGGCCAACTGCGGACCCAATGCCTGAGTGACTAATTCACGGTAGCCAATGACTTGATCAATTTCTAACGCCAAAGACACACCGGCAGCAGTCACAAGAACTGCTGAGCGCTGTTTTTTATGATCATTACTTTGGCGTCCAGAACGCTGTGACATAAGCGCTGAAAGCGACGATTTCCTATAGCGATCAGGAATGCTTCCAGCCGCACCTGAAGCAACTCGAACCGCATCAACAAAATTGACAGGTAGCGCAAACAAAACGCCTTCGTTTTCTACCAACACGACTTGATTGACAACAATTCGCTGGGGGATGCGCAGCGTCAGGCGTGTGCCGTTGCCAGGTTCCGTGGCTAATTGGATTCTGCCACCCAGAAATTCTATAGCGGATTTGACCGCAGACAAACCTAACCCATGGCCTGCCAACTCTGTCGGAGTGGCAACCGTTGAAAAGCCAGACTGAAACAGCACATTTTGTAAATCTTCATGGCTGTCGAGTGAGGCTTCGCCACGCTCTTGCACCCACTCACTCATTTGACGAAGCCCTATACCTCGGCCATCGTCTGAAAAACGCAGCACAAGATCGGTTCCATCGACCGATGCCGACAACAGTAAATCACCGCAGCCGCTCTTACCCGATGAAGCTCTTTCATCAGCATTTTCAATACCGTGTACAACGGCATTGCGTGCTAAGTGCTGAAGCGGTGCAAGCAACTGCCTGAAAAGCGCACGATCCAAGGTTATCTCACCACCTTCCATTCGCAGACTGGCCACCTTGCCGGTCGTTCTTGCTGTGTCTTCAACCGTTTGAGAGAGCCTGTCAAATAGCTCATCCACTCGTACCAAACGCGTACGAATCAAACTTTGCTGTAGCCCAGCGCTAGCTCGCGATGCTTGTTGCTGTTCACGCTCAGCTTGTCGCAAGGCACCACGCATAACGCTACGTGCCGCTTCCAAGTCCGCCAGAATTTCATTGACCTCAGGCGTGTTGCGTAACGTGGGAGACTGAGGCAACTCGCGAAAGCGGATCGCGGTGGTCTCAATGTCTTGATACACCTCCCGCAAACGCGCTAACTCATCGCTTAAACGGGCTTGGTTGACGGTGACATCCGTTGCTAAATCTAGCAACGCATCGAAGGCTGTATCACTGACCCATAGTGAATCTTTTGAAGGTGTCGGTGCAGCGGCTTGCGTGTGTTCAGTTTGCGCATGCTGAATAATTTGAGCAGCACCTGCTTGCGTATGTAGCTCACTTAACGCGCTGTAGCCACTACGTAATATCTCAGCTTGCGCTTGAATACTCGGAGATTCCTGCATCTCACTTTCTAATGCATGGGCCTGTTCAGCAATGGCAACGCGGCCTGCCATGCGCGCACTACCTTTGAGTGTATGTAGAACAGACAATGCTTCGCGGGTATCACTTGACTGGTGATCGGCTACATTGAGTATTGCGCGTAATCGCTCAAGCAATTCATCGGCTTCTTCGCCAAATACGTCGTCTAAAGAACGCACATTAGCAGCGATACCTAAACCGGTGTCCTGCACAGTAGAGCCAGGAATTGTGGATGCCAGAAACCCACCCAACTTTTGCTCAATGGCCAGTACGCTCTGCCCGACCGCCTCACCATTGCTTAGGGACTCAAGTCGTGCACGCAATGCCACAACCAAATCACCCACAAAACGAGTTTCCGACACATCGAAGAAATGCCCTAAACGTTGCCGCGCTAATGCCACACGTTGTAGCGGTTGAACAATGCCAACAATGTGCGGCGCATCGACTGTCTGCGCACTGCCCGTTAAGGTGTGAAGCGCCCGAAGCATTTGCTCGGATGGTAATTTCTGCGCGCTATCAGACTCAGACTCCAGTGCTATGCGTACTGATTCATCTAGTGCTTCTAAATGACTCAAACATTCGTGGTAGAAAACATGCTGCAGTGTCTGGTCAAAGCCTGTGACTTCCGATTCATCTAGGCTAGAAGACAATAATTTATCATCGACATTAAGCGTTAATTCATGAGCATCTTCCATAGACACTTGATCGAGTAAATCATCAGTGCTCTGCAATTTTTCCATGAGCTCGTCAAAATCTCTAACGCTATCTGAGCCACTGAGCATTTGATCAAACAACTGGGGTATTACTGCGTGTATTTCGTCGAGTAAGTGCAGCTCATCAGATGCCAACGTGCCCGCTCTGCCCACTTGATTTGAACACCACGCAACCCCTGCAACCGCCAAATCATGAATAGCCGAGCCGTTCTGATCTCGACTTGTTTGTTCAAGTTCAGTCAATGATTGAGTTACGTACGCAAACGCGACTTCAGTTCGGTCGCGTCGGAAATTTGCGATACCAGAACCCAGACTGTCCATGTGAGGCAACAATACAACTATGCGTCGCTCCCATTCTGCCTCAGTTAAATTAACCGGCATGCTGGCAGTATCACCGTCCAGCTCAGCTAAGGCATTAACCAATGCGTCTTCGGCATCTAGCAGTAGTTGACTGGCTGCTGCCTGAGGTTGCAAAACACACCCCAGGTAATAATCAACTGAGACCAACAGCGTGGCAATGTCTTCTTGGATGGAATGATACCCATCAGCCGTATTGCCTGATTGTCGACCGCTGAGTTGCAAACGTGTCAGTACATCGCCTAAGCCATTTAATAGCGGGCTAATTTCAGGTAGCGGTAAAATCTGTAAGGCATTATCAATTAACTGCAACTGCTGACTAATGCTATGGCTTTGCCCGGGAGCCAATGGACCCTTACTCAGTATAAGCTCGAGCGAGTCAGCAATTTTTTGCAAGCCACTCCGCGCTTCTCGCAAGCAGGCGTCAGTGGCTATATCAATAAATACGTCTTCGGCAGTAATGCTTGAGGCGTTGTCACCAGACTGACGAGTTATGCTTTGTCTTGCTGCTCTGTCTAACAAGGCATCTAGCAACAACAAAGACTCGGCAAGACTCAGCCGTGTTTCTATGTCGGGCGTTGATTCGCCATCTAAATTGTTTAAACCTGTGTTTATCGTTTGCAAGCAATCCAGGGCATCGGTTGCCCCCATCAAAGTCAGCACCGGCTCTAATTGCCGCAGTCGAACTCTGAGTCGCACAACCTTGGGGTGATCCGCCCGAGTAGGAGCTTGTTCCAACCACTCTTTGAGCGCTTGAGTTTCAGTCGATATGCTGCTGCGAATGGCGTTTGCCAAATGGTAGCCGACACCGATAGTCGGTGTGTCATGACTATCAGCTGCGCTGGCCACTTGTCGCACTCGATCTAGACGAAATCGTCTGCGCAGTTCAATGGCTATTTGAGAGCTTGTTTCTATTTGTCCAACGTAATAGAGAAAATTACGCAGTAAATCGCCCGGCAATAGATCGTCAGGGGCCGCAATAAGAATACCTCGATACATATGCCGCTCAAGCTGGGCGAACAATTTTCTTAATGCAGGACCATCAACAATCTCCTTTCTAGCGATCGCTTCAGCAACAATTGACGCTGATTGATAAAGCGGCACAAGTACGCCCAAGTATTCACGAGACTTACAAAATTCCACGAGCAAATGCAGCTGCGGGGACAGCTCTAACGCCTTTTCAAGGTCATCGCCCTTCCACCACTCTAAAAGCCTTGCGGCCAAACGTGCATGTTGTTCTGTTGCAAAAGCAACCCACTCAACCCGCTGCTCTTGCCAATGCTCATCAGACACACTCGCATACAGTGGTTCTGGCAATTGAATACCGGCAGCTAAAATCAAGGTATCTGATAGGAGCTCTTCCCCACGGCAAGCTCGGCTATCGTTAACCAGCGGCAACAATGACAATGCGTTGTCTAAACGGCTGTCTTGCAATAACTTTGCGACATGCGTACTCAGCTCATCTGCTGCATTGAGCAACACACGTCCAAGCTCAGATCTATTATCGATGCGCCCAGCTGAATCTGCGTGCAGAAGTTGCAACAACTCCTCAGCCACATAGACGGCAGCTACTTTGTCCAACAATACAAGCGTGTTACGAAATCGTTGCAAGTCTTCTATTAAGACATCACGATTACTTTCGATGGACGAATTAAGGTAGTTTTTGACATGCAATGCAAAGGCGTCACTCTGCACTTGCAAATGAGCCAGCGCCTCATGACTGAAATCAGGCACAACGGTTGTGCGCTCATTCGAATTGTCGCGGCCATAGTCGGTCATACGTTGACAGCCCTATCTGCTGCTCGTCTAGCCACGCTTACCGATGTTTTTTGGGTGCCCGTACTGACCGTGCTCTCTGGCATTTGAAAGTCACTGGTATAACTTCGTAGCTCGACCGATAGTTTTTGCAGTTCATCTAATGAGGTTGAATTTAGCGTAACGCCATCGCCGGTCTGTACGGTGATTTGGTTAATCTCATCCATGTTCTCTGTTAGTTGACGCACAATGCCAGTTTGCTCGACGCACCGCTCGGTCATCTGTAAGACGCTTTCATGCAAATTCTGCGAACTGCTCTGAATAACATCCAAAGCATCGCTAGCTTGCTGCGTTTGCGCAACCCCTGCCGCTAATTCAGACGTTATGTGCTCCATGGACTGAACCGTGTCAGAGGCATCTTCGGCAATAATGCGAGTCAGACTCCCGATATCACGGGTTGCTTGCCCCAATACTTCTGCCAGCTGAGCGACTTCATCTGAGAGCCGGCCTAAATCGGCTGCTGCATCGGTGACAGTTGCAGCCCGCGAACCCGCCGATGCACGAATAGTTGTATTCAAGGCTAACAAATCGGTTTGATTCGCAACATCTTTGATGACCATGACGCATTCATCAATCGAGGCGACGTTATCGGCTAAACGATGCATGACCCGAGTGGTGCCATCTGCCTCGTCTCGGATGGCAGACAGTCGGTGCAAACTAGCTCGCAGGGCTGCGCCGCCAGCTTCTGCTTTTTCTACGGCAGTTTGAGCCGCTAACGAGGATTCAACCGCATCAGCCGATAAGCCCGACATGGTGGTGCTCATGGAAAACAGATAATTTGATGAGCGGTGTATCTGTCGGGACTGTTCGGCGCACGCTGTTGACACTTGCACGGCAGATTCGCGAGACTTCTCTATGGACTCGTCAAGCTGCTGCGCCGATGAGCCTAACGTGCCGACCAACCAACGCATATCGCTGACAACGTGGTTGAATGTTTTTGCCAACAAGCTGGTAGATTCGATAGATTCGGTGGCACTGGAACGTAAATCACCGTCCATGATGGGTACGGTTTCATCGACCAGCCTGGTAATAGCGCTATCGTTACTCGAGGATCTGGCAGACAAAGCAGATTTTTTTGCATGGAACAAATCTCGCCCAACGTAGACAACGCACCCTAGCAAGATAAAACTAAGAGCCATCAACACAGCGGCCCATATTGTGGCGTTTTGCAACAGGGGGGCGTCCGTGACGACTCTGGACATTAAACGTTCGGTGGCAACCATCTCACTGCCATTAACAGTGCCGTCTTGCAAACCTTGCCAAGCCTGCTGCATTTCAATGATTCGTTCATTCGTCATTGATGTTGTTCGGGCCATTCCAAAGACCGATACGCTAAGCGCCAACAAGGCTAAGGCGAGTAAAATGATAGTCACGCCTAAACCACGTCCACTGGAACTGTTCATTGCATCGGCCACCTTTTAGGACTGCTCCATCACGTTTAAAAACTCAGGAGACTGGACTAAAGAGCTGATATCCAGGATTCGATGCACTTTGTCATTGTTGATAATGGCCCTGCTGGAAAGCGCCAATTTACTCGCGTGCACTGCATGAACTTCGGTATCGGACAGTGGTACATCATTGACTGCGTCATCGCAAAGACCAACGATATTGTCCACTTGTAAACCGGCAATGCTAGCCGAGGGGTCGAGTTCGAGTGTTCTTCCTGTCGACGAACGTCGACCTGCAAAGGCACCGACATCGGTAACCGGCAATAATTTGCCATGCGCAACCGCTATTCCCCTGAACCAACTGCAAGTTCCAGCTACTGGCTGAATAGTGAGCTCTTCATGGATAGCTTTAACGAGACTCGACGGTGCGGCAAGATCCACCCCTCCTGCATCAAACAGCAAGTATTGTGTCATGTGCAAATGCCTTTATTGAATTCAAACGTCAGCTGCTTCAGTCGATATTGCCACTGTTGAACTAGGCACTGGAGACTTGATTTTGCCGGCTAAATGATGCTCAACCGCGCCCGTCAATGTTTGTGCGGTGAAAGGCTTTGACAGATGCGCATCACTACCGACAACTCGAGCACGTGCTTTGTCGAATAATCCGTCTTTGCTGGATAGCATAACGACCGGTATGTCGCGATAGTCGGCATTGTTCTTAATCAGCGCACACGTTTGATAGCCGTCGAGCCTTGGCATCATGATGTCAGCAAAAATTATCGAAGGCCTGTGCTCTACGACTTTTGCTAACGCCTCGAAACCATCATTGGCGGTTACGACGTTGTAACCTGCCGAGCTTAGAAAATTGCTCGCAGAACGCCTGATGGTCTTACTGTCATCCACCAGTAAAACCGTGACATCGCTATGCGTGTCTGGCATTGGAACGGCATTGATCAGGTTATCTGAACCTTTCATGTAAAGCTCTCGTTTGTGAAGCCTACTTACCAGCGCTTCAAGGGTATCCGATTAGGGACCCAAACGTCACGAGAAATACACGATTAGCACGCAATATAAGCGGTACATGCGATACTGGCGATTACTCATTTTGGCTGTGAACAACGATGACTATCACAATAGGAATCGTGATGGACCCGATAGAGTCCATCACTCCATATAAAGACACCACCCTGGCAATGATGCTGGCAGCTCAGGCGCGCGGTTGGATCGTCCACAGCATTGATCAGAAAGATCTATTCCTAGATCAAGGCCGAGCCTTTGCCCGACGGCGCAAAGTCACGGTTTATGATGACAACACACATTGGTTTGATGCTGAAGAGCCCGTTGATGCGCCTCTGAGTGAGCACGATATTATCCTGATGCGAAAGGACCCCCCTTTTGATATGGATTTTATTTACACCACCTACATTCTCGAAAGAGCCGCTGTTGAGGGTGTTTATGTCAGCAATCGACCCAATTCATTGCGTGATGTTAACGAAAAGCTCTACACCGCGTGGTTTAGCGAATTTTGCCCACCAACATTGGTGACAACCAGCGCAAAGCGTCTAAAAGCCTTCATCGAGCATCATCAAGACGCGATCATCAAGCCTCTCGATGGCATGGGTGGGGCAGGCATTTTCCGCCTGACGCCGAACGATCCCAATATCAATATTATTCTGGAGCAAGCAACGCTTGACGACTCACGGCAAATAATGGCGCAGCGTTACGTTCCTGAAATCAAAGATGGCGATAAACGGGTGCTCGTTGTTAACGGTGAAGCAATGCCTTTCGCGTTGGCCAGAGTGCCTGCGCAAGGTGAAACTCGCGGCAATTTAGCGGCAGGTGGCCGTGGTGTACCGGTGGCAATTACCGACAAGGAACGACGAATTGTTGACGCAGTTTCACCGTACCTGCTAGAACGCGGCCTACTCTTTGTAGGCCTAGATGTCATTGGTAGCTACCTGACGGAAATCAATGTCACCAGCCCAACCTGTGTCCGCGAACTGGACGCGCACATGCACAAGGAAAACGGCACTACCACAACCTCGTCTAATGGCTACACTCCGGGTATCGCAGATATTTATCTAGATGCTCTGGAAAAGCAGCTATAAACCATCCATGACAGCAGCCGCACTACCCGACGCAAGTCGACAACCCGATGTTTTAGCCATCGCGCTTTTTGTGGCTGCGGCTGTGCACGCGATCATCTTCCTGGGCGTCAGCTTCAAGCCCTTTCTGGAAGAAATGCGCACGCCCCCGGCATTGGAAGTCATCCTTGTGCAAAACGCTGCAGATGCAGAAGAGCCTGAAGAGGCCGACTATCTCGCTCAAGCATCACAGGACGGTGGAGGTCAGACTGATGAAAACACGCGACCCTCATCACCTTTTGCCAGTGATTTAGACACCGATATGAATGGTGTCGCTGCAGCACCGGTCGAAGCTAGCGCGCCTGCCCCGTCTGAAGATGCCGCTGAAGAAATAGTGACCGCTGTTTTCGCAACCACATTGGTAGAGACGGAAACCACCGATGAGGCCACCGAAACAGTCGATGCTCCTCGCAACGCCATGCTTGTTGAGCAAAGTCTTGCCATTGCAAGCCTTGCAGCCGAGATTAATCGCCAACAGGAAGAATTTGCCAAACGCCCCAAGAAAAAGCACGTCAATGCTCGAACTAAAGAGGCCGCCTCTGCCGAGTACATGTATAGCTGGGTGGAACAAGTAGAGCGTGTTGGCAATCTAAATTATCCTGATGCAGCTCGACGAAATGAGCTGACAGGGGCTTTAATTTTAGTGGTGGGAATCTACAAAAACGGCGAAATCGAGAGCGTCACTGTCGACGAATCCTCAGGACACACAGTCCTCGACGATGCAGCAGTGAGAATCGTGGAACTGGCCGCACCTTTTGAACCCATGACTGGTAAGCTTGCTGAAGAAACCGATATTTTGTATATCGTTCGCACGTGGGAATTTCAAAGCTCTAACTCCGTCATCAGCTACTAGAATTTGCCGAAACTCTACCCAGGTGTCAGCCGATTCATAAACACAAAACTATGGATCTGACTCACCACTTTCTTGTGTCAATGCCGCAACTTCAGGACGGCTGTTTCAAAGATTCCGTGGTTTATATCATCGACCATAACAAGAACGGTGCTTTTGGCGTCATCGTTAACCAAGAAATGGGCATGAATCTGGGAGAAGTGTTTTCTCAACTCTCAATCTCAACTGACAGCGATTCGGTTACAAACAGCCCCATTCTCAAGGGTGGCCCCGTGGATGAAGGCCACGGTCTGGTACTCCATAAACCCGGTCAAACGTTTGAGATCACCCAAAACTTTGAAGGAGGCGTTTCAGTCTCCAGCTCCAAAGATATTTTGGAAGCTATTGCCAGGCTAGACACCACTGAGCAATACCTTATTGTGTTGGGTCACGCCGGTTGGGCTGCTGGGCAGCTAGAAATGGAAGTAGCCGAGAACGCCTGGCTAACAGTCGAGGCCTCTGCGAACATTTTGTTTGACACACCCATTGCACAGCGACGCCAAGCTGTTGCCGATACATTGGGAATCAACCTGAACTCGCTGGTTGGGCATTCTGGTCATGCCTGATAACACCATAGGCACGTGTATTGGATTTGATTTCGGGACACGCAGAATCGGCATAGCCATTGGCGAATACAGGCTACAAAAAGCAACCCCTCTGGGCGTAGTCACTAATCACAATGGCACACCCGATTGGCCCTCCATCGACAAGTATATGGAACAGTGGCAGCCAAGCGATATTGTCGTAGGCTGGCCCCTGACCGAAGACTTACAAGAACAAACCATCACCCACCACGTGAAAGGGTTTATTAAACGGCTTGTAAAACGCTACGATTTACCGGTCCACAAGGCTGATGAAAGATTCAGCTCCATGGCCGCTCAGGATGAAATAAAGAAAATGCGAAGCTCTGGTCAGCGCAAACGCAAGACAACACATTCAGATGTCGATACACTCGCGGCCGCGCTTATACTCGAGTCTTGGTTTGCTATGGGGCCTGAATAATGAAAGAGTCCGACACAACAGTTTTCGATACAACAGCCGTCAGCCATTGGTTAGACGGAATGCTAGCCCCTCTCATGCAATTATTGGATGAGCAAACACCTGTTGCATTAATCGGCATACGGCGAGGCGGTGTTGATATCGGCACCCATTTGTTAGCTCAACTCAAGAGCAAAGGCGTCGCGGTAGAAGCTGAGTTAGGGGAACTTAACATTGCATTTTACCGAGACGATTTTAGCTCCGTGGGTTTACATCCTGTCGTCGGACCGTCTCAAGTGCCTTTTGAAGTGCAGGACAAACACATCGTGCTAGTGGACGATGTGTTAGGAACGGGGCGTACGGTGCGAGCCGCTATGAACGAAATCTTTGACTACGGCCGTCCAGCCAAAATCACACTGGCAGTACTGGTTCAGCGCAACGGTCATGAGCTACCTATTCGGGCTGATGTCGTTGGTCACAACCTTGCTGTCCAATCCAATGAGTATATCGATCTTGATGCATCAACTATGACTGTTCGTGTGGGCAAAAAATAATGAGTCTTCCGGACCCCCAGTTCAACGCACTCGGTGAACTACATCATTTCATCGATATTGATGGACTCGATAAATCCCTACTAACGCAAATTCTAGATACCGCAGAAGGTTTTGCTGGGGTAAACGATCGAACTATTAAAAAAGTCCCTCTACTCAGAGGAAAAACAGTCGCCAACTTGTTTTTTGAAAACAGCACGCGTACCCGTACCGCTTTCGAATTGGCAGCAATAAGACTCAGCGCTGACATTCTAAACGTTGACTTAGTGACCTCCTCTACTAAAAAGGGCGAATCATTACTCGACACGCTGCATGTGCTCGAAGCACTTCAATGCGATATGTTTGTCGTTCGACACGGCGACTCTGGTGCAGCACATTTTATAGCTCGGCACGTTTCACCGTCTATCAACATCATTAACGGTGGCGACGGTCAACATTCACACCCGACGCAAGGCATGCTCGACATGTTTACCATTCGCCGACATAAGGGCGATTTCAGCAACCTATGCGTCGTCATCATTGGTGACATAAGACACTCTCGCGTTGCCCGTTCAGATATATCAGCCTTGGTTAAATTGGGTGCTGGTGAAGTACGAGTCGTTGGACCCAGAACCTTAATTCCCGCTGACGTTGAATCATTGGGTGTGACCATCTACCCCACCTTAGAAAAAGCGTTAATCGGTGCCGATGTCATCATGGGATTACGCCTTCAAAAAGAACGCATGGCAACTGCAACAGTGCCTAGCTCGGGTGAGTTTTACCGAACTTACGGTCTAACGCCAGCACGCTTAGCGTTAGCTAAACCGGATGCGCTAATCATGCACCCTGGCCCGACCAACCGCGGTGTTGAAATAGCGGGCAGCGTTGCTGATGGCAAACAATCGGTTATTTTAGAACAAGTGACGTACGGTATTGCCGTGCGAATGGCCATCATGTCTATCGTGATGGGTAATGCCACTAACTTGCGGCGGGCACAATCGTGACAATTAGCATAGATAACATCGTCACTGTCCGGCGAGTGAAGTTACTCGACAATGACGCTGAACACAGCATCATAATTCGTGACGGCATCATTGAGTCTATACAGCCAGACTCACAAGCAGCTGATGAATCAGACTCGGTTGTCATTGATGCTCAAAACCAATATGCAGTGCCCGGTCTGTGCGATTTATACGCTCGTTTGCGCGAACCTGGACTCACCCGCAAAGGCTCGATTGCATCTGAATCACACGCAGCACTAGCCGCCGGATTTACCAAAGTGTTGTGTTCTCCAGATACACAACCTGCTATCGATAGCGTAGCAACCGTTCAACTAATAAGACAACGAGCTGAGGCGGCACAAGGTGCTCATATCCTACCCATAGCTGCGTTAACTGTCGGCTTGGCTGGTGAACAACTCAGTGAATTAGCCACCCTACAAGCTGCGGGCTGCCCAGCCGCGAGCCAAGCAGACATACCATTGAGCAACACGAATGTGCTCTTTAGCGCCATGGAATACGCCGCATCGTTTTCACTGCCGTTATTTATGACTGCACGTGATTCGCAACTGGGTGCTGGCGGCTGTGCTCATGCGGGAGCGATGGCAACTCGACTAGGACTCCCCGGCATTCCAGTTGCCGCTGAAACCGTTGCGTTAGCCAGGTTGCTTGAAGTCTGTCGAGAGACAGATTGTCGCCTGCATATATCCAGAGTAAGTTCTGCACGCGCATTACACATGATTAGTGCCGCAAAGCTTGCCTCCCTACCAGTCACATGCGATGTTGGACTTCATCATCTTTTCTTTACGGATGATCAGCTTGCTGGCTACGACGCTAGTTTTAATAGTGAAGTACCTTTTCGAAGCATTGCCGATCGTGATGCTCTGCGCCAAGGTTTGTACGATGGCACTATTGACGCTATTTGTACCGATCATGCTCCACACGATAGAGATGCTAGCCTAGCCCCCTTCCCTGCGACAGAGCCTGGACTGGCAGCCTACCATTGGGCACTGCCCTTGATTTTGCAACTTCCCGAGCTTGTTGGTTTATCACTACGCGACGTTTTCGACAAATTAAGTAGCGCACCTAAAAGCATCATTGACGGCTCTTTAAGTTCAGGGCTTGAAGTCGGCAAAGCTGCTGAGTTTTTCTTGCTATCAAAAGAGTCTCCAGTGGCGGCCATGGAAGCCTCTTTAGAATCTGCCGGAACTAATCATCCGTTAAACGTCCATGGGGCCGAGGCACTAGGACTTAAACCATTACTTGGCAAAGCGTCTCATGCGTTTCTACACGCTCGCCTCCACACCTTATAACTTGCAAGGATAGTCACCTCATGCGCGATGCAGACGAACACAAACAAGCCATGCAATCGCTGCAGGCTGAGCAAAAGAAAAAAGTTAAGGAAGCTGAGCATTCTGAACGCGGCTTAGTGCTGGTTCATACCGGCAATGGCAAAGGTAAATCTAGCTCAGCCTTTGGTGTCGCTGCTAGAGCGCTAGGCTGGGGAAACACCGTCGCAGTTGTACAGTTTATAAAAGGCACCTGGAAGACCGGTGAGCGGGAGTTTTTTAAACGATTCCCTGAGCAGCTACACTGGCATACGATGGGCGAAGGCTTTACTTGGAATACCCAAGATTTAGATCGTGATGTTGCAGCCGCTACTGCAGCCTTTGAACAGGCCACAACGTTAATGCAAAGTGGTGAATATGATTTAGTTGTGCTCGATGAAATCAACATCGCTCTTCGCTATGACTACTTGGATGTTGATAAAGTCATAGCCGAAGTGCAGTCTCGGCACGAACGCACCAGCGTCATACTAACGGGGCGCGATGCCAAACCTGCCCTTATGGAAATGGCTGATCTTGTTAGCGAGATGAAAGAGATCAAGCATCCGTTTCAATCCGGTATCAAAGCAAAGCAAGGCATTGATTTTTAGATATTGCTCGTCACTGTTACTAGGCTAAAGCAGTTA
This sequence comes from uncultured Granulosicoccus sp., assembly GCA_937991945.1. Classification (GTDB taxonomy): domain Bacteria; phylum Pseudomonadota; class Gammaproteobacteria; order Granulosicoccales; family Granulosicoccaceae; genus Granulosicoccus. The sequence goes on from CALKLO010000087.1 coordinate 20,080, forward strand.
TATGCCCGCAAAAGTTCTCATGTTTCAGGGCACAGGCTCTGACGTTGGCAAATCTACATTGGTGGCAGGTCTATGCCGCATTGCGAAAAGACGAGGCATTTGTGTCGCCCCGTTCAAACCGCAAAATATGTCTAACAACGCCGCAGCGTGCCAAGACGGCGGCGAGATAGGCCGCGCGCAAGCTCTACAAGCGCGAGCCGCTGGGCTTGAATTGCACGTTGATTTCAACCCCGTATTACTCAAGCCGCAAAGCGATTGCACCGCACAAATCGTGGTTCACGGAAAAGTCCTTGATACCATTTCAGCGGCGGACTACATGAACAAGCAACGCCAGCATCTTATGCAGGCAGTTATCGACAGTTTCTCGCGCTTGTCCGAACAATACGACCTTATTTTAGTCGAGGGTGCCGGTAGCACCGCTGAGACCAATTTGCGCGAACGTGATATCGCCAACATGGGTTTTGCGCAACGTGTTCAAGCGCCAGTCTGTCTTATTGGCGATATTGATCGTGGAGGCGTTATCGCCTCAATTGTCGGCACTAAAACGGTTATTGATGAGTCCGATGCAGCTCTTATAAAGAGTTTTGTTATTAACCGTTTTAGAGGTGACCCTCGCCTGTTCGATGATGGCGTGATCGACATTGAGCAAATGACTGACTGGCCTTGCCGAGGTGTCGTACCTTGGCTACCGTCGGCTCTAAAGCTACCTCAAGAAGATGCCGTTGTACTCGAGCAACACAGCGCCTCTAGCGAAACACCTGGACGCCTCGTACGAATAGCGGTTCCAATGTTTTCGCGCATTGCTAATTTCGATGATATGGACCCGTTACGCTTGGAGCCCAATGTAGAGCTTGGCTTCGTACGCCCGGGCACGCCAATACCTAGCAATGTTGATGCGATCATTTTGCCAGGCACCAAATCAACCATCGGTGATTTAGCGTTTCTTAAGGAACAAGGCTGGCATCACGATATTATCGCTTTTGCCCGGCAAGGCGGACATGTCACTGGCGTATGCGGAGGCTATCAGTTGTTAGGGCAACAAATTCATGATCCTGATGGCATAGATGGCCCGCCAGGTAGTGTCGCAGGCCTAGGCTTGTTGAATATAGACACCACCATGCAAAGCGAAAAACGTACACAACAAGTTCACGGGATCTGTACGCGAAGCAACGCGCGGGTATCGGGGTATGAGATTCATGTAGGCAGTTGCACCGGTGAAGACACGCAATCGCCTATGATCATGCTTGATGGTAAACCCGATGGTGCGATTAACCGCACTGGCAACGTTGAAGGCACTTACCTTCACGGACTATTTAGTAGCGACGAATTTAGAGCTGCCTGGCTTAATCGTTTGAAAGGGCATGTCGCAGGCCAGCTTAACTATGAGTTAACGGTTGAACGTGAACTTGATATTCTTGCCGACGGTTTAGAGGCAGCCCTAGACGTTGATGCGTTATTCAACGACGCTGCCGAAGCGCAAATTCGCTAAGCTCAGTAGCGTTACTGTACTGCGTCCATAAGTTGTCGATAGTGTCGCCTGCATTTTGATTCGTAGCGATCATTACCACCAATTTCTACTTGTGCTCCCGATGCAATGACCTCTCCTGCATCATTGACTCGTACGGTCATGGTGGCTTTACGTCCACAAGTGCATACCGTTTTAAGTTCCGTCAACTTGTCAGCGACAGCCAACAAACGCGAAGACCCAGGGAATAACTCACCCTGAAAATCGGTACGAATGCCAAAACACAGCACGGGCACATTGAGCTCATCCACAACCTGCGCAAACTCATCCACTTGACTGCGTGATAGAAATTGCGCCTCATCAACAAGCACACAAGCCAACGGGGCTTTTTCGTGTTGCGATTTTATAGGCTGGAAAAAGGATGTCTGCGCATCAAACAATTGTGCCGACTCTTGGAGCCCAATACGAGAACGAATCACACCCTTGCCAAATCGATCATCGATCGCTGCAGTGTACAAAGCGACTTGCATGCCTTGCTCACGATAATTATGCGCGGACTGCAATAGCGAGGTAGATTTACCTGCATTCATGGCCGAATAATAAAAATAGAGCTGAGCCAACGACTAAACCTCGGGTGGAATCACACCTTTTGTGAAGATGAAGCAACCATAAAAACGTCGCTCACTCGTCGCAAGAACCGCATAGCTGGCACTCGCCTTTTCATAAAACGCGAAACGTTCTACAGGGCGTAGTATAAAGCCGTTGCCTTCATACTGGTTAATGACGGCTTGAACTTCTTGTTTCACAATAGGCTGTGCGTCAGGCTCACCAACGACTTCCATACATTGAGCCGCATCATCAATAAACGTATCTAGTGGCATCAGCGACAGCACAGCATTTGCCGCTTCAACCACGTTAGCGCCATCCATACGCAATAAACTACCGTGTGAGGTTTTGCGGGCGACGCTTTCGGCCGGAAAATTAGCGTCGCACAGGACAAGGGAGTCTCCGTGCCCCATCGCTGCTAACACCTGCAGCAAATCAGGGTTTAACAACGGGTTTATATTTTTCAACACAAGCGACAAGCCCTCTTCAGTTCAGCAGCAATATAGCTACCCTAAACTGACACTCCTAAGAGCGCAAGCGTTGAGCACGCACCCCACTGATACCCATCAGTGCTAATAGAGCAAACAACCCCAAAGCCCCAGATTTTTTCTGCGTCGTCTCGGTCTCGGTCTCGGTCTCGGTCTCGGTCTCGGTCTCGGTCTCGGTCTCGGTCTCGGTCTCGGTCTCGGTCTCGGTCTCGGTCTCGGTCTCGGTCTCCGTCTCCGTCTCCGTCTCCGTCTCCGTCTCCGTCTCCGTCTCCGTCTCCGAAATCACTATTGCAGGCATTTGAAGAAACTCAATGGTCGGGCTTTCCGATGAGGGGCTACCGCCGATGGTTACCGAACCAGACATCACATAGAACTTTGAACCGATAATTGCCCCGCCGCCGCCATGCCGTCCAACAGTCATCGATGGCAAGCTCTGCCATGTATCAGAGGCCACATCATAGGCTTCGACCACATCAAGGGCATCGTTACTCGTATTGATTTCACCGCCTGCAACAATCACATGCTGGTCATACCCGACCGACACCACCCCGGCTCGAGCCGTCGGGATCGGCGCACCTGAACGCCACAAGCCTGTTGTGAAATCGTAAATATCCGTTGTGAGCACGGGATTCGCCGATGGATTAGGCAATACCGTTTCACGACCCGCCGCGGCGACGAGCTGATCATCGACTAACACGGCGACGAAATGATCCCGTGCATTGGGTGCATCCGGCAAAATGCTCCATTGCTGTGTGGATGGATCGTACTCATCAAACCAAGCAACTGCTCCGCCGTCATGACCTTGAGAGTTTCCACCGACCAAATAAATTTTATTGTCTCGGACAATCGCCGCTGCGCTGCCTCGTAACCTTGCTGAGGGTTGCGTACCTTCCACTGACCACGTAGCTGTTACCGTATCGAAAACGTGTATGGCTTCCACCAATTCTTCAATGGGATAACAACACGTAAAGGCACCAAACACATAGATTTTTTCAGATAGTGCAACAGCTTGCATATGATGCAGCTCCAGAGGAGCAGCACCCAAGTCGTCCCATTGCTGAGTGTCAGTCGAGTAACGCTCAACCGAGCGACTACCACGGCCACCGAGTAAATAAATAGCATCACCAACTACCACCCCTGTGGCTTCGTGACGAGGACTCAGTATGGAGCCATCGCTGCTAGCCTCCACTTGCCACGAAGCATCAACAGTGAGCGCTGCAAGAGAGCTCTGTGAATAGGTCAGCAACCCAACGAAGAGCAGCCCAAACGCATAGTGAGAAATCTTTTTCATTCTCGGTTAACGGCCAAGAACGTTATTTCCGTTGTGACACCGCTAACAACCGTACAGTTTAGGGTGTGACGAGTATCTCGACGCTTACCGTATCAACGGCTGAAGGATCGATGCTGTCATAAGCTGCAAAGGTTAGGGTTCGAAGCCCGATATCCGCAGCAGTCGGTGTCCAGTAAAATGTACGAGAACCATCCCCGTTATCGGTAAATTCTGACCCTTCAGGCGCATCCCACACGTTTAGGTTTGGCGGCACACCCGTGGCATATTCCGCTTCAACGCGATGCACAACTGTTTGCCCAACACTTGTACTTAAATTCGGTATCTTGCGAAGTATGGGTGATTCAGTTACGCCAGACGAATCAATTGATGCGTGCTCTGAGCCTGTGCCCGTGTCCGCTGGCAGATTAGACACAATATTCAAAGTCATCACTTGGCTTGTTCTTACAGAGGCGTCTGAGGCTCTGATGGCAATAAGCTCGATGGTCACGGCAGTCGGTGCATGTAAAGGCACCTGCCAGGTCAGCGATAATTGCCCATTACCGATACCCGCCATCTGCATACCTTCTGGCAATGATCTAGCTGTGACGCTTGGCATTGTGCCGTCAGAATCGATAGCGCTAAGCACTACAGAAAAAATCTCACCGGCTTGTAAACTGAGTGAAGGGATATTGAGAAATTGTGGCGTGCCAGTTTGCTCCAGCAACTCGCTATCGTTAACGAGCTCTTCAGTGACCACTGCGTCAGTTCTTTTTACTAACGCTACCCAGTCTTCTCCCTGACTAGAGGGTGGTGCGCCCAGTAACAACGGTGCATTCCCAGCGTGTTCTTCACCAACGTTAGAAAAGCTACCCGTACGAGGATCAAACCAAGTTAGCTGATAAACGCCATCGACCCCACTAAGATCCAACCATTCTGCTCCATTACTTGACGGTAGATAGACAGCATAAATCTCACCAGTCGCTGCAAATACTTCCGCACCGCCGTATGTGTCATCGTCACCTTGGAGCAATTCATCAACGGGCTGCATACGCCAAAATGGAAGCTGTGACTCCATCATCTCTCGGGCAAAACGCATTTGATCCCACATGGCTTCACGCTGCCGAAAATCACCTGCATTGATATCACCGCCAGCGGGTAGCGGGTTATAGCCAAAATACCACTCTATGTTACCGCCACTAAACAGCACATCGTAGAGGATCTCTTTACGTCGATCGGAGATATCATCAGGACCAATACCGTTGGTGTTCTCGTCCATATCAATAACCCAAGGGCGCCCTGCGTTTCTCGAGTTTTCTCGCCATTGTTCGACAAAATCGCCAGCAAACTCTGCGTCATATTGAATTGACGATGCGCTATATCGGGAGTCACCCACTATTTCGCCATAACGATAAAACTGATTGATGTGAGTGTGTACAGCTATCGGCTTCTGGCTCCAATCAATAGCCTGGATATAGTCAGCATGTTTGTCGAGTTCAACGCGAGGAAAATCATTCTCTTCCCCAAGGTTCCATTTGATCGCTAAAAGATACGAAAAACGGGCCACTAATTCACGAAAAAACAGACGACGCTCAACGCCCAACTCACCGTTGTCCAACCATAGTTCGTTTGCGGTTTCTGTCTCGCTCAACACTATATTTAGCGCTATACCTTTTTCCTGCGCATGATTAAGAACAACATTCCATTGGTATAATTTACTGATGTCGTAGTGAGTCTTATTAAATCGCGTGTTCTCAGCCCCGACAAATGGGTACGTTTCCTGACCATCACCACCTAGATTCATGGGCAGAAAATAAATGGAGTTGACCCCTTTTTCACCTAAGTAATTCAGCGCACCAATGAGCCCTAAACTATCAGCACCTGTCGTTGCATGAGTAAAGTACGGATCCGACTCATTTACATCACTACGATGAGCTGCAAAGTCGTGAAGGAAATCACCATCGATACCGCCTTGATCAAAGGTGCCATCAATACCTGCAAAACCCAGTAGATTTTCAGGGCTATCAGTGCCACCTTTAATCCAATAGGGTCCATCACGAAACTTCAAGTAGTGCTCGCCTACATACTCTAATCGGCCGTGACGTAAAAACAGAGGGGCATCGCTTGCCGCATGAGTTATATCAAACACGCCTTCGCTACCGTCTAAAACCACTGCAACCCCTGCGTTATCATCAAGGCTTACAGCAACCTCACTTCCCTGCCGAAGTGTCGCCAGATACTGCCATTGACCTATTTCATCGGCGGCAAAGCGAGCTCGCCAAATGTTACCGCTTCCATAGCCATTACCATCACCCGCAAAGAAGCCTGGAATTTCAGTGATTGCACCACTAGGAGCGGTTAGCGTAACGCTTAAGCGATAATCTAAAAATGGATTGTTGGATGTATCAGTTTCATTGGCAGAAGGGCCATTGAAATTGAGCTCTATTGGGTGCCATTTCTCCATCTCGCCACGTACGTCTGCAGCAGATGAAAGAGAACACGTTAGGCATAAAGCACAGATATAAATTAGGCGCTTCAGCCAAATAATTCGACGCATAGGGGTCCAGATGATCGTTAATTGTTATCTGATTAAGTATGCAATGCCCCTAAACATCACATATTGCGCTATTTAACATAGTGCGACTTAAACCTATCAAAGCGTGAACTCTGTCTAACTGTAATTCACGCGGCCCTCATTCGACAGCTAGCAAAACTAGAGGTATTCCACACAAGCGCTTGTCAGTGTCGATCAACACCCATTGATCGCACAAGCTAGACGGTTTCAATCAACTTGTTGGACATTACGTCGATAGACATTATAACCAATGCCGACAAAGGCAGACTTGGGTAATTACCCTGCCAAACTACTCAATGAAACTGTTTCTTACTTCTGCATATAGCACGCACTCAGGCCTTGATATCTTGCGCCAGTATGCGGCAACTGATACCGCCCAGAGTCATAGCGTTTGCGATGACCCTTCTGAGGCTGACGTGATCTTGTTTGTAGAAAACACTCAGTTTGATGACATATTGTTCAAAGCCTTATTGAGTCATCCGTTGAGAGAGCAATTCCCTGACAAGGTCTTTATGTACAACGAAATGGATCGTCCTTGGGATGTACTACCAGGGCTGTATTGTTGTATGACCGGAAAACATATTAATGCAGCCAGACACAATGCATTTGCGTACCTAAGTACGCCCAACCCATATGTCCATGAAGCTCATACATTGGACGTCGAAAAACAGTGGCTATACTCGTTTATGGGAGCTATGAGTCATGCTTGCCGGCGCACTGTTATGCGTTTGGAACATGCGGAAGGTAAGGTTATAGATACCTCTGATTTTAACGTATGGAAAACAGACGATTCAGAATTGGAAGTGCGCGGCAATGCCTATGCAAACTTACTAGCTTCCAGCGAATTCATTCTGTGTCCTCGCGGCATTGGGACTTCATCTATTCGACTGTATGAGACTCTAGAGGCTGGGCGTGTACCAGTTATAATTTCTGATGATTGGGTTCCACCGGAGGAGACTGACTGGAGTTTCGCCATCAAGGTGGAAGAACGACGTATATCCTCGATACCCGGCTTGTTGAAAAGCCTACAGAGTGAATCTGTCGAACGAGGTGAAGCTGCGCGCGAAGCATGGGAAGCTAGCTATGCACCCAACACGTTTTTTAACACCGTGGGCAACTCAGTTTCTTCATTAGTGTTAGGCGAAGCGCATAAACACAAAAGCTCCCATGGAGCTCATTTACAAAAATGGATTACGACAGGCGGACTGTTTACTCGTTCAGCTAAACAAAAACTACGAGGGGGTTAATTAGGGCGCCTGTTCCTATTAAGGACGTCGCCAGCTTTACTCTCGGTTAAGTAGTCCGATATTAGGACTTATCAGCTCGCCACTCGTTAGGGGTATCTTGAATAAGACCTCGTGCGCTGCCACCTGCCGCCAACCATTGATTGATCGCATATTGAACTTCCCTTTCACCTCTGGGTGATTTAGGAACTTTACCAATATACGAGGTTAACGCAGGGGGCAAAACAAACGTCAAATTTGCACCTATTGAGCTAGGTGCAGTACCTGCTGGAGGTTTCTCTACAATCTCAGCGATACTTTGATCATCATTGAAACGAACACTTGAACGGCCCGCAAGTTCAGCTTCCGGTAGGTCTTTCATGCTGACTGTTAATGCTTCTGAATGTTCGTTGTGAAAACATAAAAGCTCATTAAAAAACTCAGGCGCTAGTAGGTAGTCAGTTGCACTGAGTATGTACGGTTGTTCCACGATGTCAGGGTAGGCATTAATAACGGCTTGAAGCGCATGAGCGGTGCCAGACAATTGTGTTTGTTGAACACAACGCACTGATTGCTCTGATACGTCCATGCGATGCTTGGCATAGTGTTCTACTTGCTCATGCAAATAGTGCGTGACCAAAACAACATCAGTAACACCTGCGAGTACCAGCGAGTCCATGATGTAGTCGAGCGTAGGTTTGCCACGATGAACTAACAATGGCTTCGGTGTGCTGTCAGTGTGCGGTCGTAAACGTGTACCACGTCCAGCAGCTAATAGGATGGCTCGCTTGACCACACTTTTCGAACTCATGGTTGTAAAACTCTGACTGTGCTTTCAGTGTCTGCCACCAGAATTTTGGCAACACCTTGTAAATCTGGGTAGAGCTGTATGTATTGCTCCATTAACGATACGGCAATATCGTCTGCTTTATTGGCGTCCACCAATAAGAACAAACAACCACCGTACCCACCACCACTAAAACGGTTGCCATAAACTCCAGGGATTTCTCTGGCTATTTCATGCAAGGCAATAAGCCATTCACTGCCACTCTCGTAGTCGTTAATAGAGCTTTGACAGGACGCATTCATCAACTGCCCAAACAACTCCACATTGCCCGCCTGCCAAGCTTCAGCTCCTGCTTTCACACGCGCCATTTCCGTGTAAACATGTTTAGCACGACCCGCCAATGGCTCAGGCAATTCGCTAAACACATGACGAGACGCCTCTGGCACTTCACCTAAATGGGTTGCTCCTGGGTACAACAGGTTTGCAGCTGCCTGACACTGCGCCACACGGGTGTTGAAAGGTGATCCGCCTAGATCTCGAGACACGCCGGAATAGCACATAAGGAAACGGTACTGCTCCATTTCAGGTGGATCAGCGATAAGAGTCGCCGTGACGCTTTGAACGTCAAGTCGGGCCATATGATCACGCTGACCAAAGACAATGGACATTTGATCTTGAATGCCGTTGTTAAGGCCTCTGTAGTCGTTTTCTACTTGTCGTGATAGTTCAACATATTGCTCTTGCGTCAGCTCGATTTCGTTAACGTGCGCTAACGCTGCCAAATAAGCCAGGATGACTGATGCGGATGAACTCAGGCCACAGCTCACCATCGTGCCGAAGACCACAGCTTCAACACCTAGCTGTGTGTTCGAGTTTTCGTGTAACGCAGTAATTGCTGCTCGAGCCATGGAATCCCAACCATGCTCATCATCTAATTGCATGGGTAGAAAACACGTGTTTTGCCAAGTACCCTGAGCTAGCTTTGCATGTACTGTCGTTTTGGGATCGTCGCTGGGCCAAAAGCACAAAATAGTATATTGATTGAGGCATCGAGCGAGAACCTGCCCGCCCTGATGATCTATATGCGCGCCTAGCGGATTAAACCGATACGGAGATACGACAACCTTAGGCACTGTGTCGCACCCCGTAATACGCTGAGCTTGCACAATACAGTCATCAATCAAATCCTTGACCGGCTGAGCATCCAGGCTGCTACTTGTCATATCTGCTCATCAATACACGAGAAATGGGCAGGCCATTTTGCAACACACTGCGTGCAAATGGCAATCACCTATCGGTACTCAGCCCATCGTTAGGCTATGACACATTGACTAGCCGTATTTCTTTTCGTTGGGATTGGTCTCTTCTAGGGACATATCGCCGTCAATCATGTCATCAAGAGTTCCAGAACTACTGGCCGAATCAAGCTTAATTCTCAGTCTCAGATCATTTACAGAGTCAGCATTGCGCATTGCTTCTTCGATAGTAATGGCATTCTTTTTTACCAGATCAAATAAAGCATTGTCGAATGTGCACATACCTTGGTCTTGACTGCGTCTCATCAAATCCTTAATTTCATGAACTTCGCCACGCATAATGAGATCTGCCATTAACGGCGTATTGAGCAAAATTTCAACCGCTGCACGACGCCCCTTACCACTCGGTGTTGGTAGCAAGCGTTGTGATATGAATGCTTTTACATTTAACGATAGGTCTAGCAGCAACTGCTTATGACGAGCCTCTGGAAAAAAGTTAATGACTCGGTCTAACGCCTGATTCGTATTGTTTGCATGTAAGGTCGCTAAGCACAGATGCCCCGTTTCGGCGAAGGCTATAGCGTGCTCCATCGTCTTCTGGTCTCTGATCTCACCAATCAGGATCACATCGGGTGCTTGTCTTAGCGTATTTTTCAACGCAACTTCAAAAGATGCCGTATCGGTTCCCACTTCACGCTGAGTGACGATGCAACCTTTATGCTGGTGCACGAATTCAACAGGATCTTCAACCGTAATGATATGCCCGTTGGAATTCTCGTTACGGTAGTCAATTAATGAGGCTAGGCTTGTCGATTTACCAGAGCCGGTACCACCAACGAATATAACAAGTCCTCTTTTTGCCATCGCGATTTGACCCAAAATATCGGGCAAATGCAGGTCTGAGAAAGATGGGATATCGTTGGGAATTATTCTGACCACTAGCCCCGCACTACCACGCTGTACAAGCGCGTTGACTCGAAAGCGTGAAATTTTGGGCAAGGCTATGGCAAAGTTACATTCTTTATGTTTCTTGAAGTCATCTTTCTCAATGTCAGTCATCAGGCATTGAGTCAGGGCCAGCGTATGCTCTGGAGTCAGGATCTTGTCCATCACCGGGCTTACCTTTCCATGTATGCGCATGGATGGCGCAGCACCAGCAATAATGAAAAGGTCAGAACCCCCTTTCTTATACAGACTGACCAACAGTTCATCCATGAACCGCTTGGCGACTTTAAGATCCATTATTTATTCCCCTATGTAGCTGTTGATGAGTTGCTGTTCGAACTCAACATCACAGTAAACTGTCAGGGTTAGCCGCTTTGAGGCGAGCTTCGGCCAAATCAACCTTTCCACGGTTTACTAGCTCCTTCAGATTTTGATCCAAAGTTTGCATACCATGAGATTGTCCCGTCTGGATAGCGGAGTACATTTGCGCCACCTTATCTTCACGGATAAGATTTCTAATAGCCGGAGTACCCATCATTATTTCATGAGCGGCGATTCGCCCTCCTCCAGTTTTCTTCATAAGCGTTTGCGAAATAACGGCACGTAAAGACTCCGACAACATGGAACGCACCATGGGTTTTTCACCGGCCGGAAAGACATCAACAATACGATCGACTGTTTTAGCCGCTGAACTTGTATGCAAGGTACCGAATACAAGGTGACCTGTTTCTGCAGCTGTAAGTGCTAGCGATATTGTTTCTTGATCACGCATCTCACCCACGAGAATGACATCCGGATCTTCTCGAAGAGCAGATCGTAGAGCTTCACCGAAACCTAAGGTATCGCGATGGACCTCACGTTGGTTAATCAGGCACTTCTTACTTTGGTGAACAAATTCTATTGGATCCTCAATGGTCAATATATGCCCCAGTTCGGATTCATTTTTATAATCCATCATGGCAGCCAATGTCGTCGACTTACCCGATCCCGTAGGCCCGGTAACCAACACAATACCGCGAGGCAGAGCTGCAATATCTTGGAAAATCTTCGGTGCACCTAATTGCTCAAGTGACAAAATTTCGGATGGGATGGTTCTAAAGACTGCGCCACAGCCTCGATTTTGATTAAATGCGTTTACACGAAAACGAGCCGTTTCAGGAATCTCGAAAGAAAAATCCGTCTCCAGCTTCTCTTCAAAGTCCTTACGCTGTTTGTCGTTCATGATGTCGTACACCATGGCTTGAACAGCGGCATGGTCCAACGCAGGCACGTTTACCCGGCGCATATCACCATCCACGCGTATCATGGGCGGTAGTCCGGCTGACAGATGCATATCTGAGGCGCCATGCTTTACACCAAATGTCAGAAGCTGAGCGATATCCATGAAACTAACCTTTGTTATTTCGGGGAAAGCCAAAAGACCCTACCCATGTATGGGGAGACTCAAACGCACGCTAGTCGGTTAAAGTCACACTCGTAATGTCGGCAAGATCGCGATTTTTGTTAGCTGACATGTAGCCTTCCACTCAGCCCAATTGGCTGAAAAACACTTGCAGAAGCCCATTAACGTGACCGATCCGACAACTTCGACTACGAAAGCCTTAAATCAAGTAACGCTAGAGCTGCATGAATATGAGGAAAAGTACGCTCGCCTGCCGGGTAGCGTTATTCTTCTAGCGGTTAGTAAACGCAAGCCTGTAAGCGCTATTCTGGAAGCTATGCAGGCCGGACAAACAGCATTCGGTGAGAATTACGTCGATGAAGGCGTTGATAAAATTCTCACGATTAACGATAAGAGCCTGCAGTGGCACTTCATTGGGGCCATACAATCCCGTAAGTGCACTCAGATAGCCGAACACTTTGATTGGGTACATGGTGTCGATCGCCTTAAAGTGGCTACTCGGCTATCAAATGCACGCCCAGACAGTGCAACACCTTTGAATATATGTCTTCAAGTGAACCTTGATCAAGAAGAAAACAAGGCTGGCGTCACTATTGAGGAAGTCCGTGAATTAGCGTTGGCATGTTCAATGCTGCCCAGGTTACGTGTGCGCGGACTTATGGCAATTCCAGCGCCTCGCGATGACATCACAGAGCAGCGTGAAGTGTTCGCTAAACTTAGCGATACATTAATAAATTTAAAGAATGATCTGCCTGATTTGGACACTCTTTCAATGGGTATGAGCGCAGATATGGAAGCTGCGATAGCCGAAGGGGCGACCATCGTAAGGGTTGGAACTGCGATATTCGGAGTTCGCGATCATTGATGCCTATGCATTCTTGTTAAACTAGTCACATCTAACCAGGTAAAACATCATGAGTCAGAACAATCCTCTAGCAGACGCCTACGGCATTGGTCAAAGCATGTGGCTGGACTACATACAAAAAAGCCTTTTTGAAGGCGAATTACAGACCATGATCAAGGAAGACAAAGTCATGGGGCTGACATCAAACCCTGCGATTTTCGAACAAGCGATCGCTAACACTAGCGAATACGACGATGCTATCAATGCCATCGTTGCAGCAGATGCGTCAGTCTCCTCGCTCGAACTGTTTAATCAGCTTGCTATTCCTGACATTCAAGCCGCCGCCGATGCATTCGCTGAGACCTACGAAGCGACCGATGGCGTGGACGGCATGGTGAGTTTTGAAGTTACGCCTGATCTAGCTCACGATGCAGCGGGCACTATTGCTATGGGTGTTGAACTTCATAAGCGAGTTGATCGCCCTAACCTGATGATTAAAGTACCAGGCACAAAAGAAGGTGTTAAGGCCTTCGAAGCACTCACAGCACTAGGTATAAACGTCAATGTGACTCTGTTGTTCAGCATCTCACGCTATCGTGAAATTGCCCAAGCCTACATACGCGGCCTAGAACGACGTCATGCTGCTGGTCACTCAGTGGCCCGAATAGCCTCTGTAGCCAGCTTTTTTGTCAGCCGTGTCGATGTCAGCGTCGATGACGCGTTAACAAAAAATGCCAGCGAAGCCGCTCTAGGGCTTAAAGGTAAAATCGCCATTGCGAATGCAAAAGTGGCATACGGCCATTTCGTTAACCTGTTTGGCAGCGAGCAATTTGGTGTGCTCAAAGAGCAAGGCGCACGACCTCAACGATTGTTGTGGGCTAGCACAGGCGTTAAAAACCCAGATTACTCCGACGTTTTGTATGTTGAAGAGCTCATTGGACCTGACACAGTAAATACTCTGCCTCCGGCCACAATGGCAGCGTTCAAAGACCATGGCGTTGCCGAGTCACGATTGACTCTACAACTAGCCCAAGCCCATAAAGATATCTCAGCACTCGCTGATATCGGCATTCCATTAAACGACATCACTGACAATCTCGAAGCTGGTGGCATTACCTCGTTTGTTGAGGCATTTGATCGCCTACTCAGCGTTCTTGAAGAGAAGCGCAAGGCAGTAGCCAGTTAATGAACTGGATATTCGTCGGTGCCGGCAACATGGCAAGCAGCCTTATAGGTGGGCTAATTGCCAGTGGAGCCAACACCAATAATATTGCAGTTGTTGATCCCGACACTGCGGCCTGTGAGCGAGCAAAAGAGCGCTTTGGAATTCTCGCAGGCTCAGCGTTGGGCCCAATGCTTAACACCTTGTCTTCGGATGAGTTAGGTGTCGTTATTGCGGTAAAGCCTCATATTGTTCAAGCGGTATGCACTGATTTAACGCAAACACTCGCCGCTAGTGACATCGATGCCAAACCTCTTGTCATCTCTGTAGCTGCTGGCGTGCGAGCCAGCAGCATGCAAACTTGGTTACCTGAGCAAACAGCATTGGTTCGCTGCATGCCCAATACGCCAGCGCTGCTAGGTTTGGGCGCGACAGCGCTCTATGCCAACGAAACTTGCTCAGAAGCACAAAAAAATACTGCACAAGACTTACTTAAGACGGCAGGAACCACATTGTGGGTAGACGCTGAAGCTGCTCTAGATGCGGTAACCGCCGTATCTGGAAGTGGCCCCGCCTACTTTTTCTATCTTATTGAGCATATGGCCGCCGCAGGTGCAGCCCTAGGACTCGATGAGGCAGTAGCCAGAGATTTAGCCATAGAGACAGCCTTTGGTGCGGCAAGTATGGCCAGAACTCGTGAGCATACTCCCGCTGTTTTACGAGAAAACGTAACGTCCAAAGGTGGCACGACAGCCGCTGCGTTATCGATATTCAATGACAGCAATATGCCCAAAATTGTCGAACAAGCAATGCAAGCCGCACACGATCGCGCCGCTGAACTAGGCGATCAATTAGCACCTGAGTGATCAGGACAGCACGGTTTGTGCTTAAAAGCTTCGTGACGCAACCGTAACAACCTACTTTTCGGAGAATGTTTAATGGGAAATCCTGCACTGAGCGCACTTGCGTTTATTCTAGGCACCCTGTTCAATTTGTACGCAACCGTGGTTGCTGTACGTTTTGTCATGCAAGTAGTTAGAGCCGATTACTACAACCCACTTGCTCAGGGAATCGTAAAAGTGACTGACCCTTTGTTGGTTCCGTTACGTCGATTTGTACCTAGCATCAAGCGCTATGACACGGCCTCTTTACTCCTCTGTTTTGCCGTCTTGCTGCTAAAGCTTGTTGTCTTCAAATTATTAAGCTTGGGCGCGGTACCCAGCATGGGTAGCAACTTGATGGTGAGCCAACTACCCGTCATTGGCTTATTTATTGTTGCCCTCTTAGATCTCATCCATCAGTTCTTTAATGTGTTTATTTTTGCACTGATTATCCAGGCCGTTATGAGCTGGCTTCCGGGAAGCTCTTCCAACCCCGTCTACGGATTGGTATCTTCCATCAGTGCTCCAATATTGCGTCCAATGCAAAATCTGATTCCGCCTATTGGAGGAATTGATCTCACTGTGTTTTTCACCATACTAGGACTCTATGCTTTACGCATATTTTTCCTAGGCACACTTCAAGTTATGTTCGGCTTGGGATAGAAAAACACTGCAATCACAGCTCTTTTTTACATATAGATCGTATTTTTGCTGAAAAAACAGTGCTTTTTTCAATAATTCACCTATAAAAGCTGGTTGTAGTGAAGTATCTATGGTATTTTTCGCGCGCCTTGGTTTAGGCGCTTCATTGTTTGCAAAACGCTAGAATTGTAGTGTTTTTGGACAATTTTATAATTTAACGTACAAAAGAGGATCTACCGTATGGCGGCGAAGAAGAAAGCAGCAGCTAAGAAGAAACCAGTTGCTAAAGTTGCGAAGAAAAAAGTAGTAGCTAAGAAAAAAGCAACAGCAAAGAAAAAAGCAACGGCAGCTGCAGGTGTTAAGAAGCCACCTACGAAGTCAGAAATCATGACATCGATTGCCGAGACAACAGAGCTAAGCCGTAAAGAAGTGGCCTCTGTATTCGAAGCACTCAACGGACTGATTCAGGACAACCTGAAGCCACGGGGACCTGGAACATTCAGCGTACCGGGTCTCATGAAAATCCGTGTAAACAAGAAGCCAGCTACCAAAGCTCGCAAAGGCATCAACCCTTTCACTGGTGAAGAGACCATGTTCAAGGCGAAGCCAGCTCGTAAAGTCGTTAAAGTTCTTCCTTTGAAAAACTTAAAAGACATGGTCTAGCCCTTAGGCTATTCCCGGTAGTAGGCCCGCAGCGTCTTATCGCTGCGGGCTCAATATCTACCCTACTGTATTACCGTAATACCCCCCTCAGCTCACAACGCCAAATCACCGGCCCTTTCAATTCGCTAGTTTGGCGTCAATATTGAAACGTAGCAGAGCATGCCCTCTGGCAGTACACTGCACCGATGGATGATTCACGGCGAACTTCCACATAGCATTGAGGGTCAACTGCATACCTCTTCTCTCTTACAGTCGGATTGAAATTTAATGAGCGCTACCGCTTCATCTTTGGCAGCAACAGAAAAACCAGCTCGATTACCGCGGTTTGTAAACAGTCTTCTGGTTGTTGGCATTGGCGTGGCTCTAGCCGTTGTTTCTCTCAAATTGCTACCAAGCTCAGAGCCTCAGCCTATGGCTGACATAACGCCTGTGTCCTCTGGCCGCGCTAGTAGCCCAGGCCCTGTCCAACTGGCACAGAGCATTGTATCCAAGCACCTCTTTGGCGATGCCAGCAAGAAGCCTGTTGTGGCAGAAGCACCCAAAAAACAAGAACCTATTAAGAAAACTAGCCTGAACCTTCAATTGGCTGGTGTGTTTGCGTTTGAACCCAAAGAAAAAGCCTTCGCCATCATAAGCTCAGGCACAGCTGAACAAAATGCCTACGGTATAGGCGACAAAATTAGCGGCGAAACGACATTAGAAGAGGTCTACCCCGATCATGTCGTCTTGCTCAACCGCGGAAAACTCGAAAAATTATTACTGCCTGAGAACGTTCAGCCTATAGCGATGCGACCCATTCAGACGTCCACCGCTTCTGATGATCAATCTAACAGCGCCAACAGCCAGCCGGTCGAATTACCGACTAACCCTCGTGAGCTAAGAGATACACTGGCTAGAAATCCGGCCATGTTGGGACGGGTTGTTGCCGCTGAGCCTTATCAGGAAAACGGCAAATTAGTCGGTTACCGCATTACACCTAAGCAAAACCCGGAAATTCTGGAAGCTCAAGGTATTGTCGCTGGCGATATCATCACCAGTGTCAACAACATTCAGCTTAATAGTCAGAAACAAGGCATACGAGCGCTACGTAATGCAGTCAAAGCTGAAAACCTTGAAGTTGTTGTACTCAGAGATGGAATTGAAGTCCCCATCAGCATTTCATTGGCTCAGTAGCCTTTCTATGACGTAAACACGTCATTTCGCATTAAACAGCTACACTTAATGGGATATCGAATTACCTGAAATGACAATGTTTAAACCGCTTTTAAAATCTGCAATCTTAAGTCTGGCTGTTGCCACCGCGACAATGTCGCCTGCTCATCTATATGCGCAGGATGGCACGTTCACGCTAAACCTTAAAAATGCGGACATTCACTCCCTGATACAGACCGTATCTAGACAATCAGGCAGAAATTTTGTTGTTGATCCGCGAGTTAAGGCGCGTGTCACCGTCATTTCGTCGACGCCGCTGAATGCCGATGAACTCTACGAAACCTTCTTGTCCGTACTTCAGGTGCACGGATACGCCGCAGTACCGAGCGGCGATTTAACGAAAATCGTTCCTGATGTCAACGCGAAGCAAGGTCCAGTGCCGGCCTATACCGACGCGACTAGCTCCTCTGACCAGCTAGTCACGAAAGTTATCAAGGTAGCTAATGTGCCAGCAGCCCAGCTGGTGCCCATATTACGACCTCTGGTACCGCAGCAAGGCCATTTGGCGGCTTACGCCTCCACCAACACACTTATCGTCACTGACAGAGCGTCTAACATTGAGCGCCTGACTACCATTATTAACGGTATAGACAGACCCGATAACGATGAAGTGGAGATTGTCAGACTCTCACACGCCTCTGCCAGCGAAATCATTCGTATCATGCAATCGCTACAAAGCCGTGGTGGCCAGATCGACGGAACACCTGGCTCTGTCCGCTTTGCAGCTGACGAACGTACCAACAGCATCCTACTCAGCGGTGACCCAACCGTGCGTGCTCGTACGCGCGGAATCATCATGAATCTAGACACACCGGTAGAATCTGGCGGTAACACGCGAGTCGTTTACCTGCGATACGCCAATGCTCCAGACCTACTCGCTATATTGACGGGTGTTTCAGCAGGCCAAGCGAAAATAGGCACATCATCAGACAGCACCGATGGAACGGCAGCCGTGCCTAATACAAACGGTACCCCAGCGGCAGGCACTCAGCCTGCCGCGGTACCAACAGCCTCATTGATTCGACGTGCGACACAAGAGAGTGATCGACCCAATGTCGATATTCAAGCCGATGAAGACACCAACGCCCTGATTATTACTGCGCCACCTGATGAAATGCGCAGCATCCTTGCTGTTGTAGAGCAGTTAGACATTCGTCGTGCACAGGTATTGGTTGAAGCGATCATTGCAGAGCTCTCTACCAATAACAGTTCACAGCTGGGTGTTAACTTTGCGGTCGATGGAACAAACGACAACCGCCCTGCGGCCTATACAAACCTCGGTGGTGCTACTCAGTCATTGGTTGGCACCGTAGCCAGCGGAGGAGCTGCGTTGACTCAAGGGCTATCCTTAGCGCTGGGTCGCTTTGGCTCTGATGGCATCGATTTTGGCGTCTTGCTCTCTGCAATCGCCTCCGACACTGATAACAATATTCTCTCTACACCGACATTGGTCACCATGGACAATCAGGAAGCTGAGATTGTTGTTGGTCAAAACGTGCCTTTTGTCACTGGCACGCAGTTGTCATCGTCCAACGACAACCCGTTCCAAACGATTGAGCGGCAGGATATCGGTATTAGCTTGAAAGTGAAGCCTCAGATCAATGAAGGCGACAATATCAAGATGGAAATCGAACAGGAAGTCTCTGATGTCAGCAACACAGCCATTAGCGGTGCCACTGACATAACGACGAATAAGCGATCCATTAAAACGACAGTACTCGTTGAAGACAGACAAACACTCGTATTGGGTGGCTTAATCGATGATCAAATCAACGATACGCGCGAAAAAGTCCCATTTCTAGGTGATATACCTCTGCTAGGTAGCTTGTTCAGGTACCGAACAACCAGTAAATCTAAGCGCAATCTGATGGTTTTCTTACACCCAACGATTCTACGAGACCCTGAATCTGCTGATTTCTACAGCCGTAGTAAGTACGACGACTTGCGCACTGCACAACTAGGATTGTTTGACAACGAAAAGCAGTTCAACGACAAACTCAAGCCTGTCTTACCTGAACTGCATATGTATTTCCAAGGTCAGCGAGTCATTCGTCCTAGCGATGATTTCAGCACTATTTTGCCAACCTCTGATGCCACGAAGGCGACTAAGCCAACAACGGTTGTTGACCCATCAGAAAATGCAGCAGTTAGCTCAGATGTTTTATTACAGGCGGTGCCTAGCATCAAAATCATTAAAAGCGCAGCTAGTAGTGCCGCCGCTAAAGATGCTATCCCGTCACTTAAAGCCAGTGCATCGCTAGACGCTGAAATGCTCGAGCGCTTGAACTTGGTGCGAAACCTTGAGACCAATGCATCCGCTGTAGCTGCAATGCAATTCGTGAATAAGCCAACGACAAGCCTCATTGCTAGCGCCAGTCTTGAATCTGACCTATTCGGCTCAGATGATGCATCCATTGACTGATCGACGCAGGATTCTAAAAAAACACAGTGTTTTCTTCAGATGACAGATGACTTTATTGATGTAGGTGACCCCAACCAGATGTTTGGGGCAGAGGGTAGTAACGACCCGAATGAAATATTCGGTGCTGCAAAATCAGATGCATTAGCAGTTGGAACTCCTCCACCTTTCACAGACTTGCCATACACTTTTGCAAAGCGTCACGGCGTTTTGCTTGAGCGTGCCGGCACATCAGAGTTGCATTTGGTTCACCGACCAGGCGTGCAACTCACCGCACTGTCAGAAGCTAGACGCAAAGCCGGCCAAGCTTTGGTCCTAGAGCCTATATCTGCCGACGATTTCGACGCGCGACTAACAAGGCACTATGAGGGAGATACGGGTCAGTCCATCGATATCATGGATGACTTTGGCGATGACCTTAATCTAGCCCAGTTGGCTGACGCGTTACCAGAACCTGAAGACTTACTCGAATCTACCGATGATGCACCTGTCATTCGCTTGATCAACGCGATGTTGACCGAAGCTGTGCGCAAGCAAGCATCAGATATTCATATTGAACCCTTCGAAAAACGGTTAGCTGTTCGCTACCGCGTCGATGGTGTCATGCAAAAATTACTCGAACCGCCTCGCGCTATTGCACCGCTGGTCATCTCACGACTAAAAGTCATGGCCAAGCTCGACATCGCGGAAAGACGGCTCCCTCAAGATGGTCGTATTAGTCTGAGAGTAGCGGGCCGACCTGTCGATGTTCGTGTCTCCACCCTACCCTCTGGGCACGGTGAAAGAGTGGTACTGCGACTACTAGACAAGCAAGCAGGGCGTTTAGATCTTGAACACCTCGGCATGCCAGAAGGTGCGCTGAATTCTTTGCAAGCCAGCTTAGGTTTATCCCACGGCATCATCTTGGTTACCGGCCCTACAGGCTCAGGTAAAACAACAACGTTGTATGCAGCACTTGCGAAATTAAACACAACTCGCTACTCCATACTCACCGTTGAAGATCCCATCGAGTATTACATCGACGGTATCGGCCAGACGCAAGTTAATAACAAAGTAGAGCTCGATTTCGCCCGTGGTTTAAGGGCCATTCTTCGACAGGATCCCGACATCGTCATGGTTGGTGAGATTCGCGATATGGAAACCGCTGAAATCGCTGTACAAGCATCACTCACTGGACACTTAGTGTTGTCTACGTTGCACACGAATACTGCTGTTGGCGCTGTCACTCGACTTCGCGATATGGGAATCGAACCCTTCCTGTTGTCGTCGAGCTTGGTCGGTCTAGTTGCACAGCGTTTGGTCAGATTGTTATGCACTCATTGCAAACGAGCCCACACACCCACTGACGGTGAGCTGCGCTCGTTAAAGCACGATGCGTCTGAAGTGACAGAGATGTGTGCACCTCACGGTTGCGATCATTGCGCACACACGGGCTACTCAGGTCGTCAAGGTATCTACGAAGTTGTTGCAGTTGATGAGCACATGCGCACCATGATTCACGATGGGGCTGCGGAACAAGACATTGAACGCCACGCAAGAACAACCAGCCCAGGCATCGCAGACGATGGCATACGCTTGGTCATGGAAGGCAAGACAACACTTGAAGAAGTGCTGCGGGTTACTCGAGAAGTATAATGGCAGCGTTTGAATATCTAGCGCTCGATGATCGAGGGCGAGAAAAAAAAGGTGTTCTTGAAGCAGATACGGCAAGGCTTGCACGACAACTACTGCGTCAGCAAGACCTGACACCTCTTGAAGTCAGCGAGACATCAGGGCGTGGCAAACAAAAAGCTGGCGGTGCAGCCAACAAAGGCGGCTCAACACCGACCTTTCGTGGTGGCATAAAAACCAACGACTTAGCCTTGCTTACACGCCAAATCGCAACCTTGAGTGCAGCGGGTACACCACTAGAGGAATCACTCTCAGCGGTGAGTCGTCAAACCGAAAAGCCGCGCATTAAATCACTCTTGTTGTCAGTACGCTCCAAGGTATTGGAAGGACATTCTTTTGCGTCGGCTTTATCCGATTACCCCAAAGTATTTCCCGAAATCTACCAAGCAACTGTTTCTGCTGGTGAGCAATCAGGGCATTTGGATGCGGTGCTGGAAAGACTAGCTGACTACACCGAAGAACGGCAAGCAGCCAACGCCACCGTTAAGAAAGCCTTAATTTACCCCAGTGTTTTAGTCGTTGCCTCCATACTTATTGTCGGATTTCTACTGGCTTACGTTGTACCGCAAGTCGTGCAAGTATTCGACGGCATGGATCAAGAATTACCCGCCCTGACTCAAATGATGTTGGCTTCCAGCGCGTTTGTACGCGAATGGGGTTTGTTGCTTGCTATCGTTATCTTCGGAATAATAATCGTCTTCAAGCGCGCCATGAACGGTGAGGCCTTTAAAACTCGCGTTCATTCTTTACTGCTAAAACTGCCGTTGTTTAGACGCTTAATACGAGGCTTTAACACCGCTCAATTTGCACGAACCTTGAGCATACTGGCAGCTAGTGGTGTTCCGGTTCTGGAAGCTCTGGACATTGGTGCACAAGTCATTACCAACCGCCCTATGAGAAAAGCGGTAAACAACGCTGCAGCTCAGGTAAGAGAAGGTTCGACACTGAGTGATGCGTTAGAGCGGACGGGGTACTTCCCCCCTATGCTGTTACACCTTATTGCCAGTGGTGAGTCATCTGGTCAATTGGACAGCATGTTAGAAAAAGCAGCGTCTCATCAGGAGCGAGAGCTCAATGGTCTTATGGCGATATTCTTAGGCTTGTTTGAGCCTGTTGTCATACTGATTATGGGTGGCGTAGTGCTTACCATTGTTTTGGGAATACTTCTGCCGATATTCGAGATGAACCAACTAGTGAACTAGGCTCTTAGTGTGAGCCTCTTCTCTGTCGTTCAAACAAACGATAACAGTCTTAGTTGATTGGACGTCGAAATGGCAGAATCTCTGCGCTGGTGTTGCCGGACACGGTGCGCATGCCTGAATACACAGATTGGCTAGCAAACGGCCAGAGTTGATCAGCATCAATCAAATCGCACGCTCGGCGCATCATAAGCTCGGATATTTCCAGCTCATCGCCTGAGTCGTCGACCATTGAGCAAGCCGTAAACGACTTGGGTAGTGGTGCTAGTTGATCACTTCGTTGTGCGTTGCAATATTTCATAAGTTAAGTCCTGGCTCTCACACCCCAGCTCTACATATCCATCTGTTACGCAAATCTTTGACCACTTTGTCGATCTTGTCGGAACATTGATCGGCAATAGCGCTGCCGAATTTTTTGCCAATGTTCATGTCAACGGATGGCTCTAGTTAGGTTCGCTGTTTAGTCGTGCAATGTGCTCTTCAAATTTTGCGATATCCTCAGAATTTTTCTCGGGATATCGCAACGGTAATTCTTGTAAGGTTTTTAATACAATTTTGGCCACGCACAATCGCATATACCTTTTGTTATCAGCAGGTATTGCAAACCATGGGGCCTCATCGGTTGAGGTTTCGTTTAGCAGACTCTCGTAGGCATCCATGTAGTCGTCCCACCGCTCGCGGGTAGACAGATCACTTTTAGAAAACTTCCAATATTTTTCAGGCGTAGTCAGTCTTTTTAAGAAGCGCTTCTTTTGTTCGTCTTTGGAGACGTTCAGCCAGAACTTGAGAACTACCGTGCCGTTTCTGCTTATGTGTTTTTCATGATCACGAATGGAATCAAAGCGCTGCTGCCATAGTGTTTCAGGATCGTGTTGAGGCAATCTCTGGTTGGCAAGGTATTCGGGGTGTACACGAACGGCTAGGACTTCTTCGTAATAGCTACGGTTGAATATTGAGATACGACCGCGCTCTGGCAATTGCTTGCTTGTGCGCCATAGCCAATCGTGCTCCAGCTCTTCAGATGAGGGAGACTTAAAAGAGGAGACATGGCAACCAGCTGGGTTGACACCGCTCATAACCGCTCGAATGGTGCCGTCTTTACCTGCAGCATCCATAGCTTGAAAAACCAACAGAACGCCGTAGCGATCGTCAGCGTACAGTTTTCTTTGTAACTCGCTGATTTGCTCTACGCAACTGGCAAGCTCTTTTTCTAAATCCTTTTTATCAGGAACTGATTCTGCTGGCTCAGTCGGGCTGTGCTTTACTGAGAAAGGCTCATCAGCGGGCACCTGATAGGGAAACTGTAACGGGTTCATGATGCACACCCGTTTATAGGTGCTTTTGACTGAAAAATAGCCGCGCAACAGCGACAAACCCTGCAGGCTTGCGTTGCATCAACTATAACTACTTTCAGTTCCAATAAAGACACAGCTTAGGCTCCAAACGCCCGGTTTGACATAAACCGGACTGGTTCGCGCACCCTCTTAAGAGAGCCGCTAACCTTGAACAGTACCTAACGATGCTTAAACGAAACTGAAAGAGCCGGTTTTTAGTCCAGCTACGTCACATTTGGGCTATTTGAGGCCTAAAAAGCCAATTAATCGGCGCGGATTAAACCTTGCGGGGCCATCCAACAGCCCCAAAAACCCGTGATCAGCTAAATAATCCGTATCGACCAGCGTATACGCTTGCCACCAATACCAGCCCAAACACCAAATTAATCAGCACCACATGCCGCACGCGGTTGAGGGCAACACCTGCAGCCGGCCAATCTTCACTAGCAACGGCTGTTTTCAGACTGGCGTAAGGCCGATAATAAAGGTAGATGAACAGCACGATCATGAGCAAACCGAGGGCGTGCATCAAATGGACATACACGGGGCTTGTGGCGAATCCGCCAAACGCACTGAATACCAGCCAGTAACCGGTTAAAGGCAGAATTAATACAGCCATCCAAACCCACGGGAAAAAACGTTTGAAAACACCGGCCCATATGGTCAGGCGACGGTGTGGCTCTAACAAACTCATGGAAGGTCGCAAGACGACATAGGCGAAAAACATTCCGCCAACCCAAACGGTAGCGGCTAATCCATGCAGGGCAATCGCAAGTGCATTCATAATGATTTAATTTAGCAGTCGGGGAAACTCACCGGTACTTCTATCACGTTTATCGCCAAACCGCCGCGCGCTGTCTCTTTGTATTTTGTTTTCATGTCAGCGCCGGTCTCTCGCATGGTTTTAATAACCTTGTCTAAAGAGACAAAATGGGTACCGTCACCGCGCAAAGCTATCCTCGATGCATTGATCGCTTTAACTGAGCCCATCGCATTTCTCTCGATACAAGGCACCTGCACCAATCCACCGACAGGGTCGCACGTTAAACCTAAGTTGTGCTCCATACCAATTTCTGCCGCATTCTCCACTTGTTCAGGGGTGCCTCCCATAACTGCTGCAAGCGCACCCGCAGCCATCGAACAGGCAGACCCGACTTCGCCCTGACATCCCACTTCTGCACCTGATATTGAAGCATTTTCTTTGTAGAGAATGCCAATAGCACCTGCTGTGAGCAGAAAATCGACAATCCCTTCTTCCGAACTACCGGCGACAAATCGTTGGTAGTAATGCAAAACAGCCGGAATAATGCCAGCGGCGCCATTCGTTGGAGCAGTGACAACACGGCCACCCGCTGCATTTTCTTCATTCACCGCCAGCGCGTACAAATTGACCCAGTCCATGACCGTTAGCGGATCACGAAGTGCGGCCTCAGGGTTTTGACTCAGCTTTTGATAAAGCTGGGCAGCACGGCGCTTAACTTTCATACCACCGGGCAAAATGCCTTCTTGCTGGCAACCACGCACAACGCAGTCTTGCATGATTTGCCACAACGCTAAGAGCTCTTCACGCACTTGAGCCTCTGGGCGCCATGTACATTCGTTAAGCATCATAATTTGACTGATACTTTTATTGTGCTCAGCACAAAGCACTAGTAAGCCGTCGCCCGTGGTGAATGGGTAAGGCACCTCAGTGTCGTCAGCTTTGACCACAGGCTCGTCAATAGCCGCTGAATCATCTAGGACAAAACCACCACCGACAGAATAATAGGTCTTTTGCAGCACCACCTCGCCCGCGGCATCGAAAGCTGAAAACAAAACCGCATTGGGGTGGAAAGGCAGGGATTTACGTTTATGCATGACAAGATCTTTCGCCTCATCAAACCGCACGCGATGATCCCCCGGAAGCAATACACTTTTGCTTTCTCGAATGGCCTCCAATCTTTGTGGTATCGCTTCGACCTCAACGGTGGTTGGGTGCTCGCCTTCCAAGCCTAAAAGCACCGCTTTGTCACTGCCATGGCCTTTGCCAGTCGCACCCAGTGAGCCATACAGCTCTACTTTGCAACGATGGACTGATTCGACCGCACCTGAGTCCTTTAGCGCCATAACAAAACGCCTAGCAGCAACCATCGGCCCGACGGTATGAGAACTAGATGGCCCGATGCCACTCTTGAAGAGATCGAAAACACTAATGGCCATGCAGCATAATTCCTTTGCGAACGTACAGGTGCCGGAATTCAGGTAGCCGGTGCGCGCCACTGTATCTAGCTTAGGCGTTTGGCGGTGCTCTGAAAGCGGCCTCGCCCCCCTCTAGGGACGACATGCTGGTTGGAGTGTGAATCCAAGCACCGGTTTTAAGGTGCTGATTCAGCAACGATGCTTAGTAGGAGTTACGCAGGAACTGATGAATGGTCGAAGCGGCAACGGATACCGAGTGATTTTTGATTTTCACGTAATGATCGCCGTTCAAGTAAGCACCGAAACCGCGCAGCATGCCGAGCATTTCCCACGCACCGTTGGTGCAGGACAATAATCCGCCGCCTGATTGTCCAGAGTCGATAGAGGCGCTGGAATGCAAAGCACCCTCGTGTTGATCCTGTAAAACCCCAACAGAGGTCATCATGGCCTGTGCCCTTGGGTAGCCAACAGCCCAAACGGCCTGGAACTCGACCGGGTCGAATCCAGCAATGTGTATAGGGCGAATCGATTGTGTATTGACCGCTAAAACGGCTAGGTCTCGGGCTTCATCAACCACCACTAAATCGGCGACTCTATAAGTATCACCCACTTTGACGAAAAACTGACCACCACCAGACACCGCATGTGCCGCGGTTAGTACGCGATTTTCGTCATAAACAACGCCCGTTGCCTGGCTTCCATGATCGGTGGCTATAGGCAGTATGGCTTGTAAGGTCTTGGCATCTGGCGTGGCGCAGGCAGTTAGCGATAGTTGCTCACGGTCAAACCCTCTGACACTCGCATAACTTTCGCTTGGTCGTTCCGCTAACGCTGCCGGTGTCGACATGGCAAGACATGCCACGACTACAGCCAGCGCGCTTCTTTTTATTTGTGCGCTGAACATTTCTCATCCCCATCAGCCCGTGATAAGCGGGCTTTGACGTGCTATCGACCGAACCCACGGAGGGTTAACACGCAGCAATGGTTGCGAGCATCGCAATGTGCTGTGATAGTCAATGTCGAATCACGTTTCTTGCGCGGGATCACTCCCACCCCTAAAAAACCACGATCAGTTTTTACTCTTTGGTAAATTTTCTTGATTTGTGGAATTTATAGTCTACCGCAGGTAGAAGCAGATATCCGCACCATTGCCGACGGGTCTATGACACTTAGGCGAAATACTTAAACGCAATTAGTTAGCTGTGCAGCGTTCACTTTTCAGCGACCTAAAAAATGTGCATGGCGACAAAGTTTTCGTATAGATGTGACGGCTCTGACTAACCAGATACACATTAGGTAGCAGAACAGCAGCTTTTGAGTAAGGACTACTACCTTGCTGCCGTTAGCACTTAAATCGAACGATTCGTGATTATGACGTCTGAAGTAGGACGTTGACGCTAGCGACAAGGTTGTGTTTACTATCACTACCTATCTATTTTGCTTGCGGATGTAGTTGGCTTGCTAGCCATTAGAGCCTGGAATGGACCGACGACTATATAAGAGACACGCCAGATGCACACCATATCGAAAGCAGCTCATCTACTCAAAATAAGTGAGTTCAAACTGTTCAGCGAAGCCTACCTCACATGGTTTGGTGACCGGGCTGATGACAAAGATCTTACGCAAGTATTTTCTCAGTTCATCATGTTTGGAGAGCTACCCATCTGGGCCGATCAATTCGCTCGCTCAGTGCTCGATGATCTTGAAGCGAACAGACAGGTTAATTTGAACTCCTTCAGCACGCTCAACCTATCTCCACGGATGGGTAAACGACCTGAAATAAGCTTTTCAATCGTTCGCTGAGAGAAATCGACCTTCAGGCTCTCTGGCCAAAAAACTGGCCAGATTGAACCGCTTACGCAGTTACCTCCCGAAGGCGATGGAGATGCGTCTAACTGCCACGATACGTGGAGTAACCAAACGGATTTAGCAGTAGAGGCACATGATAGTGCTGTCCGTCCGCCTCGATTTCGAAAGCAACATCGACATGCGGGTAAAACGTTTTTTGTGAAAGCTGGCTGTAATAGTCGGCAAGGTAAAACGTTAGCTTGTACACCCCACCTGGCAGAGCATCTATCTCGCCAGTGAAGTCTGCGACTCGCCCATCTGAGTTAGTGGCTCCCGTACCTAGCATTAACCAGTCATCACCTTGTTGCTGCATGAGAGTGATGAGTACACCCTCCGCCGGCAAACCACGTGAAGTATCGAGAATGTGAGAAGTAATTTGAGTCATATTGCTCCAAATACGCGCAGCGTGTGAGGTATCAGGTGATGGGAATTCAAAATGAAAGACACAGCTTTTAGCACATGTCGTTATCCGCTAAGCGTACTACGAAGCTTCAATCGCATGTGTTGTAATATCGTGGTTATGCTGATGCTAGCCACCACCTTGATCAGCCCCCATAACTTGTATCGGAGATACCGTGTCCATTTTTGAGCAAAACCTCGGCCCGACTAAAGCCAACCACCTGCCTTTGTCGCCGGTTAGTTTTCTTCGACGCGCAGCGGCGATTCGCCCACAGCAGCTGGCCATTGTTCACGGAGATCGCCGATATACGTATGAGCAATTTTGGCAACGAAGCCAACAACTCGCATCAGCACTAAGCCAACACGGTATCGGCAAAGGCGACTGTGTGGCTATCATGGGGGCAAACACCCCTGAAATGCTGGAAGCACATAACGGCGTGCCACTAATAGGAGCCGTGCTCAACTCGTTAAATATTCGTCTTGATGCCAGCACGCTTGCTTTCATTCTTGATCATGGCGAAGCCAAAGCACTCCTAACCGATCGCGAATTCTCCCCGGTCATAAAAGAGGCGCTGCGCATTATCGACAGAGAGATATTGGTCATCGATATCGACGACGTGCTCGCCGAAGGTGGCGAACTACTCGGCTCCATGGACTACGAAGCATTTTTAAAAACCGGTGACAGTGAATCTGCCCACGATGCCATCGTCGACGAATGGCAAGCCATCTCCCTACTCTATACATCGGGCACAACCGGTAACCCGAAAGGGTGCGTGTACCATCATCGCGGCGCGTATCTCAATGCCTTAGGCAACATGACCACCATGGGCGTTACTCATCGCTCACGTTTTTTATGGACACTGCCTATGTTCCATTGCGATGGTTGGACATTTACCTGGGGTGTTACCGCAGCAATGGGCACGCACATCTGCTTACGCAAAGTCGACCCCACACTGATTTTCAATTTAATTGAAGCTGAGGATGTCACCCACATGTGTGGTGCTCCTATCGTACTTAACATGCTAGCCAATGCACCTGCAACGATTCAAAAGCGCGCAAGCGCAAGTATTGAGATTGCAACAGGTGGCGCAGCCCCTCCTTCATCAGTCATTGAGGCCATGGAAGCCATCGGATTTTCAGTGACTCATTTATACGGGCTCACTGAAACCTATGGCCCTGCAACCGTGTGTATTCCTCAAGACGACTGGCCAACACTTGAACTGCAACAACGCTCAGGACGTATGGCAAGACAAGGCGTGCATTATTTAACGCTTGAAGATGCTGCCATTATCAATAGCGACACTATGCAAAAAACACCCAACGATGGGCACACCATTGGCGAGCTCATGATTCGTGGCAACACAGTCATGAAAGGGTATTTGAAAAACCCAACCGCAAGCAACGAGGCGTTTGAAGGTGGTTGGTTTCACACAGGTGACTTAGGCGTGCAACACCCTGATGGCTATATTGAAATAAAGGACAGAGCCAAAGACATTATTATTAGTGGTGGCGAAAACGTATCGACCCTGGAAGTCGAGGAGATACTGTACCGACACCCCGCGGTACTAGAGGCAGCCGTTGTAGCAAAGCCTGACGAGACATGGGGAGAAACACCGTGCGCGTTTGTGACCTTGCACAAGGAAGGCGCGGCAACAGAGCAAGACATCATTGCTTATTGCAAAGAGCACATGGCAAAATTTAAAGCACCAAAGTCTGTTGTATTCGGCCCATTGCCTAAAACCTCTACGGGTAAAATTCAAAAATTTGCACTCAGAGATATAGCCGCAAACGGAGCGTCGTAAACTACTCATGCATATAATCGTCGATGACCTTCAAGGTCAAGCTGTCATCCAGCTACTTGAGGAACACATGCAAGACATGCACTCTTCATCTCCACCTGAGAGTGTTCACGCACTGGATCTAAATGGCCTACGCGCAGCCGATGTCACTTTTTGGAGTGCCTGGAATGACACTGATTTAGCCGGTTGTGGCGCACTGAAAGAACTAACACCCACTCGGGGCGAAATAAAATCAATGCGCACCGCAGCCCTACATAGAAGAAAAGGCGTGGCGGCAGACTTACTCACGACCATCATTGATACGGCCAAAAGCCGCAGCTATACACAGCTGTATCTTGAGACGGGTTCTATGATCGAATTCGAAGCAGCACGATTGCTATACACCCGCTTTGGGTTCGTTGAATGCGCGCCGTTTGATAATTATGAAGAAGACCCCAACAGTATTTTTATGGTGCTGCAATTACCGTAGGTGTAACGGGGCCTATAAATTCCTAACTTTTTTGTTGGTGGATATGCAACACATCGGCAGTCATAGCGATTGCCACTTCCATAGGGGTATTACCCGTTTTAAAGTGTAGCCCCATCGGTGCAGTTAAGCCTTCAAGCTCGGTATGTGTAAAACCTTTACGTTTTAAACGACTTCGAAAACTCACGGCTTTCGAATCAGAGGCTATGAGCCCACAGTACCTCGCATCGCCACGTGCCAATATCGCCTCTACCAACTCCATATCCAGCTCATGGCTATGAGTCATCACTGCATAGTAGGCATTAGCTGGACAGCTTTCGACATACGCATACGGATTTTCAGACACTAAACGTGTATTGATAGACGCATGGCTTGAAGCACCCCCGCCATCAATACAGGTCTTTAATTTTTCCAACCACTCTGATCGTGCATCATGGAAAGTCGCCCTGCACGGCAGGCGTTGTACAATTCTAGCCACCTCCTGCGCCACATGCCCAGCACCAAATACTTGCAGCGAAAAATCACTGGCCCATTGGCAATCGAACTGTAACTTAACTCGCCCACCACAGCACTGCGTTAAGTCTGTACCTAGCGCAAATTCTTTGTGCGAAATAAGTGGCTCGCTTGTAGGCGCGTTCAGTAGTGTGCGAGCGTGCTCTATGGCTTCAAGCTCCAATGCTCCGCCACCCAAGGTATCGGCTATGTCGTTAAGCGACACAACCATTTTCGTGCCCACCACTCTGGGCGCAGACCCTTTTAATTCCACGATAGTCACCAGTACGCATGAGGTGTTTTTCTCAGCGTGTAAGGACAATGCCTTAAGCCAGTTCATACCTACCGACGACTCTCGTTGTTTGAAGTATCACACTCAGTACTGCGCTCAATCATCAATGTGCACACCCTAAGTACTTCCTCTGGAGTGGCTGGTGCATTCAACACTGGGCACACTGAATAATTCGCCAGTGAGGCAATCGCATCTCGAATGGCTGCGAATACAGACATTGCCAACATCAGTGGTGGCTCACCGACCGCCTTAGAGTGAAATATGGTTGCCTCTTCATTGGGGCTATCTTTAAGTAGCTCGACGTAAAACTCATGGGGCATATCACTGATCGCCGGAATTTTATACGTTGCCGGGCCATCTGTTGTCAGCCGCCCCTTGTCATCCCAACACAACTCCTCATGCGTTAACCAGCCGGCACCTTGGATAAATCCACCTTCGATTTGGCCTTTGTCTATCGCAGGATTAATGGACGTTCCTACATCCTGGAGTATGTCAGTACGCAGCAATTGCGTTTCACCTGTCAGCGTATCAATTTGCACTTCACTCACAGCAGCTCCATTAGCGAAGTAATAAAAAGGCTGACCACGAGCCTCAGCTCTGTCGTAATAAATTTTAGGTGTTTGGTAATAGCCGGTGGCCGATAGCTGAATGCGATCTCTGTACGCGGCATCTGCAAGCTCTGGCCAGGTATAAACAATAGACTTGTCATCCCCAGACACAATGGTCACGGAATCATTTGAGAACGTGATACCACTCGCGTCCACATCGTGACGAGTCATCAAATAATTTTCAAGACGTTCACGTAATGTTTTTGCCGCTTTGAGTGCTGCCATACCGTTCAAATCGGTACCCGAGGAGGCTGCAGTAGCAGAGGTGTTGGGAACCTTGTCAGTGCGGGTTGCCATTACTGCAATTCGCTCAAGTGACATGCCTAGTTCTTGTGCCGCTATTTGTTGCACCTTTACCATCAAGCCTTGGCCCATTTCAGTACCACCGTGATTGAGCTGCACGCTGCCATCACTGTAAATATGAATTAATGCACCGGCCTGATTCAAATGCTTAACGGTAAACGAAATGCCAAACTTAACCGGTGTCATGGCAATGCCTTTTTTCATCACCGTGTTGCTACGATTAAATTCGCGTATTGCGCTACGCCGTGCTTGGTACTCTGAGCTTTTCTCTAGTTGATCAAACAATTCTGGAACGGTAAACGTCTCTACCTTTTGATGATAGGGCGTGATGTTGCGCGTTGTTTTACCGTAGAAATTATGTCTGCGAACCTCTAGCGGGTCTTTGCCTAAATGAAAGGCGATAGCATCTATAACCGCCTCCATAGCCATCATGCCTTGCGGCCCACCAAAACCTCTAAAAGCGGTGTTAGAGACCGTGTGTGTTTTACACCGCAATCCATCTATTGTGACATCGGGTAAGTAATACGCATTGTCACAATGAAACATGGCTCTATCCACGATAGCATCGGACAAGTCTGGCGAATTTCCACACTGCCCTGCCAACACATACTCAATACCGCTAATACGCCCATCGTTATCAAAACCCACATCGTATCGATTAAGAAACCCATGACGCTTCCCCGTCATGACCATGTCATCACGACGTGACAGACGACAACTGACACTCACGCCTTGGCGTTGCGCAAACAAGGCAGAAAAGGCTGCGCAGGCTGTTGCGTGCGTCTCCTTACCACCAAAGCCTCCACCCATTCGCCGCACAATGACATTCACTCGGTGCATAGGAACGCCCAGCACGTGAGCTAACAAATGTTGAGTCTCTGTCGGATTTTGATTACTCGACCAGACGGTAATACCGCCCTCCTCTTCTGGTCGGGCTCGCGCTACTTGTCCTTCTAGGTAGAAGTGCTCTTGACCACCAATGTGGATCTCACCTTGTAGACGATGGGCGCTGGCAGCCAAGGCATCTGCAGATGTCCCTCTTTGCATTCGGTGCGCAGGGCGTACAAAAAATGATTGTTCGATAGACTGCGCTAGATCCAACTGAGGTGCTGATTCGCTGTAGTTAATCTTTGCCTTTAAGACTGCTTGTCGTGCTTGCCTATGTGAGCGTGCTGCAACAACAAACACGGGCTGCCCCATGAATTCTATGATTTCATCGACGAGCAGAGGATCGCCTTTAAACACAGGACCAATGTCGCTCTCATGAGGCAGATCGGCGAATGTCATGACATCGACAACACCGTCGCTGCTTCTGACGTCGGTCAAATCCATTGAAACCATTGCACCATGGGCAATGGTGGCTTGGCCTATGGCAACATGTAGTTGATCCTTTGAAGGCTCAAGATCATCAACGTATTGGGCGCTACCCGTGACATGACCAATAGCGCTATCGTGTACCTGCGCAGAACCGGCTATGCTCATACTGATTGCACCTCTAGCAGTACTCGTTGAATTAAGTTTGCTGCCACCTGCGAGCGATACGTAGCACTAGCCCGAGCATCACTCATAGGCGTTAGCTCCTGAGCGATAGCCTGCTTCGCAGCATTCACGGACGTTTGCGACAATGGTTTTCCGTTCAATGCGCCTTCTGCTTTGGTTGCACGAACAGGGGTTGCCGCCATGCCTCCAAATGCTAAACGGCAGTCATGCACCACACCGTCTTTTATCGGTAGGTGAATAGCCAAGCACACACTAGATATATCATCGTCGCATCGTTTACTAATTTTGTGAACCGAGAAATGACTGGTTGGTGCTGGCAACGGTATGTGAACAGAATGAATAAACTCACCGAGTTGCAATGTCGTTTGACGGTAACCCAAGTAGTGGTCCTGTAACGCCAATGTTCTAGTTTGATCGGATCGTTGCACCGTGATAGTGGCATCTAAGGCAATCAATAGCGGAGGTAAATCGCCAATGGGCGATGCGGAACCAATGTTGCCACCAACGGTGCCTTGATTACGGACTTGGTCTGATCCGAAACGTAGCAACAACTCATGAGCACCCGGTATCCATCCTTGCAGAAGCTGCATACAGTCAGTCAGGGTGACTGCCGCACCCAACTCTACATACGTATCGGTAACAACCGTTTTTTTAAGTTCTGCCACAGCATTGAGCGACACGATAGACGGTAACTCTCGCATTTGTTGAGTCACCTCTAGCGCAAGGTCGGTACCGCCCGCGAGTATGCGGGCATCCGGGTTGTCGACAAGGTAGTTGGCGAATGCTGGCAAGCTATCGGGCTGGTAGAAACCGATAATGCGTGCGGGCTCCTCATTCAACGACTGTAGCGTTGACATTAGCGCATTGTCTTTCTCGCTTGAACCACCTGTTACGGACGCATCAATGGCTAATGCGCGTATATCCAATGCACGCTCTGCAGCTTGTATGATCGGTCGATAACCCGTGCATCGACAGAGGTTTCCACCAAGAGCTTGTTCTACTGAGGCTTTCAGCGTCGTCGTGTCTTCAGGTCTTTGATAAAGAGCATATAAAGACATGACGAATCCAGGTGTGCAAAATCCACATTGAGAACCGTGCTCATCTACCATGCACTGCTGCACGGGGTGAAGCACATCATGGGTGGCTAACGATTCAACCGTCAGCAATTGCTTACCATGCAGTGCGCCAACAAACGTAATACAACTGTTTATAGCGTGATGCTCAAGCCGACTTTCACCGGTTGGGCTTTTACCCACGGAGACAACCACGACCGTGCACGCGCCACAGTCACCCGAACCGCAACCCTCTTTTGTACCGGTGCGGTGGCGATGAATTCTCAACCAGTCCAGCACTGTCAGGTCCGGTGTTGTGTGATCTAACTCAACGAGCTCCTGATCGAGAAGAAATCGAATCATGCAGTTTATTCCACGAACAAAGGTGTTTGAGAAAATGTTGTCACGTCAATTAAACCGATGTCTGATATGCGCAACTCAGGTATGACCACCAAGGCTAGCAAGGAATGCTGCATATAGGCGTTATTTAGAGTGCAGCCACATTGACGCATTGCTTCTACCAGCTGGCTGGCTTTTTCAGCAACCACTTCGGCACGTTCGTCTGACATCAAACCTGCGATGGATAGCTCAACCATGGCAAGCTCGCGACCGCCAGCAAAGAGCGTCACACCCCCACCGACTTCACCCAAACGATTGGCTGCCAACGCCATGTCTTCATGATTGGTACCTACCACGATCATGTGGTGCGAATCGTGAGCGACGGTTGAAGCCATGGCGCAAGGCACGTTG
The DNA here is from genome assembly GCA_937991945.1 of uncultured Granulosicoccus sp. GTDB lineage: Bacteria > Pseudomonadota > Gammaproteobacteria > Granulosicoccales > Granulosicoccaceae > Granulosicoccus. The sequence continues at coordinate 55,808 of CALKLO010000087.1, forward strand.
TACCCGAAACCTGAAACAAATCCGTTTACCACATGCCCAGTGCCGCGATGCCGCTCTACCAAGGCAATCTGGCAAACATCGTTATCGGCATCCATTTGAACGTAGCCATTGCTCACAGGCAGTTCGAATTGCAAAGCACGCGTAGGAGCTTGATTTTCAATGACCCCAATGACTCGGGCTGTGACGTTGTCGCTCGGCTCAGTAGGAGCGGGTATTACGAAATCTGAAGCACTGAGTGTCTTGCCTAGGTGCACCGTATTTTTGGCTGTTGCCGGATACACATAGGGAGGAATGTCTACAGACAAAGCGCCTGATTCAGCGACCAACTCACCTTGGGCAAAGACTTGTTCAATCGGAAGCTCAACGAGATCAGAAGTGAGAATCAAGTCAGCTCGTCTGCCAGGCGTAATAGAGCCTAACTCTCGCTCTAGACCAAAGTGCTCAGCTGCATTGAGGGTGGCCATTTGAATGGCTGTAATCGGTTTTAATCCTTGCGCTATGGCATGGCGCACGACGCGATTCATATGCCCCTCGTGTACCAAGGTGCCCGAATGACTATCGTCCGTGCACAATATAAAGTAGCGAGGATCAAGGCCCTGCTCCGTGACAGCCTTTATTTGCGGCGCCACATCGTACCAAGCAGACCCGAGTCGCAACATGGATCGCATACCTTGGCGCACTCGAGCCATGGCATCTTCCATACGGGTGCCTTCATGATCATCAGCAGGACCTCCTGCCACATAGCCATGGAACGGTAGGCCAAGATCGGGAGAGGCATAATGCCCACCCACTGTTTTGTTCGCTTTTCGAGTAGCCGCTATGGCACCGAGCATTTTCTCGTCGTTGTTAGCAACTCCTGGAAAATTCATAACCTCACCCAGGCCAATGATATTCGGCCATTGCATGGCTTCCTCGACATCCTTAGGACCGAGTTCAGCTCCAGCGTTTTCCAGTCCAGGAGCAGAAGGGACGCAACTGGGCATTTGCACATAGACATTAGCAGGCAAACCCACAGCCTCATCGTGCATTAACTTAACGCCTGGCAGTCCCAGAACATTGCCGATTTCATGGGGATCAATAAACATCGACGTGGTGCCGTGAGGCAAAACAGCACGAGTAAATTCGGTCACCGTAACCATTCCGCTTTCCACATGCATGTGGGCATCACACAAGCCTGGCACTAGGTATCTGCCGTCCGCCTCGATGATTTTTGTCTCTGGCCCTATGGTGTGCTCAGCATGGGGGCCCACGAAGGCGAACCTGCCACAACTTATCGCAACATCCGTGTTTGGAATAATTTCACCCGAGTGGACATTGACCCAGCGCCCATTTCGGATAAGAGTATCGGCGCTTTTGCGTCCCATCGCTACGTCCACTAATGTGGCCGCACTCTCATTCCAACTTGTTAATTTGCTCACCACTGCACTCTCCTAGAGTCATTCAGAGCCACTTTGAGACGATAGTGGCCAGTTTCGTGCACCCTCTCTTACATTTTAGGCACCTATATGGTGACCAGATGGCACCCGAATGCCGTGTTTGTCCGCTATACTGGGCCGTTTACCACTGCTTGCGCATACGACCCGTCAATGCGTACATCGCAACCTTTTAGTGTCACCTCTCCATAGAGGTGAATAATAGGCGCGCCAGAAGCGTCGACAGGACTACATCGTGATCCAGAAACTCCGCAACATAGCCATCATAGCCCATGTCGATCATGGCAAGACTACGCTGGTAGATAAGCTCCTTCAGCAGTCCGGTACATTGGACATGCGTAAAGAACAGACTGAGCGTCTGATGGATTCCAACGCGATCGAGAAAGAACGCGGAATCACAATCCTTTCAAAGAACACAGCCATTAACTGGGGCGACTACCACATCAATATCGTCGACACCCCGGGTCACGCCGACTTCGGTGGCGAGGTTGAGCGTGTTTTGAGTATGGTCGATTCAGTACTTCTACTTGTTGATGCTGCTGAAGGGCCAATGCCGCAAACGCGCTTTGTTACTCAAAAAGCGTTTGCCATGGGTTTCCGACCAATCGTCGTTATCAACAAAATTGACCGCGAAGGTGCACGTCCTGATTGGGCGTTAGATCAAACCTTTGAGCTATTTGACAACTTAGGTGCAACTGATGAGCAGCTAGATTTTCCTGTTGTCTACGCATCAGCAGTAAACGGCTACGCCGGTTTAGAGCCTGATGTCACTGAAGGCGACATGACTCCACTATTCGAAACCATCATTAAAGAAGTACCGGTTCCTGATGTGGATCGTGATGGCCCTCTTCAAATGCGTATCAGCTCCCTTGACTACAACAGCTATGTTGGCGTTATCGGAATTGCCCGTATTCAACGTGGTCAACTTCGCCCTAACCAGCAAGTTCGAGTGGTCGGTTCAGATGCAAAAGAGCGCAACGCAAAAGTACTTCAAGTACTTGGCTTTCACGGCCTAGAGCGCATCGAAACAGATTTGGCTCAAGCCGGCGATATCGTTTGTATTACAGGTATCGACAAGCTGAACATCTCTGACACCTTGTGTGACCCATCAATGGTTGAGGCAATGACGCCATTATCGGTCGATGAGCCAACGATCAGCATGATGTTCCAACCAAACAGTTCTCCGTTTGCTGGAAAAGAAGGTAAATACGTCACCAGCCGAAACATCTGGGATCGTCTGCAAACTGAATTACTGCATAACGTAGCCTTACGCGTTGAACGTACTGAGCAAAGCGAGACCTTTAAGGTGTCGGGTCGTGGCGAGTTGCACTTGTCTGTATTGATCGAAAACATGCGCCGTGAAGGTTATGAGATTGGCGTAGGTCGACCTATTGTTATCACGCGAACTGGCGAAGATGGCTCAATTGAAGAGCCGTATGAGCAAATCACTATCGATGTTGAAGAGCAACATCAAGGTGCCATCATGGAAAAGATGGGTGAGCGTCGTGCAGATCTAAAAGATATGGTTCCCGATGGCAAAGGTCGCGTTCGTCTTGATTACATCGCGCCTGCTCGCGGCATGATCGGCTTTCGTACTGAATTTCTAACAGCGACTTCTGGCACCGGTTTGATCTACTCTGTATTTGATCACTACGGTCCACAGTTAAAGTTGAACGTTGGCGCACGTCGCAACGGTGTACTGATCTCTAACGGTCAAGGTAAGGCTCTAGGATTTGCTTTGTGGAATCTTCAAGAACGTGGCCGCTTAATTCTCGGTGCTAACTCACAAGTGTATGAAGGCCAGGTTATCGGTATTCACTCTCGCGAGAACGATCTGACGGTTAACTGCCTTAAAGGTAAGCAGCTGACTAACGTTCGTGCCTCAGGTACTGATGAAAACATCGTTCTGACGCCGCATGTAAACATGAGTCTTGAGCAAGCGTTGGAATTCATCGACGACGATGAACTGGTTGAAGTAACACCAGAATCCATCCGCGTTCGAAAGAAGCACCTCACAGAAAACGAACGCAAGCGCAACTCCCGCCTACCAAAATCCAGCCAACCCAGCTAATCCAATCCGGGTCGGACCATCATAACCCATTGTTTTAGCTGGTAATAAAGCTATTTTTACCGGATTAATTGATACTAATCCGGTGTTTTTGATAGCAAAAAAGACGGTTTAATGCACCAATAGGGTCGGACCATGAAGATTAGCCAAGGCTAAACTTCATGGTCCGACCCTTTTTTTTAGCCTTGGCTAAGTTTGGTGGTCCGACCCGCGGATAGGTAGGCGGTGGTTTGCATCTCGAAGAGTCGGCTTGCTGCGCGCTCAAATTCGAAAGCGAGTCGCTGTCCCGTGTATAGCTGGTCAGCAGGTGCCTCAGCCGATACAACGAGCTTGACGTGGCGATCATAAAACTCATCAATTAAATTGACGAAACGACGAGCCGCATCGCTCGACATCGCATCCATAACTGGAATATCGCTAATCAGCACGGTAGTGAAGACACTGGCAATTTCTATGTAATCCTCCGTCGATCGAGGGGTATTACACAAGGCATCAAAAGAAAACCAGATTAGATCCCCGGAGCGACCCAACACCGGTATTTGCCGACCATTGAGTTCTATGCACTCTCGTGTATCGACAGTGTCCTGGCTTAATCGCTCGAAATGCGCCTGCATTGCCGCTTGTACAGAGGGTTCGGCCTGCCCTTCCACGAACTCACCCACCGTATAGATGGGCTCTGTCTGTAGCAGACGAAGCCGATAATCAGTGACACCCAGCATCTCAACCACTTTCGTATGCTTAATAATTTGCGCAATAGCCGGAAGAAATCTGGCTCGCTGCAAACCGTCTTTATACAAACCAGCCGGCGGCACATTAGACGTGGTTACAAGCGTCACACCTCTTTCGAACAATGCGCTAAGCAACCCACCCAACAGCATTGCATCGGTAATGTCGTTAACGTGAATTTCATCGAGCAACAGAAGCCGAGCTCGCTTTGACCAATCCGTGGCAATAACGTCTATCGGGTTTTCCACCCCCTCCAGTTTGCGCAAGTCAGTGTGAATTTGCTGCATGAAACGATGAAAATGCAACCGAGTTTTATCCTCGAAGGGGAGCTCTTCAAAAAACAAATCGCAAAGGTGTGTTTTACCACGCCCTACACCACCCCATAAATACAAACCTTGAACACCTTCAACAGACACTTCCTGTCGTCGCATCCAACGCGCAAATACCGATTGAGAAGGCTGTTTCCAAGAGCTGCGCTTTTTAAGCTCACCACCAATGAAGTCAAGCTTGCGCATAATGTCGCGCTGCTCTTCATCCGGAGAAAGCAAACCTTGGGCAACTTCAGAATCGTAGCGTTGCAAAGACACAGTGAATAAAGGCTAGGTAGGCGAAATCACGCGTCAGCGCGAAGCTCGCAATGAGCGAATCGCCTCTTTCTGGCGAATTAAAACGTAACGGTGAACCGACTCTGCCTCTTCTGGTGCAAGGTTTACAAACAGACATTGAATCTGCCCTGTCTCATTCTCTGGAAGCACATCGACGTAACCAGAGATTGGGACTTGGCCCGTTGGCAGGTCTAAACTGAATGGGTAGCGTCGACCCTGAGCAACTATCTCACCAGGCAAGGTAAAGCCGTTTGCACTGATATCCAGCACGCGACTCAGCTTACCCTCTATTTGTAGAATAATCGGGTCATCAGGGTCTGGAACCACCTGGTAGGCAGTGCGTCCGGAAATGGCTGCGTGAACAGTTATATCATTCATGGTTCGGAATTTACCGCCCTTACAAACCGGATGTCACAAGCAACCCTAAACGACTTCTCAACCGCTGTACGTTGTTGTCCTCAAGGATAATTGTAGCCCCTTGATAAGCAACTTCCACCATGACCAATTCGCGCAAATGAGAAGAACGTAATCGGCCAACAAGGATACACATGAGTATTGCAAGGCTGATACCGCAAACAAACGGAAGCACTACTGTGCCACCGGGCAGCCCTTGAACCGGCGAAACGTACAATAATAGTGAGCCCAGCATGCCAATCAAAACCGCATAAATAGCGGTAAATACGAAGACATCGGCAGACATTTGATGATGGCGCTTTTCACTAGCTACTCGACGATCAAGCGCATATTGAATGGCTAAGTCGTCGGATGCATCACCAATTAAATGACAGACCTCTTCAACTTGATCGGAGTTAGAACGAATTTCAGCGACTCCTAGCAATCCTTCGCGGCGACTCACTTCGCAGATCTTCAACATCGCTTTAATCATCGCCTCAGGAGCGGTGCCACCACGAATACCTCTAACGAGAGCGAGCTGCAATGCTTGGCCGATGTGCGCAGTAGAGAACGTCAGCAGTAAACTCGCTAATGCACCACCGAACACGACAATAACCGGCTGCACGACATCCACCAGACGCTCTGTCCCACTAAGGAACATAGATAGTCCTATCGTTAGCAAAGCCGCCGCCAAAATAAGCGGGATAACTTGCCAGATTTCTACGCTCTCATGTTTGCGCACAAATAGATCGTCTGAAGTCGTCAAGGACACGTTGAATTGAGGCCGCCAGTTAAAAAGGGCTTGTCACCCATGCGAAACTGTGGTGCATCGGTGAATCTTGATGAGAGAATAGCAGAATAACCAAAAGGTTAAAGTCTGATTTACAACAGCTTGCGCGATAGCTTACTCACCAGAAAATGCAATAAAAATAAGTGTCTAGCGTGCCCACTCTAACCATGGAGGGACATTTCGCCCTGCCTCGTTTAGACGTTTATCCAGTGCTTTAGCTCCGGGTTGAAACACTTCTAGCTGCCTCCAGAACTTCGGGGAATGATCTAAATACAAGGTATGCGCTAGCTCATGCAGTAACACGTAGTCGACTAATTCTGGTGGCAAGAACAACAGCTTATAATTAAGACTTAATGTTCCGGTTGAGGAGTAGCTTCCCCACACAGATCGTTGCCCACGAATCTGCACACGCTTGTAGACCAGCCCGTGGCGCTGTGCATGACGCGCCAATAGTGAGGGTAAAAACCGGGTTGCGGTAACACTAAGATAATGAGCAAGCTCAGTCGCTACCGCCACTTTATCGCTAGGATCTGCAGAAATTAAAAGCTTTTCCTCTTTGTCGTTCGTAGCATTTTGTTGATTTTCCACACCCTCATTTTGTACGAAGCCAATGTTCACACTCTTCCACATGGCTTTCAGATGTAACTGTTGCGGAGGCCAGCAACGATATTCTTCGGGTGTACGCGCCTCCACATCAGACAACGCATTCTCAATCCATGCCCTATTTGATTCAACAAACGCTGGAATATCGCGCTTGGGGAAACGCTTGGGAATCGTGACGATCACCCCCCTGCCAGGCTCAACTCTCAGCGACAGTCGTCTAGCTCGGGCAGACACGACAACCAGATAGTCCAGTGGGTTGTCTAATTCGAGAGACAGCTGAGTCACAAACCAACGTACCTGCAGTAATAGGGATGTTCGAGTGTACCGTTTTATGTAGTATTCATTGTCAGCGCGTCAGGTTTCGACAGCTATCTCTCCTAAACTCCATTGAGCTTCGCTTGCTTGAGCGGTGCGATAACCTTTACAGCAGAACAAATTTAACCCAATGACGCTTCTGAGCATAACCAGTATTCTGATCACCGTTTCCGCGCTGTTCGCCTACGTGAACTACCGTACGCTGAAACTCCCCAACACCATAGGCATCATGGTGTGCTCGCTACTGTTTTCTCTAGCCTTAGTCGTATTGGGTAATTTGGGATACGGTGATGGCGAACGTATCGCTAGCGAAATCATTTCGCAAATCGAATTCGATACAACCTTACTCAATGGCATGCTCGGATTCTTGCTATTCGCAGGTGCGATGCATATCAACCTAGACCACCTGCTTGAACGCAAGTGGACCATAGGCATTCTTGCCTCTATTGGTGTCGTTACGAGCATGTTTTTGGTCGCCGGCGGCTCGTACTATTTGTTTCGTTTATTCGGCTTTGAAGTTCCATTTATTTATTGCCTACTGTTTGGCTCTCTGATATCCCCAACAGATCCAATCGCTGTAATGGGAATACTCAAAACAGCAGGAGCAAGCAAATCGTTAGAAATTAAAATAGCCGGTGAATCTTTGTTTAACGATGGTGTTGCCATCGTAGTGTTCCTTGCCATATTCGGCATGGCCGTCAATGGCGAAGCGTTCGATGCACAACACATCGGAATACTATTCGTCCAAGAAGCTTTTGGTGGCGCCCTGTTTGGTTTTGCTTGCGGCTGGGTCGTATTGCAAATGCTCAAGCGCGTGGACAACTACCAAGTAGAAATCCTGCTAACCCTTGCATTAGTTTCTGGTGGCGCAACTGCTGCCGCTGGACTACACCTATCAGCCCCAATAGCTGTTGTCGTAGCAGGTCTTATGATTGGTAATCATGGCCGTAGAGACGCGATGAGCGACACCACCGTGCAGCATCTAGATACCTTCTGGGAATTGATTGACGAGATTCTCAATGCCGTATTATTTCTTATCATCGGGCTCGAAGTCATGGTGCTGAGTCTGGATATGCACATGTGGGCAGCTGGACTCGCTATGGCTATCATGGTGTTGTGCTGCAGAATGATTTCGGTTGGAATGCCTGTCACCGTGCTTCGAAAATTGAACCGAGAGTTTCACCCTCATGCAATTAAGATTTTAACGTGGGGAGGTCTGCGTGGCGGTATATCGGTAGCGTTAGCGTTATCGATTCCTGCAAGCCCTGAGCGAGATTTAATCGTCGCGGTTACCTATGTAATCGTCGTACTTTCAATTCTTGTGCAAGGGCTCACCATTGGCAAATTGGTTAAAGCGACATCGGTCGAAAAACCCACTCAAGACTCACACTAGGCTAAAACGTATCAAGCCATCTCGCTTGATACGCTCTGAACGCTAGGCTCCGTAGTTGAAGTAGGAGCCTTCAGCAAAGCCTGCATATGCTGATGTAACTCATCAGCACTTACCGGTTTGTGTAAAAACAATAGTCCCGTTTTCTTCACTTGTTTTAAGCGTTCGGGAGAAGTGTCGCCGCTAATGATGATAGCTGGCACGCGCACATCCAATGCCTCACAAATGGTTTCAACCGCATCTGTGCCATCGCTATCGTGCAGCCTAAAATCAGAAATAATTAATTCGGGTGATTCATCACTTAACGCAATTATTTTGAGTGCATCACGAACTGATTCAGCCAGCATAACCTTGCACCCCCACCCCTCAAGCATATGACGCATACCTTGCAGCACTTGTACTTCGTCATCGATAACTAATATGCGTCTATCTTTTGCCTGCATAGTTACGTAAGGCTTAGCGCGCGGCTTAATTTGAGCAGGATCGCCACCCGGTACCATCAATGTGAACACAGTGCCCTGACCTTCTTCGGATGTCATGCTGATGGGAACATCCATGAGCTCACACAAACGACGCACTATCGCTAGCCCCAACCCTAAGCCTTTGCTTCGATCTCGATTTGTGTTGTTCAACTGATAATATTCTGAGAAGACATCTTCAGCGCTTTCAGCCGGGATGCCGATACCTGAGTCTTCTAGCGTAATCATTTTCACACCATCTGAATGCTCGCAACAGGACAGCAAAATATGGCCTGTCTGCGTATATTGCACAGCATTTGAAAACAGGTTTCTTAGCACGCGTTCTAATAAAATCGCGTCGGAATAAAAAACGTGCTCACCCGGTTCAACCAACAAACGGACATGTTTTTCAGCGGCTTGATGCATGAACTGCGCTCTTAGCCCATCAAACATATCGATAGCGGGAATATGTGAGGGGCGAAAATCGATAATTTCAGCATCCAATCTGGAAACATCTAGCAAACTATTGAAGAGTCCATTTAACGACTCAGAGGACTTACCCATGTCGTTAATAATCTTAAGCTTCTTGTCGTCATGCTCCCGCTGCTTAAGCGCGCTCAAGAGCAAACCCATAGCATGCAACGGTTGCCGTAAATCATGACTAGCTGCAGCTAGGAATCGACTTTTAGCAATCACAGCCCGCTCTGCAATACGTTTTTCATCGCCTAAGCGGCGCATCAGCTCATCGTTTTTTATTTGCGAGCGTAACAACTCGCGGAACTGACGATTACCTCTGGCTGATAGAAAGAAGTTAACCGCCAGAAACATCATGAGCAATAAACCTGTTAACACCAACGAGTCGTTACCCGAGGTGATATGGGTTATGGCTAGCGGCAAAATAAGCGGTACAGAAAACGACAAAAATGAGGGTAGATAGATACTGCCCGATGCCGCACTCACGGCAACCATGCCAGCAAAAATAGTGGAGATCAGCAACAGGTATTCAGTGCTGTATAGCTGGTAGAAAACCAACGGCCACGCACCCCAAATAAGCCCTGCAGTGAGGGTTCCCAACCAGAACAATGGCCCCCAAAAGGGAAGCTCCTGTGTACTGACCTGCGCCTTTTGATATGCGAATATCATCCAAATACGCAGCAACGTAGACGCACCAATGGCTGCTAGCCAGATGAGCAAAGTGGATTGCGGCAATTGCCGCCACAAAAAGGCCGTAATAATAAAAGCGCAGAGCGTTGCACCAGCGACCAGAACAGGCCCCTGGTTATAGATCAGGCGTATTTGCTCATGGTATATCTTTGTTTCGCGTTCACTCATCACTTAGCACCCGCCGCAATTGCGTTCAGTATGCCTGTGCGTCAATGTTACGTCGCTAACGAGAATGTCTAGCCGTACTCATTTATGGCCTCTAGAGAGCTACCAAAACAAGGAGGTCGGAAAGGAATTACCCGACTGGCACTCATATTGATGACTCTACTGCCTGACTTGGATACCATTGACCCACACAACAACGCTATTTGACGACAACCAACATGACCCAGGAAATTGTTCTTCATTACAAAACCAGCGATGGCACGGTGCACACCGTTGACGCGCGCGTAGGTGACAGCATTATGGACACGGCCATCAAGAACGATATTGATGACGTCGTTGCCGAATGCGGGGGCAGCTTGATATGCGCTACCTGCCACGTCTACCTCGATGAGCAGTCAGCTGCGCTCTTCGACGAGCCTGATGATTTTGAACTGGAAATGCTAGAAGGCGTCGCATCAGAAAGACGCGAACACTCACGCTTAAGCTGCCAACTGATTATCAAACCTGAATTAGCCGGTCACACCATCGAAACACCTGAACGCCAATAGCGACCACGCTGACTAATCTGTTCCACCACAAGAAGTATCAGCGGCAAGTAAAGCGCTAAAATCTTGAGAGTGACCATGACTGATTTCCCAAAGAACGGCCCATCCCCTATCAGCGCCTTCGACAGAATAGGCGAAGAGAATGCCTTTGCTGTGCTAGCAAGGGCGGGGGCATTAGCCTCGCAGGGTCGGGATATTATCAATCTAGGCATCGGTCAGCCAGATTTTCCCACGCCGCCTCATATCGTTGAGGCGGCGGTAAAGGCACTCAGAGATGGTCAGCACGGCTACACGCCCGCCGTAGGAATACCTCAGCTGCGTGAGGCTGTGGCTGTCGATTTATCCAAACGCCACAGCACTAGTGTAGACAGCGAAACGGTCATGATTATGCCGGGTGGCAAAGTGACCATGTTTGCCGCTATTTTGATGTTTGGCGAACCTGGAGCAGACATTCTCTACCCAGACCCAGGCTTCCCTATTTACCGATCCATGATCGAATTTACCGGTGCAACGCCTGTGGCCATTCCCATTAGGGAATCCAATGAGTTCGCGTTTTCTGCCGACGAAACACTCGCGTTGATTACGCCTAATACTCGGCTAATTATCATTAATTCACCGGCAAACCCGTGTGGAGGCGTCACCCCAAAAAGCGAAATAGATGCACTGGTGAAAGGCTTAGAGTCGCACCCACATGTAGCCATCATGTCCGATGAAATTTACGATCATATGACCTACGATGGAGCTGAGCATGTCTCCTTGCTCAACTACCCTGAAATTCGCGACAGACTCATCTTGCTAAACGGGTGGTCAAAAACTTACGCGATGACAGGCTGGCGATTAGGGTACTCCGTATGGCCGCCAACTTATTTTGAAGCAGTCAGGAAGCTGGCTGTCAATTGCTGGAGTTGCGTTAATGCACCCGCTCAGTTCGCAGCTCTAGAGGCTCTGACTGGCCCTCAAGATGCTATACAAACCATGATGAGCGCATTTGATGAACGACGCCAAGTCGTCGTAAGGCGATTGAACGACATACCTGGTATTAGCTGTGTAACGCCCAAAGGCGCTTTTTATGCGTTTCCAAATATCGAGAAAACAGGTTGGCAATCTAAACCCTTAGCAACAGCCCTTCTAGAACAAGCTGGCATCGCAACGATTGGTGGTCCTGATTTTGGCATCCATGGCGAAGGCTATATAAGAATTTCATACGCCAACTCGTTAGATAACATTGAGAAGGCATTGGATCGAATAACGACTTTTTTGGCTTCACAAGGATAGACACCGATGGTTCAAAGCCCGATGCCAGATATCGCTACCCGCGTTTACAACCACAATTTCAAGTCTGACCCCATCGTCAGAAGCCTGCTAGATACGGATGTCTACAAGCTGCTCATGTTGCAAACGATCTGGAAGGAACGGCCTAACGTGCCTGTTACCTTTTCGTTAATCAATCGAACCAAAACTGTACTACTAGCGGAAGAAATTGATGAGCAAGAACTACGGGCTCAGCTTGATCATGCTCGCAGTATAAAGTTAACCAAAAAAGAACTTATTTGGTTAACAGGTAATACATTCTATGGTCGTGAGCGTTTATTCACAAAAGAATTCTTAGAGTGGCTTCGCCATTATCAACTTCCCGCCTATGAGTTAACCGTGGAGAACGGTCAGTACAAAATAGACTTTCAAGGCGATTGGGCGGACGTCACACTATGGGAAATACCCGTTTTATCCATCATTAGTGAGTTGCGCTCGCGCGCGGCCATGCACGGTGTTGGGCGCTTTGAGCTCGATGTTCTATATGCACGCGCTAAAGCCAAATTGTGGGAAAAAGTTCTACGGCTCGATCATCTACCTGATCTGAAAATTGCTGACTTTGGTACGCGCCGCCGCCATAGCTTCTTATGGCAACGCTGGTGTATTGCAGCCATGAAAGAAGGGCTCGGCAACAAGTTCATCGGCACCAGCAATGTCTTAATGGCGATGGATTTAGATTTGGATGCTATTGGTACCAATGCTCACGAACTACCCATGGTAGAAGCGGCGTTAGCGGACAACGATGCCGAATTAGTGCAATCGCCCTACCATGTACTCAAACACTGGAGCCGCACCTACGATGGCAATCTGCTTATCGTATTACCAGACACATACGGCACAACAGCCTTTTTAGAAAAGGCACCCGATTGGGTTGCAGACTGGAGTGGCTTCAGAATAGATTCTAAAGAACCCATAGCAGGCGGCGAAGAACTCATTCAATGGTGGAAGGAACGTGGCAAGGATCCAAAAAATAAATTACTTATCTTTTCGGACGGGCTAACCGTTGAGAAAATTGAACAAGTGTACGAACGATTCAATGGTCGGGTTCGCTTAAGCTTCGGTTGGGGCACCCATCTAACCAACGATTTTAGCGATTGCGCCACCATAGACAATTTGCAACTAAAAGCTATTTCTCTGGTATGCAAAGTCACTCATGCTAATGGCAAGCCAACAGTCAAACTGTCTGACAACTTCGACAAAGCCACCGGGCCTGATGAAGAGATAGAACGCTATCGTTCCATCTTTGGACAAGACAACATGGATAGGCAGGACGTACTCGTTTAACGTGGACGCTAACAACGTCACTGCGAAGTTTGAATAGTGTTCGGATTACGAACACTACACGCCCCAGAAAGCATCCCCAAAGTTTATTCTAAAATCAAAACACCACACGCTGAGACTGTCGAAATCGTCTAGAGTAATTCCCTCAGGAAGATGCAACCGGATGCGATCATTCTCAAATGTATTGCCAGTCAAAAGGAACGGAACGTAGTACACATTTGAGCCTACGTACGTGCGTGAATTCCCCGTGTAAAAATACACAGCAGGCCCCTCACCGTCGTAAGTAAAGTTGCTTATTTCCAATGTGCAGTCATCAAGAACGCGCATGGTGCCACTGACATCGTGAAAAAACATTTCAAAGTCTGCAGTTGTACCCACTTGCGAATGAGTTGAATCGCAATCGGAGGTACGAATAGAATGCTGCTCTAAGGAATTCACGTAGGCGGTTATGGCGGCAGGCCTATCGATAAGCGATGTTCGTACGCTTTGTGCATTGGCGACAAGGTTAATGACTAAATCGTCGAACAATCCGCTTGAAAAATTTAGTTGTAATCCAGTTGCAGCACTGTGTGCCATATCAGATATTTGAATGCCGTTGTCAAGAATACCATCAGTGTCCAAACTCATTAGCAGGCGATTTAAATTTACAACCGATGTTAATAATATGTCCTCTGTGCTGAACACACTGGCCGAAGTCACTACGGGTGTCGCAGCTGTTGCGGGTAGCTCAATACCGCCCAAACTAAAGACAACTTGCTCGCCAGCTTCGTACGTAAAGTTACCTTGATCGTCAGTCATACCACTTTGAGTAGGCGTTGAAAACCGTAAACCTGTAACAGGTGCTACGTCTATGAATCGCCCTGTGAGCGCACCTTCGGTGCTCAATTCGACAAAAGGTGTTTCAACATCTCCACCACCGCCACTGCAGCCGCTGAGGATCGTCGCAAATACTGTTGCTAGCCATGCGCTCTTCATAGTGATTCTTCCGTGTTTTCGTCAACGACGAGTTAATCTGCGAATAAATCCCCAGACAATGAATAAAAACAACAACGGAAACACAAGCGTTTGCATAAGAAAGACAACCACAAGCCTAATCGTATTTTCACTGATCGTCTCAGCGGCCTGACGGTATTCTTCTAAGCGCTTATCAATATCCACATTAGCCAGCGCTTGATCGTAGATGTCGCGGGCTCTGTCGAAAAATGACGGCGTCTCATCACGACGCTCGGCACGTACTTCAGCATTGATATCGCCTATCGCTATTTGTGCATGTTCCAATGATGCTGCTGCCGTTAGATAATCACTTTCAAGGAAAGTTCGATACACCCAGTCGTTTGCAACACTAATAGCTGGCATCATGAACCGGAGCACAAGAACAAACAAAAATAATCGCTGCATAACCCAACGGAAGGCCGAAGCGCGACTCCACACGACACAGAGTAGAAACCCAAAGCCTGTCACTGCAATAGCGACCAGAAGGCCGCCCCAAGCGCTCATTGAGAGCAATACTTTTTGCACACCTAAGGAACTACTGGCAAGCATCATGATCCAAGAAAATCGCTCGACAAGATCGTTTACGGGATCAAGTATTTGTCCTGGCGCAAAATTCACCCCCACGCCTGCCGGTTGAATAGCCACCTCTGTTCCTTGAGCAACAGATATTGCCCCATTTAGGCCTCGCGCAAGCGCATAGCCAACCAAGGCGCGTTTGAATGCAGTATCAACGTGTTCCTGCCCAATTTTGTCGGTTGCAGGGACCATCGCCAACAACACAGACAACACGATTGAAACCACTAGAACAATTTTTGCAGTGCTCCAAGTGAATCGCGCTTTTTGTTTATTCACGTTTTATCTCGGCTCAGCAGTAGGAATACTAATTTCTCGATGAACACGTCGTATCCATCTGATCGTCATGTCGGACTAACAAGATTAGCGGGATAGTTCGGTAGGTTTCTCTAACTCATAGATGGCCTCAGTAACCCCTTCTATTCTGGCTTCGAGCACCGTTTGCGCATCTAGCAAACCACGATTGTAATAATAAGGACCAATTTCTTCGGTAAAAAATTCCAACAAAAACTGAGCAGGAAATTGGCCGATTTTCTGATCCAGCTCATCGTTGAAATAGAGCTGAACCTTACGAGTCAGAATCTCAGTTTCTTCTTTAGTAAATTTGATCATGGTGATTTAATCAAGAAATGTCGTGTGATCAGTCAGCGGTACACGAGAGGTGACTAAGGAATTTTCAATAGCGGCAGAGTCTGCGTAACCCAGCGCCAAACCGCACACAACTATTTCGTCCTTCGTTAGCGGCAGAACTTGCCGCACGGGCTCGTGATAGTCAGCCCATGCAGCCTGTGGGCAAGAGTGCAAGCCTTGTTCACGCGCCAACAGCATTATGTTTTGCATGAACATGCCGTAGTCGAGCCAACTGCCGGTCGCTAAATCGCGATGTATAGTAAAAATCAGACCGACTGGCGCCCCAAAGAATTGATAGTTTTTACGGTGCTGGGCAAAGGTTCGCTCTCGGTCTCCTTTGGCAATACCCAATAAATTATACAGAGCCCAACCTACCTCTCGGCGTCTGGCCAAGTACGGCTCAAACCACTCTTCTGGGTAATATCGAGTTTCACTGGTGTATTGACCCGATTTTTCATCAAATGCTGTGCAACACGTATCACAGAGCTTTTCACGTGTAGAACCTGTGACTACGTAGGTTTTCCACGGCTGCATATTAGTACCACTAGGGGCACGAGCAGCTGTCGTTAATATTTGCTCAATTAACGATTGTGGCACCGGCTGAGGTAAAAAATCGCGCAACGAACGACGCGTATTTATGGCCTCGCTGACACAAGGTGCTCGCTCATAACTAATATGCTCTGACATTTTTTACTACCTAATAAAGTTTATACACTGTAAAGATTCGTTCAATGTAGCACTGTAACCCTTATGATTGGGAGCGCCTAAGCAAACATGCACCAGTGACTCTATCCTCTCGTAACAGTCACTATTAGTTCCAACAGCTGCCACAGCATTGCATTTTTATGAATATAACAGCCTGTATTTTTGATATGGATGGCCTGCTCATAGATAGTGAGAGCATTGCACTAGATGTGTTCCAAAAGACCTGCAATCACTATTCAATGGGTCATCAGCTACATTTATATAAACAGCTTCTGGGCACTAACCTTAAAACAACTCAGCAGATACTCTCACAGGCACTACCAAGCTCCATAGACGTCACAGAGTTTACTGAT
Source organism: uncultured Granulosicoccus sp. (assembly GCA_937991945.1). Taxonomy (GTDB): domain Bacteria; phylum Pseudomonadota; class Gammaproteobacteria; order Granulosicoccales; family Granulosicoccaceae; genus Granulosicoccus. The sequence continues at coordinate 72,309 of CALKLO010000087.1, forward strand.
TACTGGTTTGAACACTACTCAGCGTTGACTGTTCAGCCAGTCCCGCTCATGAAAGGCGTAGAAAACCTTCTCGACTACCTTGAAATAGCGAATATACCCAAGGCGGTAGCAACGTCAACTCACACTGATCGAGCATTAGCGAAACTAGAAAACTCAGGTATTGCACATCGATTTTCGTACATCATTGGCGGAGACCAAATCGTCAATGGCAAACCTGCGCCAGATATCTACTTGAAGGCTGCCAAAGCGTTGGACAAAGCACCCAGCACCTGTGTGGGGTTAGAAGACTCACCCAATGGCGTGAAAGCCGCATTTGCCGCCGGTATGCATGTCATACAAATTCCAGATATCGTAGAACCTGATCAGGCACTTTTATCATTAGGGCACACGGTTCTTAAGGATCTAGATGCAGTCATTGAGCATCTACAGCCCGTCTGTTGAACGGCTCGACGCTTCAACAGGCATACAAGCTCTATAGAAAATAGTACTGTTGAGACGGCGATCGTTTAAATCACCCGACAGGGCAATACATATTTGATGAACATTCTAATTATCGGTGCTGCAGGCATGATTGGCTCAAAATTGGCCAATCGACTTATTTCTGAGGCACACATTGCGGGGCAAGCCTTAGCTCACCTGAAGCTGGTGGATGTAATTCAACCTCAAACGCCGTTGCCAACTGCTCAATCAAGCTACGAGATACAAACCAAGGTTGCCGACCTGACACGCGATGGCGTAGCTGATGCGCTTATCGCCGATGAACCTGATTTGATTTACCACCTAGCCGCCGTGGTTTCTGGTGAAGCTGAAGCCGATTTTGACAAAGGCTATAGAATCAACTTGGAGGGAACGCGATATCTCTTGGAAGCTATTCGCGCTCGAAACACACACAATGGCTATACGCCAACATTAATATTCACTTCATCTATTGCGGTATACGGCACCCCACTACCTAATTTGATCAGTGACGATTTTCAGTTAACACCGCACACTAGCTACGGAACTCAAAAAGCTATTTGTGAATTGCTCATTGCCGATTACAACCGGCGCGGCATACTCCAAGGAATTGGCCTCAGGCTACCCACTATTTGTATTAGACCTGGACTTCCCAACAAGGCTGCCTCTGGTTTTTTCTCGGGCATTTTGCGTGAGCCACTCAATGGAAAAACCGCTGTTTTACCGGTGGACGACACTGTGAAACATTGGTTTGCAAGTCCACGAACTGCTATCGATTTTTTAATTCACGCGGCATCGTTGTCGAAAGAGGCAGTTGGGCTTCGGTGCAACATGAACTTACCCGGCTTGTGCGCCAGTGTCGCTGAGCAAATAGAAGCCTTGGAGAGAGTGGCAGGGTCAAAGGTATTAACACTGATCAAACGCGAAAGCGATCCAAGCATTAAGTCCATCATTTCTGGCTGGCCAGAAGCTTTTGACGCACAAAGAGCGATTAAACTGGGCTTTAAAGGTGAAAATTCTTTCGACGATATTATCAAGGTGTACTTGGAAGATGATCTGATGCAACGATAGTTCACCGCATAAAATGGGTTGTTGCGGTAAGCTATCGCAGCTCTAACGTGAGCTACATCACAGATCCACGGATAACTCGTAATTTGGCGTGAGGTATCGATCGTACCGCCGATACGAATAAACAAACCTGCGCGAAAAATCGGTTAACCCACCCATGCTGATCGTCTTTATATTTTCGGTTTTCTTTATCGTATATACCTATGCGCTTTTTCCTATATACCTGCATTTAAAGGCAAAACGCTGCGAACCACTGAAACCCCAAGAGCCCGAATCATGGCCAACGGTCAGTATTGTCATTGCAGCGCACAACGACATAGGCAATTTACCGGGAAAAATCGCCACTCTGGCTGAACTTGACTACCCCAGTGAACTCACTGAGTGGGTCATCGTCTCAGATGGGTCCACTGACGGCAGCTTAGAACTGCTTGAGCAGGAATTTGCAGACTTTCCGAATCGCCATGTACTTCATTTAGACACAGCATTAGGAAAATGTGGAGCACTCAACGCAGGTGTGGCCATGGCCACCGGTGATATTTTAGTGTTCATGGATACCCGTCAAAAGGTGTCTAGCAACACCATCAAAAAATTGGTGCCTTATCTAGACAACCCTGACGTTGGAGCGGTTAGTGGCGAACTGGTCATAGCGGATGACAATGGCCAGGAAGACGGAAATTTTGGTCTTTACTGGCGCTACGAAAAATGGATTCGTGACAACGAAAGCCGACTGTTTTCAACAACCGGTGCCACCGGCGCTTTGTACTCTATTAGGCGCAAAGATTACATTCCGAATAAGCTAGGCACCATTCTCGATGATTTCGAAACACCTTTGAGTTTACTCAAGCAGGGAATGCGAACCTTATTCGTTCAAGGTGCTTACGCATACGACAAACCATCGGTAGATTCGAAGCACGAATTTTCGCGCAAAGTTCGGACTAACTCCGGCAGCTGGCAAACGTTCCGAAACAACCCTTGGTTGTTTAGCCCATCGAAAAATCCCGTGTGGTGGCAGTTCCTTTCACATCGATTATTCAGGCAGCTTGTGCCTTTCGCCATGATTACAGCCTTTATAACGGCGCTTGTCGGACAAGGAATATTCTTGAATACCATGCTGGTATTGCAAATTATATTCTACGCAGTCGCAGCCGCCAGCTATTTCCAATTACCCGGCATGGGCAATAAGCTGTTCAATATCATCGGGGTTTTTGTACAGCTCAATATGGCAGCCTTTGTCGCTAGTATCAAATTTTTCATCATCAGAAAAGAAATATCGTGGTAACCAGATAGCGGCGTTATTTATAGAATCGGCACACGGTATACTGTGGAGGTATAAACGACGTTCGAGATCTAAAGCATGTTGGCTCCCACTACCTCTGCCCTTTGGATTACAGGTCCACGACAGAGTGAAATTCGACATGCCCCTCTGGCAGACTGCAATGACGAAACGCTACTGATCAAGACCCTACATTCGGGTATCAGTCGCGGCACTGAGTCATTAATCTATAACAACGAGGTACCTGCTAGCGAGTTCGATAGAATGCGGGCACCTTTCCAAGAAGGTGATTTCCCATTCCCTGTTAAATACGGGTACTCGAATGTAGGCTGCGTACAAAGCGGTCCTACCGAATGGCTAGGTAAAACCGTCTTTTGTTTATTCCCTCATCAGACTCACTACTGCGTACCAGCAAGTGCGTTAACACTTGTCCCTGAATGTGTTCCTGCTAAGCGAGCGATTCTTGCCGCCAATATGGAAACAGCAGTCAATGCACTGTGGGATTCAAACCCAAGCGTTGGCGACAAAATAACCGTTGTTGGCGCAGGCGTTGTAGGCAGTCTAATAGGATGGCTTGCCGCAAAAATTCCAGGCACACATGTCGAGCTTGTCGACATCAATGACGAACGTGCAACACTGGCACACAGCTTTGGTCTGCATTTTAAACGCCCTGAAAATGCCTCGACACAACGAGACCTCGTTATTCATGCGTCAGCCAGCGAAGCAGGCTTACAAACCGCGTTAGCATGCGCAGGTTTTGAGGCAACGATAGTCGAAGTAAGCTGGTATGGGACTAAACACGTATCTATACCACTTGGGGGTATTTTCCATTCACAACGTCTAACGCTTAAGTCGTCGCAAGTTGGCCAAATTGCAAACTCGCAACGCTCTAGGTGGAACTACAAAAGGCGTATGACGCTAGCCATATCGTTACTGGATAACGAGTGTCTCGACAGACTTGTTAGTGGGGAAAATCATTTCTCTGAACTACCCGATACACTTTCCAAAGTGACACTGGCAGATTCAAACACGCTGTGTCATTGCATTAACTACGCATAAACCACTGAACTAAATAAGGAGAAGAGTACGTGTACAGCTTAAATGTTCGCGAGCATTTCATGATCGCACACAGCTTTAAAGGTGAGATCTTTGGGCCGGCTCGTGGCCTACACGGTGCCACCTATATTGTTGATCTGGAAATGCGCCGCCCAAAGCTCGATGACGATGGTTTGGTAGTAGACATCGGATTAGCCAGTCAATCGTTAGCTGCGGTGTTAGCCGAATTCAACTTCAAAAATCTGGATGACATACCCGAGTTTTCAGGCAACAACACCACCACAGAATTCATGGCCTCTGTTATTTTCCACCGAATTGCAGCCTTAATTGCTGACGGCAAACTCGGGCCAAGTGCTCAAGGCTTAACGCAAATGAAAATCACACTGCATGAATCGCACGTAGCATGGGCCGCCTTTGAAGGTGATCTGCCTCAGACATGAGTGAGAGTCGCAGCGCCTACTTTGTTTTTCCAGGAGACATCAACACACTAACGGGTGGCTACCGCTACGACAAGTTAGTGGTTGATGGACTCTCGCGTGCTGGATGGAAAATACACCTAGTGTCGTTGGTCGGAGACTACCCATTTCCAGATGAGTCGGCGCGCGCACTGGCTGCAAAGCAGCTGGCGTCGATACCTGACAACTCATTAGTCATTGCGGACGGCCTAGCCTTTAGTGTTCTACCTAACGAAGTTGAAGCACAGAAGGCACGGCTATATTTTGTGGCGCTTATTCACCACCCGCTGGCTCTGGAAACAGGACTCACACAACTTCAAGCAAGCACACTTAGAGCACTCGAAATTGATGCTCTAAAACATGCAAGCCATGTGATCACGACGAGTCAACATACGGCCGACACCCTAGCCGACTTCAGTGTGTTGCCCAACAAAATATCAGTCGTATTTCCTGGTACGGCTAAAGCTGCGATAGCCAATGGCGGTCAGGACGATCAATACACGCTTATTTGCGTCGCTACGCTTAGCCAACGAAAAGGCCATGCGGTTTTGTTAGATGCTCTTAAACTCATTGAACACCTTCCTTGGCAATTACGCTGTGCTGGAAGTTGTGATCGCGATCGCCCCACTTACGACGCGTTAATTGAACAAACCCAACGCTTAGGTTTGACCCATAGAGTCGTATTCTGTGGAGAGCTAAGTGATACACAACTTGATAGCGAGTATCAGCAAGCGGATCTATTTGTACTGGCCTCATACTATGAAGGCTACGGCATGGTTTTAGATGAAGCCATTGCACGCGCCCTACCTATCGTAGCAACCCGTGGCGGCGCCATAGCTGACACAGTGCCGGCAACTGCCGCTCTGTTGACAACACCCGGGAACAGCGCCGAGCTTGCTGCCGCAATACAACGATTCATTGAAGATGACACTCTGCGCTCATCAATGAAACACGGTGCTAACGAAGCTAGACAAACACTACGCACTTGGGAACAGGCTGCCGCAGAGTTCTCAAACACACTGATACAACATGGCTGATCAACAAAACACACCTGATGCACCTGCTGGGTTTAGCAGCGATTGGCTTCGCATGCGCGAACCTGCCGATCATCTCGCTCGCAGCGTATCGTTAACGCAATCACTCGTTGCATGGAGGGAGTCGTTAACTCACTTCAATGTTGTTGACTTAGGCTCTGGCACCGCTTCGAATTTCCGCTACCTGTGCCCAACGCTGGGGTTTAACCAATCTTGGACGCTGCTCGACAATGATGCAGGGTTACTCTCTTGTATTAGTGATCGCCTGCAACAGTGGGCCAATGAAATGGGCTTCGAATATCACCTTGCATCAGATACATCGGCCACCCTCGAAGGTGATGCGTTCAGTGCAACAGTACAGTGGCAATCCTGCGATTTGGCCGCTGACATGTCTACCATCGACTTTACACGGACACAACTCATAACAGGGTCAGCCCTACTGGATCTGACATCAGCTCGTTGGTTAGAGCAGCTGGCCAACATCATAGATACCACTCAATGCGCATCGCTATTCGTACTGAGTTACAACGGGTCCATTGATTGGCAACCACCCTGCCCGTTTGATGCCGAGCTTACTGAATTACTCAATGTTCACCAAACCAGTGACAAAGGTTTTGGAAATGCATTGGGCCCACATGCCCACGCGTTTTTTCAACAGCAACTACCAACGCATTTAATTTCAACAGCCAAATCCGATTGGTTGATTGGAGAAGACCTAAATGCCATGCAAGACATCTTATGCAGCGACTGGACGCAAGCCGCGATCGAACAAGACTCAAAAGCACAAGACGAGATAAGCGCATGGTCTGAATCGCGTCTGCAGTTGGTAGCTCAGGTAGCATCTACTCTGCGGGTGGGCCATGTTGATATATTAACGTTACCGCCTAACGCCTAACGCCTAACGCCTAACGCCTAACGCCTAACGCCTAACGCCTAACGCCTAACGCCTAACGCCTAACGCCTAACGCCTAACGCCTAACGCAAGCCTTGCACAACGCAACCTATATAGTTACAGCAGACGTTCCAGTGCGACCACATCATCAAGAGTTGGGGCATGAGCAGTACGTTGTTCAATACCCGATGACGATGCATCTTGATCGCGAACATCAAAATTCCACAATACATCTGCCCCCATTCGATACAGAGCATAAGGCGGTCTAAATGCCGTGTTCATACTGAGCACCGTCGGTAGCTGTACTGAAGAGCGCCCAGAGCCAACAAACACAGGTGCTGTCGCAATTTGCAAATAGTCTAAGCAATTTGTTGTCAGCATCCCCGTCACTGTCACACCACCGCCCTCAATAAACAATCGATGCAAACCGCGTTCGGCTAATGCCGCGACAATGTCCGACATTTTCATGCGTCCATTTTCTAACGGTACATAAACTCGTTTAACCAAGCCACTCTCATCAACATCACA
>CALKLO010000088.1 GCA_937991945.1 uncultured Granulosicoccus sp.
TCGGTGCTGCGTGGCATAGGGACACGGGCCCGAGCAACGTAGTTGATCAAGTTGCGTCCGGCGATGAGCGTTTTTTGTGCTTCTTCGATCACGTAGCTGCATTCGCGAGAGCAGTCAGATTGAAAATCAGGCTGTACGTTGCCTAAGGCTTCACCGGTGGCAACGAAGCGCGGCCAGATTTCGAAAATGCAGACATCGGACTTCATGGTTTCACATTCATGCCGAGCCGCTACTGCGTATTCGTCTAGTAAGGGTGCGATGTTGCTAAATTCAGGGCGGGCGCAATAGATGGACTTCATGTGCGTAGCCACTTTGTCGATATTGGCCATTGCTTGCGACACTTTGATAAAGCGCGATTCGTAGTAGGTCGTGATAGGTACGGTAAACGCTCTAAAGGGCTCGCCCCAGAGTTCATCAATGCCTTCTTCGCCACTGAAGTGTTTTACGTCTTTACCCAGTTCAAGGGCTTCCTTGAAGTAGTTTCCGCAGGCTTTCATCAGCTCATTAGAGCGGCTTATGCAAACGCCTTTCTCTTCGAGTTCTACGATAGCGGTGAAAATATCAGTCGCTCTATTAAATAGAGCCCCGGCCAACATAGCGGCGTTGACGCGCTTCATGGCGGGGTCTTGCTGATTCAGGTAATGGTGGCGAGCCGTATCGAGTCTTTCGCCCGGTGTATTGATTCCAGGTTCGGTGTGATGAAAAGCTCGCCGAGTCAGGTGGTCTATGAGCATCTTACGGGATGCCAAAGACTCCTCTACTGGTGGGTAGTATCGAACCCAGTAGCCATCGTAGTAGATGTAATCTGTACCTTCTACAGTCTGTCTAACTCCGTTTTCTGGCGCTCGTTCAAACGCTGCGATTACGGGGTCGACCGATGCTGTGAAAGCGGGCTCTAATGGGCTACTCATTGCCTGGGCAGTGCGCATGTAATACCGATGTAACAACTTGAGAAGCGCAGTATAACGAGATGGAAAGAATGTGCTCATCCAAATGTTATGAATATTTGGATTAAATTTGACCCGTTATCAGCTCAGAGTGGCTCATGGTTTGGGATTAAATTCACCAAGAGAACGTAAATTATTGATACTTATTGATAAAAAATAGCGTTTTTAGGCATCTCAAAGCCTTACACCAGCACATTACAAATGTTGTTTGGTAATGAATAAAGTGACTAATGAGACGCCTTACTCACGTAAAAAGCGATTATTAACCCTGCCACTCAGCCACTACGACGGCTCTCAAGGGTCTTGGGTGGCCTTCGATGGTCAAATTTGTGTCTGCTGGATTAAGCGACTCATTAAGAGAATGCGAAGGCATCCACTCAGTGGTGCGCTGCTCACGACGGCTTGTTGTACAGACGGACACCGTCCGCACGTTGGAAAAACCTGCACTTTCTATCCAGTCTACAAGCCTGGCTTGCGTAGGTAGTTCGTAGATATTTCGCATGTTGGCGTAACGTGAATCCAGCATCAGCGATGCGGCATTCTCGCCAGGTATGATCAGCGTCTCGAGCACTAATTCACCACCCGGTTTCATGGAGGCCTGTAACTCTTTCAGGTGGGAGTTGGGCTCCTTGCGGTGGTAGAGCACGCCCATTGAGAAGACGGTGTCAAACACCGACATGGTTTCAGGCAGCGCTTCCATGGGCAGAGGTAAGAATTGCACAGCGATATCTTGCGCGTAGCGCTGTAGGGCGTCGAATTGTTTTAAATACAACAAGCTTGGGTCTATTCCCAGTACTTGCTTAGCGCCGGCGTGACGCATGCGCCACAGGTGGTAACCACTACCACAGCCGACATCTAGGACGACTTTGTCTTGAAGGGGCTTTAAGTGCGCTTCAATACGGTCCCATTTCCAATCTGAGCGCCACTCTGTATCGATACTGTGAGGGCCAAATTTGAACGGACCCTTGCGCCATGGAATAAGGCCCTTAAGCGCTGTTAGCAAGGCATCGTGATCGTTAGGTTCAACCACGCCGTCGACAGTGACAACGCCGTCGTTTATAAGTACTGCAGCGTTTGTAATCTCAGGGAGAGCGGCAACCGCTGCTTCCCAGCCTGGAAGGTGGCCATGTTTTAAGGCATGTTCTTGATTCAGAACGACGTCGGCAAGCTGGGTAGCCCAAGGTTCAAGCGCTGTATTAGTCAGCTCACGGATTAGACGGTTACCATCAAAGGCCAGTTCTGACACGAATTACACTCTGTACTTAGTTGTTGCGGGAATGAGAGAGGCGGGAACGGTAATCAACTCAGGCTTTGACAGTTGGTTTGTAGATCAGCCCTTAATCGCGATCAATGATGCAAAATTGAAACACTGAAACCACACAGTACAGTGGCTAAACCCAGCATCGAGTAATCGCTCTCGATGTTCATCCAGGGTATCTGGTACTAGGACGTTTTCGAGTGCTGTGCGCTTTTGGCTTATTTCTAAATCGGAGTAGCCGTTTTGACCCTTAAACGCATGGTACATATCGATATGCATGTCGTTAACAATGGGGTCTGAAAAACGCACCTTCTCGCTTAAAATTAGCGCACCACCAGGTTGAAGTGCATCCGCAATTTTTTGCATTAACGCTTGTCTGGCTTGCGGCGGTACAAATTGTAGTGTGAAGTTCATAGCCACAATAGAGGCATTAGATAACGGATGTTCTTCGAGATCTGCTTCGTGCAATTGGATAGGGACACACCGCTCAGTGGGTGCGCCTGCAGCTATTAACGAGCGACTGGCTTCAATCATGGCCGATGCGTTATCGATACCATGAATTTCGCAACCAGCAATAGACTCAGGTGTTGCTAATGCTAAGGCATCGCGCATGGCGATAGCAGTTGCACCTAACGACGAGCCAAGGTCGTACAGCCGCGTGTTGGGCTGTACGTACCGACTAGCCAGCAATGCCGATTGGGTAATGATGGACTCATAGCCCGGCACTGATCGTTTTAGCATGTCTGGGAAGACATCGACCACAGCTTGGTTGAAGCGAAATCCTTCTATATCCCCTAAAGGGTGGGAGAACAGTGAATCTCTATTA
>CALKLO010000089.1 GCA_937991945.1 uncultured Granulosicoccus sp.
GCTTTTCGGGAAGAGGTGAAAATCAACCTATAGATTCGAATGCGTCAAGCTCTGGTCGTAGCAAAAACAGACGCGTTGAAATCTATCTTAAGACGATCGTTAAAGATCGAGAAAACGAAGCGTTCCGTTCTCCGGTTTAACATCTAGTAGATTTTCTATCGTGCGGCTAAGCCTGAGTTCATGCCGCACGATACTAAAAAATTAACCGTCTAACGGCCACATCCATAAAATGGTGGGCACACTAATCACGGTTATCAGAATTTCCAATGGCAAGCCCATTCGCCAGTAATCGCTAAACTTATAACCACCTGGCCCCATAACCAATGTGTTGCACTGGTGTCCTATAGGCGTTAAGAATGCGCATGAAGCACCAACAGCGACGGCCATAAGAAAGGGATCGGCACTGACTTCTAACGCTGAAGCCATGGCAATGCCCAGTGGCGCCATAACCAGAGCGGTGGCTGCGTTGTTGATAACATCTGATAACAGCATAGTGACCACTAACAGCACCGTCAGAATAACAGGTATAGATAAACCTTCAGTAACCCGAATAAGGTTGTCAGCAACTAGCTGCGTCGTACCTGTTGAGGTCAATGCATTACCCACAGGGATCATGGCAGCCAGCAATACAATGACAGGCCAATCAATGTCGTCGTAAATTTCTCGCGTTGATAAAATACCGGTAAATACATACGCACCCACCGCGAGTACAAAGGCTACGGGCAAGCTCACCACACCGGCAATACCCAACCCAATAGCTAGCGCGAAAATACCACTAGCCAGGGCAATTTTTTTAGTGCGATTAAGATTAATAGAGCGACGCATCAGAGGCCACAGACCTAAGGTTCCAAATTGCTGATCTACAGTTTCAGTATCCGCGTGTAATAACAGAACATCACCAGGTCGAAACACCTGCTGACGAAGTCGCTCAGTGACTGGACGACCATGCCTAGCCAATCCAACCAACGCCATCGTTCGACCCGTTTGTCGGCGTATAAACTCAACACCTCGCCCGATTAACGGTGAGTCGTTACGAACAACACCTTCGGCCATAATTTCGTTGTCAGCTGTTGGCTGAACGAACGTTGGCGATGCAGAGCTTTGTAATTCAAGACCATGTTGGTCTAAAAATGCTTTCAAATCATCTGGATTAGCGCGAACAATTAGTACATCGCCTTCCAAGATGGTGTAGTCAGCTCGAACGCTTCTAGCAAAACGGCGTTTGCCAGCGACACCAATAACTTCTACCGCCTTTTCATCCAAGCCGTCAATTTCGCCCAAACTGATACCAACCAGCGCTGATCCTTCAGGCACTTGGGCTTCAGCCAGATATACGCCTGCAGAGAGTTTTGACGCATCATCTTTAAATTCGAGACGCCCGCTGGGAATTAATCGCCAGCCAACAAGCGTAATGAAGGCAAAACCAACAATGGCGATGGGCAAGCCCACTGGCGCAAAATCAAACATGCCAAAAGGCTCGCCGGTGTGCTGGGCACGAATACTGGCCACAATAATATTGGGTGGCGTACCAATCAGCGTCATCATGCCGCCCAGCAAACTACCAAACGCCAATGGCATCAGAATAAGCCCAGGTGAGCGTTTACGTTCCTGCGCCGTAGATAGAGCAATAGGCAACAGTAACGCTAGCGCACCGACATTGTTCATAAACGCCGATGCCACCGTCACAACGGCGGTCAAAGCGGCAATATGCAATATGGGAGTTTCGGTCAGATGACTGATGCGACTCGCCACCTCATCGACCACACCCGCATTACGCAGGGCTGAACTGATAATAAGCACGGCAGCAACAGTCACCACAGCCGGATGACCAAAGCCTGCAAAAGCGACTCCTGGCTCCACCAAGCCCGCCACTACCGTGCACATTAGCGCGAACATAGCGACGAGATCGTACCGCCAGCGGCCCCAAACAAATGCCAGAAGTGTTAGTAGCAATATGCCACTGATGAGTAATTGCGATGTAGTCATGGTGATAGGGTAGCAAGCCTAGACTTGATGATTGCATGGCTTTTGCATCTTTCACCATTGATTACCTTGCACAAAACATATTACTAGAGCAAACAGCGCGACGCTTAACCATGATTGAACAGCCCTCTAAGGCTCCAACAGTTGATCTAGACTTGGGGGCCCCGACACCAGAAAACTCGCAGTTAACGCCAGCACGCACATGGAGTGCAGAAATGAGCGTGGATTTGACTTTGCCTGGGAAACAGCATGGTCATCTGGTGCTGCCATTGAGCGAATCTCCATTAAGAGATGGTTACATCCGCTTACCGGTTTGCATTATCAGAGGCAAAACGCCCGGCCCTACCATTACATTTTTAGCAGGCATTCACGGGGACGAATTCGAAGGCCCTCTGACGCTTCAAAAGATAGCCCGAGAACTCGACGCTGACCAAGTCAGCGGATGTATCATTCTTATTCCAAGTCTCAATTTGCAAGGCTTGCAACACTCCAATCGCCACTCCCCCTATGACAAGCGCGATATGGACACCTGTTTTCCGGGCAATCCAAAGGGCTCGATCAGCGAACGCCTCGCCCATGAAGTATTCGCCAAATTCATTGCACCAGCCAACTTGGTCGTCGACCTTCGTTCGGGTGGCAGTACGTTTAACTTTGCACCGACAGTTGCAATCAGATCAAGCAAAGGCCAACGCGTTAGAGCCTCTGCGAATCAAACTGACGCACAATCTAGGCAACTAGTCTGTGAGGAAGCCATGTTCGCCTTTGGCGCCCCAAATTGCGTCAGAATGCCGTCAAGCGCACCCAATAGCTGCCTTCAGGCCTGTGTGGATGCAGCCGAAATACCTTATCTGCAAACCGAATTAGGCGGTGGAGGTGCTTGCAGTGCTGAAAACCTGTCTATTGCGTTGGTAGGCTGCTACAACGTGCTTCGCCAGCAAGGGCTACTCAGCGACGAAATACATCTGCGCTCATCACGTATTCTTGAAGTGCGCGACAACACCTTTTACGTCCAAGCAAAAACGACTGGGCTGCTTGAAATGCATGCACGCCTTGGAAGTAACCTGTACCTCGGGGACCCTCTAGCCTCTATCGTGAATTTAGATGACTCTGGCTCAAAACCGATAGTTATCAATGTCCCGAAAAACAGCGTGCTACTCGCGATACGCCACGCAGGCCCTGTGAAAAGCGGCGACTTAATCGCAATATTGGCTGACGAAGTCCCTCAGTAAGCTATTACTCGTTCAGTTGTTCGGACATCAATAGCCTCGAAAAGGTAGCATTCGGGTATCACCGCATACTCGCTGCAATCTAATTAACCATGCCCCATTCGATGCCGACCATTTCGGCCATCATCCCCACCCACAACCGACTTGAATCGCTGGCTATTGCGGTTGATTCGGTGCTTGCGCAAACGTATCCGGTGCATGAACTCATCGTTGTCGATGACGGCTCAACGGATGGCACTAGCGATTGGTGCGAGCAACACCCCCACATCACGCTAATTACCCAAGACAACCACGGTGTCTCGCATGCACGCAATCGAGCCATCGAATTGGCAAGCGGCGAATGGATTGCCCTATTGGATTCTGATGATCGTTGGTACCCAGAGAAACTAAGCGCTCAGGTAGAGGCTATTCGCGAATCCGCCGGAGAGCGCTTATGCCATTGTGATGAGCATTGGATAAGAAATGGGAAGCGCGTTAACCCAAAATACAAACACCGAAAGTACGGTGGCGATGTGTTTTCACATTGCCTTCCGTTGTGCGCCATATCCCCTTCAGCAAGCATTCTGAAACAATCTCTATTCGATGATGTCGGACTGTTCGATGAAGACTTACCCGCCTGCGAAGACTACGATTTGTGGTTACGCATCAGCGCCAAAGAAGATGTGCTTTACGTAGACAAAGCACTTTTGGAAAAAACCGGTGGGCATGAAGACCAGCTTTCCCAACGTTATCCAGCCATGGATCAGTTCCGGTTGAAAGCGTTAGCAAAATTACTCAGAACCCACACGTTGTCGCACGAACAACACACACTTGCTACCGATATGTTTTTTGAAAAACTGCGTATTTTTTGTTTAGGCGCTACAAAACGTGGCAAGCACGAGTCCGTAGAGGCACTGCTTACGCAGTACAAGGATCTGCTAAACGGTAAATCCGTTATTTAATCCGACCAACCACCGAGAACACCTTACTAATGCCTACCTTGGTATTTCGTTTACGCAACGTTCCTGAAGATGAAGCCAACGACATTCGTCATCTGATGGAAGAGAGCCAGATTGACTGGTATGAAACCTCTGCAGGAAACTGGGGAATTGCTATGCCAGGCATCTGGGTAAGCAACGACTCAGATCAAGACACCGCTAGAGAACTGATTAATTCATACCAGCAAACGCGGCAGGTAGAAAGACGCAACGACTACCAGAGAGCTGTCGATTCGGGCACGGCCACCAGCTTGGTACAACGCGTTCGCGAACAGCCGATGAGAGTGGCAGGTATTGTTATTTTTTGCCTGTTTATCTTGTACGTGTCGATCAACCCATTCTTACAGCTTATTGGGTACACCCGATGAGCCTGTTTTAGTCAGTTTGGGCATCACCTTGTGAGCTAAGCGCGCAGAATGTGACCTCCGTCATACATGTAAACCGGCTAGAGAATAGACTGAAAAGAAAAGCACTCAGCCTACATGAAACCGCCGTTTACTCACTCTGGAGCGTCTCGAAATCCCCGAGTGCAATTGCCCCTGCCTGCGGCCTATTATTCATGGTTCAACAGGCTTGCGGGTGCCGTTCTCATAGCCTCAATCAGTGCCTGTCAATCTTTAGGCACGCTAGTAGTCGCTAACGATGTTCACAACATCGACCCTATACAATTCGCCGGCCCCGGAACACACCTGAGCAGAAACAGCTCAGCAACGTCTATCGAGCCCAGCGCTCCAAATTCCCAAACCGCTTGGCTTAACAGCATTGAAGCACTATACGTTGAAGCCCGTATCAGGGTAGAAGCAGAACTGGATGCAGACCTTAGTGATGTAAAGCTGCTCATTGTTGATGACCAACCCATCAACCAAGAAGTCAGCCGCGAATCACACCGCCTAATTCGGGCACAGTTTGGTGACACAGCTTTTGCGACTCACTTTTTAAACCAAGTGATGGGTGCGCAAGTGGGCACCTACGCTGCCCTGTTTACCTCCGAATCAAATACGGTGATGGTCAGTCGAGACATGCTGAGTAGTTTCGAAAACTCGCTTGCTCCTGATGCAACGTTGCGTACTGCAGCCTTAATGACACTACTGATACATGAGCTAGTGCATGCCGCCGATGATCAACGTTATAAAATTCACGAAAATAGAGCGCTAAATTTTCGCGCTTCTTTTGCCCAATCAGCAACCTTTGAAGGGCATGCCCAATGGGTGACTCGACAAATTTGCGCTAAGCATCAATGTCTCTCAGGTCTTGATGCATTAGACAACTTTATGTTTAACCGAGATGCTGAGCCTGCTCTGCATTCACAGCCCATTGAAGCGATCAGTCATAACGTACTGGAATACTCGTATGTTGAAGGTGAACGATTTATAGCAAGTCTTGCGAGCCGTGAAAACGGTAAGCAGCTAATCGATACTTTGCTAAGCGCCCCACCCCAGGACCCTATTCAAATACTGTCTCCTGAGACGTTCCCTGATAACGATCGCGAAGAACGTAATCAACGACTGATAACCGCAAGCTTGGATATTGATCATCCATGGGTTAAAGGTAATTGGATTGGTGTCGAAACCTCACCTCTCAAAGGCGTTAACCTGCGCTCTGATCCGACTCAACGCGAAGCGGCTATTGATGGTTTTACACGACTGATCACTAGCATGGTCTCTATGCAACTATATGATCAATCAAGCCTTGATACCAAGCCGATTGAAGTCACCATCTTGCAAGCTGAGACAGCAAAAACCGCAACGCTATTTGCAAGCACTTTGCATGAGAACGCCTCAGCACCTGCAAGCACAGCATATGACGAATCGGTTATCGTCAAATCGGCCGTTGGTGATGGAAACGCTGAAATAAAAGCTCACCTGTATAGAAGCGAGGTCACTAAAACAACGCCGTATCGAACCACCATTGCCGTGTCTGGCGACTACCTTGTACAGATCTCTGGGCAAACCCCTGACACTCGCTCGCAAGATGACTTTGCAGTTCGGGTTTTACTCAACCTGCAATTGGGGAAGCTCAGAATCTAAACTTGATTGCAGGCTTGGCGCAAAGACCAACAGCTCTGCTGTGCGCGTTACGAAAACGCACTACCGTTGGCAGAAAAACGCGACTGTAAAAATTCCATTTGATCTGCCAACACATCGCGATTAGCCAAATAGAAAAACTCGTGTCTATTCGGTGCAAAAGGTACCGCTAAAAGATGCATGTTTGCCTCTTCAGGTGTGAAGCTGCTTTTGCGATTATTGCAGCGCCTGCACGCTGTGACGCAATTAGTCCATAGGTCTTTGCCACCCCGTGAGGTCGGCATGACATGGTCTCTGGACAAATCTTTTGAGTGGAATTCAATGCCGCAGTAAAGGCACATATGCCTATCGCGCGCAAACAACAAACTATTACTTAAAGCGGGCGTGAAGGTATGCGTATCGACTCGCCCATCACAGGCGATGATGCTCGGTAAATTCAGTTCAGATCGAAGACCGGATTTGTTATATCCACCCCGTACCCTGTGAATCGTGTCACCGATACTCCATAGGACCTGGTCCTTTACCAGCAGTGTGGCAGTCTCCTGCCAACTCAACCAGGCGATGGGCGTACCGGCCTTATTCAGGCGCAATACTTTGCTTTTCATCGTCAGTTATATTTATTTCCTGCCTCTATCTATACCACAACAATCGGAGCACGTTAAGTCCGTAATATGAATTTTTCGCTCACAGCCTCTAAAAACAGTACACCTTCAATACCCATTCAGGACTTAGGTATGACCTAAAAACCCACCCGACTGGCGATGCCACAACCGAGCGTACAAACCGCCTTTTTCAATTAATTGAGCGTGTGTTCCCACCTCTACAATATGCCCTTGATCAAGCACGATGAGTTTGTCTAACGCAGCAATCGTGGACAAGCGGTGAGCCACCGCTAATACCGTTTTACCTTCCATCAGCAAGGACAACTGCTTTTGGATAGCCGCTTCCACCTCAGAGTCCAAAGCAGACGTTGCTTCATCAAGCACCAATATAGGCGCATTTTTTAAGATAGCTCGGGCTATCGCTACGCGCTGTCGCTGACCTCCAGATAGTTTGACACCGCGCTCGCCCACGTAGGCATCCAGCCCTCTACGCCCTTGTGGATCGCTCAGCTCCGGTATAAACGACATAGCTTCTGCGAGCCGTGCAGCGTCTAAAATCTGCTCGTCTGTAGCCTCAGGGCGACCATAACGAATATTGTCGCGAATTGAGCGATGCAACAAAGAGGTATCTTGACTGACTACCGCGATGTTAGAGCGCAAGCTGTCCTGAGTCACCTCTCGAATGTCTTGACCGTCGATGGTTATTTTGCCCATATCCACATCGTGAAAACGAATAAGCAGGTCAATTAAGGTCGATTTGCCCGCTCCAGATTTTCCAACCAAGCCAACTTTTTCACCCGGTTTGATATCAAAATCCAGCGCTTGCACGACTTTCCCGCTCTTGGCGGCTGCCTCGTATTGAAACCCAACAGAATGAAATTGAACATGCCCTTGAGTTACCTCAAGCGTCTTGGCATCTGTTTTATCGCGAATGAGTAAGGGTTGAGAAATTGTCTCGGTGCCATTTTGAACCGTACCAATATTTTCAAATAATGACGTGATGGTTCGAAGCACCCAACTGGACATCTGATTTAATCGAATGACTAGGCCATTAGCCACAGCGATTTCACCAACACTGATCATGTCTGCCATCCACAAGCCGATGGACACGGCCGCAGTGCCAGCAATTAACAACGTATTCAATACGGTCAACGTGACGGTCATTTGCAAAATAGCGCGCATGAGCACCCGAAACGCGACGGTTTGACGACGAATACCTTCAGCGGCAAAGTCCTCTTCTAACGAGTGATGCGCAAACAGCTTTACTGACTGAATATTCGTATAGCTATCGACGATGCGCCCCGTCAGCGCAGAGTTTTCTTCCGATAAGCGCGCCGACTTTCGCCGCACTGGTGGCACCATAAACATGACAACCGCTATATAGGCTGTCATCCATATAAGAACGGGCAGCAGCAACAGCGAGCTGATATCCATAAAAAACAAGGCGGTGCCAATCAGATAGATAACGAGCATCCAAGCCCCATCAATGATGTTGAGCACAGCCTCACGCACGGCGTGACCGGTTTGCATGATTTTTTGCGCAACACGACCCGCAAAATCATTTTGAAAAAACGTCATGCTCTGGCGCAGTACATACCGATGATTCTGCCAACGCGTCGCATTGGACAGACCGGGCGCTACGGCCAAATTAATAATGGCGCGAGTGGCAAGCAGAGAGACGGGGCGCACAATCATAATGACCACGGCCATCCAGAATAACGCGACCGCATGGGTATCCAGGAATGCAGACCGTTCGGTCGTACTCATCCAATCGAGGATGCGGCCCAAGTAGATATAAACGTAGAGCTCACTGAGCGCTGCAATGCCCGAGAGTATGAGCGTTGTGAGCAGCACGCCTTTGATAGGCTCAAGATAGAACCAAAAGAAAGCAGGCGTCTTTTCTGGAGGCTGCGACGCCTCAGAAGGCCTCAATGGATCAATCAGTGATTCAAAAAAACGATACACGATTGAAGACCTATCGGTTAGGGGGAGGACAGCATAGCTAAAAATACGCCTCGCCAACGCGTTGTTTGATGACGAGGCGTTTCATTATGGAGGTCGCAGGTGATCCTACCGGCTACACAGAGCGGTAGAAGAACGAGTTTTAACCGTTTTGCCCAATTGTATTATTGCCTGCAGACGAAGACGATACCCACCGTTTAGACATACGCATGGGCATACGAAATAGTGCTGATGCTAGGCGAGAAATTTCCTGACTTCGAAGTATTCGAGCTTGTTCTTCGTAACGTTTGATCTGCTCATTAGTTGTATTAGTGATTTCTTGTTTCATATCTTGTGCGCTTGTCTAGTATGCTGGTGACGTACTTCATAGTATTGCCCTCTAATAAGAGTACAATTGCGCGAATACCACTAGTAATTGTGAATAATAAGCACATATAAATATGGACAAATACACCGAAATGCTGGTTTTCTCTAAAGCTGCCGATATGGGCAGTTTTTCAGCAGCCGCTCGAGAACTTGATCTAACCCCATCGGCGGTCAGCAAACTGATTACCCGCCTAGAAGATCGCTTAGGCGCTCGTCTATTTCAACGCACCACCCGAAAATTAAGCATGACTGCCGAAGGGCACGCGTTTAATGATCGCTGTGGCGCTATTTTGGACGAAATAAAACAAGCTGAAGATGCCGTCATGGCACTCCACGATAAAGTCACAGGAACACTGAGAGTCACTACGGTCTCAGCCTTTGCGCGCTTGCAAATGATCAAGCTCATGCCCGAATTCATGGCCATGTACCCTGAATTGCGCGTAGAGCTTGAGCTCAGCGAACGCGAAGTAGACCTCGTTGGAGAAAGTGTCGATGTTGCGTTAGTGCTAAGCGATGGACTCACAGACGAATCTTTGGTTGCCAGGCGCCTAGCGGTAAACAAGCGGGTTATCTGTGCAGCACCTGGTTACTTGGCCAAGCACGGCACGCCAACAACCCCTGAAGAGCTACTCAGCCACAACTGTTTGACTCACTCAGCTATCCAGCATTTCAACGACTGGGAATTTGCAGCTGAATCAGGTATTCGGGTGCAACGGGTTAAAGGGAATTTCCACACCAATAGCGCATCAGCACTACATGAAGCGGTCAAAGCGGGAATTGGCATTGCACGACTAGCAACCTATGTCGTTCAGCCTTCTATTGAGGCCGGCATAATCGTGCCCTTGTTACAAGAACACGCAGTGGATTCTTCAACGATTCAGTTGGTTTATCCTCATCGTCGTCATCTGAGTAACAAAGTGCGAGTCTTTACAGACTTCATGGTTGGGAAATTCACGCCCCACCCGCCTTGGGAACAAACTCCATAGCCAAACGAAAAACAGCCGCTCTTTAGCGGCTGTTTTTTTATGCGTGACTCAACGAGCCAGATAAAACGTGGCTTAGAGCGCTTGCTCACCCTCTTCGCCAGTACGAATTCGGATAACACGATCGACCGAATCGACGAATATTTTGCCGTCGCCGATTTTCCCTGTATTGGCAGCTCGAATGATGCCTTCAATACAGCTATCTAGGATGCTCTCGCTAACCACAACTTCAAGCTTCATTTTAGGGATGAAATCGATAACGTATTCAGCGCCTCGATAAAGCTCAGTGTGCCCTTTCTGACGTCCAAAGCCTTTGACTTCTGTGACGGTGATGCCAGCAACGCCTGCTGCTGCCAACTCCTCACGTACAGCGTCGAGCTTGAAAGGTTTAATGATTGCAGTGATTCTTTTCATTGATGACGCCTGCTGTTATCGAGAAGTTGATGAGATTTTGTGAATACTCAGGTCAGCGCCGTTGAATTCTTCCTCTTCGGACAATCTGATACCAACCGTTGCTTTGAGTACACCATATATGACAAATCCGCCTAGTGTCGCAACAACGATACCAGCAACGGTACCGATTACCTGACTCAACAGGCTGACACCACCCATACCACCTAGAGCCTCTGCACCAAATATACCGGCCGCAATACCACCCCAGGCTCCACATAAGCCATGCAAAGGCCAGACACCGAGCACGTCATCAATTTTCCAACGATTCTGGGCCACGGTAAAGGAGATAACAAACAACGCACCGGCAACAGCTCCCACAAACAAAGAACCCATCGGATGCATGATATCGGAGCCTGCACAGACAGCAACCAAACCCGCCAGAGGACCATTGTGTAAAAAACCCGGGTCAGCTCGTCCAACAACTAATGCGGCAATAGCGCCACCTGCCATAGCCATCAGTGAGTTCATGGCCACTAAACCGCTGATACCTTCAACACTTTGCGCAGACATGACGTTGAAGCCAAACCAACCGACTGTGAGTATCCAAGCGCCTAAGGCCAAAAACGGTATGCTGCTTGGCGCAAAATTGCTGCTGGCACCACCGCCTCGGTTATAACGCCCTTGTCGAGCCCCTAACAAGATGACAGCACCCAACGCTATCCATCCGCCCATTGCATGAACCACAATGGACCCTGCAAAGTCGTGAAAGGCATAACCCGTGAGCGATTCCAACCACGCTTGGAAACCGAAATTACCATTCCAAACTACTCCCTCAAAAAACGGGTAAAGGAAGGCGACAATAATAATGGAGGCAACAATTTGCGGATAGAACCGAGCGCGCTCTGCAATACCACCTGAAATGATGGCAGGTATAGCGGCAGCAAACGTGAGTAAGAAAAAGAACTTAACAAGCTCATAGCCATTCGCAACAGCAAGCTCAGAAGCAGGTGCGAAAAAATCAATACCGTAGGCCAACGGATAACCAACGAAAAAGTACGCAACCGTACAAACTGCGAAATCTGAGAATATTTTTACTAATGCGTTAACTTGGTTTTTTTCTCTGACTGTACCGACTTCGAGAAAGGCAAAACCTGAGTGCATGAAGAGAACCAAAATGGCCCCCATCAACACGAATAGAACGTCGCTACCTGCTTGTAATGACTCCACGAAAAATCCACTCCATCGAAAATGAGTCGTGAATCATACCAACCACTTCTGGCAATTGCACATATAGAACAGAGGGGTAGGGGCTGTGCCGGTCAACGCACGACTTTTACGCACCACTACGGTGCGAGCGCACCGAATTGGTTCAAAATAAGCGTAAACATGAGATTTATTGCAAAGATTCTGCACTGCTGGCTAACAACACATGCTCTAGACGGTGCAGCAGCCCAATCAATTGCCCTACTTGCAAGTCGATGTTCGCCATAGCACTTTCTAGCTCTGACGTGGATTGGCCACTGTGTATGAGCTGAAGGAAACGACGTCCGCTAGCGTGTACCTCTTGCATGGGGCGTTCTATTTGCGCAAACACAGAGTGCTGGGATAGATATTGACCCACTCCGTAATACCAAGACCCTATCCGCGACTCGCGCACATCGCAATCAAGACCGGGTTCTGCGACAGATTCCAGCACAGTACCTTTACCAAGACGCGCACAAAAAATCGCATCCATCAGCATTTTTCGGTATCTCATTAAATCCAAACTAGCTTGATGCACCCTGCCAATTTGTGATCCTGCAAAGCTATGCTCGACAGAGAGAAAGTCTTGAAAATCAGCAAAAGACATCGGTCGCGAGATGTAGTATCCCTGCGCTTCCTCACACCCATGCGCTATCAGAAAATTATAAACAGATGCTGACTCGACACCTTCAGCAACCGATGTCATGCCTAGCTCCCTTGCCATTGATATCGCGGATCGAACAACATCAAGATTTTGCCTTGATGTCTTCATACGTTTGACCACGCCTTGATCTAGCTTAAGCGCATCGAACGGTAGCTGACTCAAGCGATCAATGGAGGAATAACCCGTACCAAAATCGTCCATGAGTATTTTGATACCCATATTTTTTAACCGGCATAGATCGTCGTGGACTTTATCGACGTTGCTCATGGCCGCACTTTCAGTGATCTCTATTTGCAAATCAGCGGGGCGAATTGTGTTTGTCTCCAACAACTCTTTAATACGATTGCTGATGGTTCGCGACGCTAGATCGTTAGGCGCAACATTCATCGAAAGGGACAACGGTTCCATGTTGGGCATGGCGTCGGCGTCGGTTCCGGACTCAGCCCCCGCAGACGATCGAGCACGCAAGAGCTGCGATGCATCGACAATCTGATCGAGTAGTTTTAACGTTAAGTCGTGTAGTAGCCCACTTTTCTCGGCCAACGGTAAAAACGCATCAGGCAAGATCAGCCCATGCTCTTTATCCGTCCATCGGACGAGCGCTTCAGCTCCGATGACGACACCCCGCAAAAGACACACTTTGGGCTGGTAATACAACACCAGCTCATTATTGCGTATAGCTCTTTCGAGCGCCTCTCTAGTTAATGTTGCACCAACACCCACGCAATCTATCGTCGGAACGCTTTCAAATATCGTGATTGCAGAGCGTCACTAACACTACGTGCCGCAGGCCCAGTCGCTAACCAACTTTGCTCCAACCCTTTCAGCACTTGCTTAGAATCGCTTACCGAAGCTGAGGTCATACCTTCTTGTAAATTTTGCAGCTGATACTGCATACGACGACCTTTGTCTTCAGACGGTGTGTCGATACCTGCAGCTATTTCCATACGGATTAGCAAATCGCGCCTAGTAGCCTCATTACTCTCATAGTCAGGCTTAGTACCTTTCTCTAAATGAGCCAATGCAGCATCCCGACGCTTTGTTAGCAACTGAGCAATTTCAGGCACAACCCGAGCATCGCTGGCATCCCAGGAATGGGTGATGTCATCGACTAGGGTGTCTGAAGCCGAATCCGGTTGCTCAACGGCTAACTCCAACTGCTCGCACAGTCCAACCAATCGATGCCGTTCTTCATACTCAGCTTCTATACGACGCTTCTGAGCGTTATCTTGAACTCTCGAACAAGCCTCTGTTGCTTGACGAAAATCTCTTAACAAGAATTTTTTATCGCGCTCTGGAAACTCAGCAAGCGCATGGAATTCAGTGGACAAACCCTGTACTTCAGATTCATCAAGGCTATCGGCTTTAGACAACTGCTTTAGCCGCTTTATAATGTCTTTCGCACGGAAAACATGCTGTAGACCTGCACGTTGCTTTTCGCGCTCTACCTGATGTTGATGCTTGAAAATAGCACCTAGATGACCGTTGAAGGCCTCCCAGAGCGCTTGATCTTCCTTACGTCGCATGATGCCGACAAGCTTCCAAGCGCTGAGTAGGCTCTTCGCTTGATTAGCTGAATGCTGAGTGATCTCTTCACCAGCAAGCGCTGCTACTTTTTCTAGCAATGCCTGCTTCTCTTTAGCGTTAGCATCGTACTGCACTGACAAGGCATCCTCGAACGGCTTCAATGCCCCAGAAAAACGCTTTTCTAATCCTTTATCAGGCTTCCTATCAGGTACTCGGTTTTTAGACCAATCGCGCTTCGCGTTGTTAACCAAGCGAACCGTTGCTTTCCAATCCGGGTCACTCTCTAGTGAGCTGTGTTGTTGCTCTAGTGATTCACATAGCTGAGCTTTCGCATCAAGCTTTGCTTGACGCTCTTCTTGCTTTTGTTCAAACCATATTTTGCAAGGCTCGTAGGCTGTGTCACCCGCCGTTTTAAAACGAGACCAAAGATCATTTGAAGCTCGGCTAACGCCCAACGTTTTCCAAGAGTTTTGCAACTCTCTAACTTCTTTTGCCAGAGCATCTGGTGTGAGTTCTTTTGTCGGCAGGGCTTCCATAGCATCGCACAGAGCCTCAAGCTTGGGTCGTGCGGCAAAGTCTTGCCAGTCTGCCATTTCA
This sequence comes from uncultured Granulosicoccus sp., assembly GCA_937991945.1. Taxonomy (GTDB): domain Bacteria; phylum Pseudomonadota; class Gammaproteobacteria; order Granulosicoccales; family Granulosicoccaceae; genus Granulosicoccus. The sequence continues at coordinate 14,547 of CALKLO010000089.1, forward strand.
GCCAGTTGCGTTTCAGCTCGAGCCAACTTATCGTCTAGCCCTGTTCGCTCAGCAGGCTCCATCGCAGCTACTTTTTTCTGCAAACGGCGCATCATGCTATTAGCAGGGCCCCACTTACCTTCTTTTACGATACCCGCTAAAGCGGCAAATTGACGATGCGTCGCTTTAATTCGATCTGTGGATTCTTGTTTCGCTTTACCAATTCGGTCGTCCATAGCAACCAAGTGTTCGGCAAGCTCACGGACATAGACATGCTCGGCGAGTTCGATACCCGGCAGTAAGCTGTCAGTATCAACCAAGGCTTTCACGCGCTTTATGCGCGTTTGCAAAGCGGCTGGACGTGCCTTATTCATCTCAAATGGCGGGTCAAACAACACAGCGACTGATGCGCCGTACGCCATAACTTGCTTAACGTGCGTCGATGCAGACAGAGCAGCATCGGCATCCACTTTAGCTTGTACCGTCTCTAGTGTTTTTGCCAACGCTTCAATAGCGGTGGGTTGTAATGCTTCGAGCACTGGCTCCAGAGCAGGGTCCTCAACTTTTTCCACCGGCGGTGCTTGCTCCACAACAGGTTCTGCTGTGTCGGCTGAGTCTGTCGCTGGCTTTTGTGTAGGCTCTTCCTGGGGTGCCTGACTAGCAGTATCCGCCACCTGCGCGATGCCGTATGCGTCTAATCGCGTTTGAGCCTGCGCAACGGCACTGTCGAAGTCTGCCGATGAGTCTTCGATATCAGCGCTGTCGAATGACGCCCATTTCTCTTTTGCCGCTAACAGTCGACCACCGTGTTGAGGTGACCACAGTCCATCGTTAAGACTCTGCACGCTTTTCAACGTCGTAGTAACAGCATGTTTTTTTGCAATTAATGCGGCCTCAGCCGCAGCCTCAGCATCGAGACGTTGTTGTAGCTGCTTTGCCACCACTTTGTCTTTTGAACGTACAGCCGTTAATGCACTGCGCAAAGCATCGTGCTGCGACAGGCGCAACGCTGCTGCCAGCCGAGTGTCGTGAAACCGGGCTTTTTGAACCACCAACAGTAACGAAGGCTCATCGTCTATGGCTTTAAGTGCCAATTCACGGTGTTTGATATCGGGCGCTTGAATAGCCATAGGCGTTGCTAGACGACTGGCATGGGTGCTCAGAAGCACACGTACTGATACATCGCTAACGGAACCTTCATTGAGCTTTTGAACAAGCCGCGTCTCGGCAGCTTGAGCAATCGGGTCAGGCTCAGTAATGTCTGTTCCGAGCAGCTCGCGCAGCACGTTTAGCTCATCAAGCTTGCCAATGGCAGCGATACGGACTGATTCATCCTCATCATTTCGAGCCAAACCCATGAGTATTTCTTGGGATTGCTCCGAGCTACCGTCGAGCTCATTAACTGAGCCAAGCCGTACTTGAGGATCTTTATGCTGATGTGCAGCTGATTTTAGAAAATTTTTCACACTAAATACACGCAATCGCTGACGGGCCAAGCAGGAAGCCCAAGTATAACAACTGCCTTGGCTTATCAGTCATATACTCACATCCTGTGTCGTTTTGAGACGTGGCATTCAAAATATGGCTCTAGTTGCTTCCAATTTACCCCTCAGAAGGCCGCGAACACACAGGATTGAGTGATACCGGCCGATAAGTGACTACCTCAGAGCCAAACTTTGTCATGAATCAGACCGCTACCGCTGGGATTACGCCTCTAGATGCTTTCCCCAGTCCCCTGTTACTTGACGTAATCGATCAGCTCGAAAGCGTGCTTCTGGGCAAACGTGAGCAGGTTACATTGGCGCTGGCTTGCCTATTAGGTCGAGGCCACCTGTTAATCGAGGACGTTCCTGGTGTCGGTAAAACCACATTTGCCCATGCACTTGGCGCCACATTGGGTCTAGATTGGTCCAGAGTGCAGTTCACCAGCGATTTGCTCCCAGCGGATATCGTGGGGGTGTCTATATTCAACAGCCAGAATCATAGCTTTGAGTTTCAAAAGGGGCCTGTCTTCACCTCTATTTTGCTGGCAGATGAAATAAATCGAGCACCTCCGAGAGCACAAAGCGCTCTTTTAGAAGCCATGGAGGAGCGACAAGTCACTGTGGATGGTAATACCTACCCCCTGAGTGATGACTTTTTTGTCATAGGCACTCAAAATCCTACCGATCAATTAGGTGCCTTCCCGTTACCTGAGTCACAGCTGGATCGATTCTTAGTAGGCTTGGAAATAGGCTACCCGGATGCGCAAAGTGAACGAGCTCTTCTAGAACAGGGAGACAAACGCCAACAAATCACTAAACTTTTACCACTGCTTAATGAACGCGAACTCCGAAAATTGAGACATTCATGTGAAGAGGTGTACTTAAGTGGACCCGTGCTGGACTACATCCAAGCACTTATATTGGCAACTCGACGATCGGGCACGGGCTTAAGCCCACGCGCCGGCCTCAGCCTAGTTCGGTTGAGCCGTGCCCATGCGCTCATTGAACAACGCACACATGTGTTACCTGATGATGTGAAAAAGGTATTCCCGGCTCTTGCAGGGCATCGGTTAACAGGGCAAGTCAAAAGCGGTTACAAGCGAGCAACCGAGATTCTTGACCAGGTTGTAATGCCTTGATTTTAGTTTCACGCACATTCAAAGTAATTTTAGAGTTTACTTAGCTCTTATGCTTTTTGACTTTTCACCAAAATCAGTGGCTGCCAAGGTATGGCAACGTGTGTTTCGCACACGCCCTGAGGACACTCTGCCGCATGTGGTTACGCATCAGCGCGTGTACATTTTACCCACCAAGCGCGGCCTTGCATTCGCACTGACGCTACTGCTGATGCTAGTAGCCTCTGTCAATTACTCCCTCTCACTGGGGTATGCATTGTGTTTTATTTTGACGGGGCTCTTCGCAGCCACTCTGCTGCACACCTATCGAAATATTGCCGGAGTCGAAGTTGATGAAATCGTGGCTACTAACGCCTTCTCCGGTGATAACGTCACATTTTTGGTATCACTCGTTAACAGGCTGAGCGAATCGCGTCACGGCATCTGTGTTAGCGAACGCAATGGCGTCAAGCTATTTACAGGCATCGCGCCAAAAGACTCCACTCAGGCAATGTTGATCATGCCTGTCAGCCAGAGAGGCCGTATTTCGCTAGGAAGAATTACCATCTATAGCGACTGGCCTTTAGGCCTTTGGAAATGCTGGAGCTATCTTCATGTACCCGCATCGGGCTTGGTGTATCCCAAACCAGAAGCTGCCCCGCCGCCCTTACCCGCGAACCCTGACGGCGAGGGTGAGCAAAATGCCGTGTCTTCACATGAAGGTGAGGTATCTGGCGTACGCAACTATCGTCCTGGAGATTCGCTAGGTTCGATAGCCTGGAAAAGCGCCGCTAAAGGAGCGGGGCTTCAAGTACGCACCTTCGATGCGGGCATGCCACCTCCCAAACTAACCCTGACACTTAACAGCACAGGGCTGCACGAACCTGAGGAGCAACTCTCTCGATTATGCGCCTGGGTTGTTCAAGCTAATGCAACTCAAACAGAATACTCACTGGATCTACCCGGGGAATCCTTTAAAACCAATCGAGCCGATCCACAGCAGCAGACAGCACTCGAAATCTTAGCCCTCTACGGTAAAGAAGCATGAATTCCGCTACCAACCGGTGGCATCGTTTCTTACCTCAGATCAGTCGCAGTCCAACAACAACGACTGTCGATGAAAGAACGCTAGTTGCACTGGCTACGGTTTTGTTCTTGGTTCAGTTTCCACACATTTTCCATTTACCCGTGTGGGTAACGTTCTTGGGTGCAACCTTGGTTGGACTGCGATTAGTCCACCATCACCTGCCGCATATAAAGCCCCTTCGAATAGTATTATCTCCGATCACTGTCACGCTTATAGCTGCGTGCACAGCGCTGTTGATACGCTTTGAGTATGGGTATTCTTTTGGTCGTGATCCCTCTGTAGCGTTTCTGTTTGTGCTCGTAGCCGCAAAATTTGCAGAGATTCGAAAAGCCAGTGATGCCACACTATTATTATGCTTGGCAGCGTTTTTATTACTGACGCAGTACTTTTATTCGCAGACCATACTAGCGGCACTATTCACATTGCCAGCGGTCGTGGCTTTGGCCTATGCGTTGTCCATATTGAGGGATTCAAAAAATCCTGCCGCCAATTCAAATCAAATCAAATTAGTCGCTAAACTGCTGCTTCACGGCTTGCCGTTAGCAGCGTTACTGTTCTTTATATTCCCTCGACTACCGGGTCCTTTGTGGTCACTCCCCGAAGATGCGATGGCGACAACCGGTTTATCTGATTCCATGTCGCCGGGTAGCATCGGATCAATCTCTCAATCAGCTGCTGTCGCTTTTCGTGTTGAGTTTGATGATGAACCACCTCCTGCACATCAACTGTATTGGCGAGGTCCTGTACTCACAGAGTTTGATGGTCGCAACTGGAAGACGGGTAAATCGGTTATCGAAACGATGCCGCAGCATCTGCCGGGCATGGGCAAACCGCAAAGCTACACGGTCATGCTACAACCGCACAGGCAACGTTGGTTATTCGCTCTCGATACAGCGATGTCTTTGCCTCATTCTGACAACACCTTAGCCAATGGCCAAATTAGCAGCCCATCGACTCGCCTGCTAGGCAGGCTCATGGGAGACGGTCAGATCATAGCCAACAAGCCCGTGTCGCAGCTTTTGCGCTATCGACAGTCCTCGGTACTAAGTGACAAACGAGCGGCATCACGAGCACCTAGCCCAAGCACGTTGTTTCTACCAGGCAAGAACCCACAAACGATAGCGTTTGCCAAATCATTGCGAAGCAAATCCGGCTCTGATTTAGAGTACGCCACTAACGTGCTTCGACACTTCAATCGTGATGTTTTCAGATATACGTTGCAGCCTCAACTGCTAGGCGATGCACCAGTAGATGAATTCCTTTTTCAATCGAAAGCAGGGTTTTGTGAGCACTACGCGGCAGCGTTTGTCGTGCTGATGCGCGCAGCTGACATACCCGCGCGTGTCGTCACTGGGTACTTAGGTGGCGAGATGAACGGTGACTATATGATCGTACGCCAAGCCGATGCTCATGCTTGGGCCGAGGCGTACATCAATGGCGTATGGCAGCGTTTTGATCCAACCGGATTCGTAGCCCCTTCACGGGTAGAGCAAGGTCTTGCAGCTGCACTGCCCAACGAGTCATCAGTACCAGCCTTATCACGACTCAATTCAAGTTGGTTACGTAGCGCACAACTGCAATGGGATTCGATGAATCATCAATGGCAACGTCTCGTCGTAAATTTTGATAACGAGTCGCAAAATAAATTTTGGGATAAGTTAGGTCTGTTTAATCCAAGCTTATTACAGATAGCACTGATCGTTATTGGTGTGAGCCTATGTTGGAGTTTGTTTATCTTAGGCGCACCCAGGGTAAGCAACAGAGAACTCTCAGCCGATGAAAAACTATGGAATAGGCTTTGTAACTTGTTGAAAAGTTATAAGCTTTCAAGAGTCAGTAATGAATCTGCTTCTGAATTTTTACACCGAGCAGCACGTCAATGGCCAACGCAAAAAGCTCGGCTAGAGCGATTAAATAAAGACTTCGAGACACTCCGATTTCATCGCCCTGTAGAGGCGCAATCCATTGTTGCTAGAGCACGTATTCGCCGCGAACTGCTGCTGCTCAACGCAGGTATCGGGTTAGCTAAAATCATACAGCCCTTTACGCGTCAGCCCAATGCAGCATCGGTGGATACAACACCTAAAGCTTGAGTCAGTAGCTGTATATCCACGTTACCACCGGTGACGACGCACACAACGGCGTCACCGTGTGATTGACTTGAATCCAGTGCAGCAGCCAAGGCCACAGCACCTCCGGGTTCTACCACAAGCTTAAGTCGCAACATAGCAAGCTTCATAGCATTCAGCACTTGTTCATCAGACACGCTGATGCCTGCACCTGCCAATGCTTGCAGAACAGGGAACGTCAGTTCACCGGGTGTAGGCGTAACAATCGCATCGCAAATAGAATCAGGATTACCCACATTCGCCACTCGCTCACCTTTTAACAAAGAGCGACAGGTATCGTCTGCATTGGTGGGTTCAACTGGCCGAACACGCAAACCTTTCGCAACAGCATCTAAAGCGATAGCCATACCTGCACTCAAACCGCCACCACCGCAACACACCATGACGTCGGCTTCTTCAACGCCGACAGCAGCCGCTTGCTCGGCTATTTCCAACCCACACGTACCTTGACCTGCAATAACCATCGGCTCATCGTAAGGACGTATTAGCGTTAGCCCGTGCTTCTCGGCCAAGGCTTCACCCACTGCTTCTCGCGACTCACCTCCGGCACGATCATAAGTCACCACTGTGGCACCCAACACTTGTGTATTTGACAACTTCATAGCCGGCGAATCAGCAGGCATGATGACCGTTGCGGGTATACCGTGCAGACTCGCTGCATGCGCTATACCTTGAGCATGATTACCTGACGAATAGGCAATCACACCTCTGGCTCTTGTTTGTTCATCCAGAGCGCTAATAGCAGACCATGCACCGCGGAATTTAAACGAGCCTGTCCTCTGCAACACTTCGGCCTTCACTAAAACACGACGACCCGCAATCTCATTTAGATACGGGCTTTCGAGCAGTGGGGTCTTGACAACAACCGGTGCTAAACGCACGGCGGCCTGCCTAATAGTCTCGATAGTGACTGGAAAGCATGAATCTGATTGAGATGACACGGGTAAGTAATCCAATGAGTGGGGTTAGGTTTGCGCTTATCGGGAAATCAGCCGGTATCGCTAAACCGGCTCTTCGAGCATTTCCAGATGTAGCTGTTTACCCAAATAAGGATTAGCCAGTGCGACCTCTTCGTTAATTTCAACGCCTAAGCCTGGATCATTTGAGGGAATGACATAGCCCTCCTCCCAACGCATGGGTTTTTTAAGTATGTCGGCATGAAAGCCTCCCCACGTTTCAATACTTTCTAAAATCAAGAAATTAGGCGTGCAGGTAGCCAACTGTGCATTAGCGGCACCTTCAACAGGACCACAATACAAATGCGGTGCTATTTGCGCGTAATACGTTTCCGCTAAGCTTGCGATCTTTTTCGCCTCAAGCATGCCACCCACTCGACCCAACGCCATTTGCAAAATGGACGCAGCCTGCTCTTCCAAAACACGCGCAAATTCATATTTCGTTGTTAAGCGCTCACCTGTAGCAATAGGGATGGATGTTTGCCTAGCCACCCTTGCCATCTCTTTCGGATTTTCTGGTGGAGTCGGCTCCTCGAACCATAGAGGGTCACTGGACTCCAGTCGTTTCGCCATGCGAATAGCGCCGGCTGCGGTGAATTGCCCGTGAGTTCCAAACAGTAGATCAGCCTTATTGCCAACCGCTTTTCGTAATGTTTTTACAAAGCGCTCAGACCGATCCAGGTCTTCCATCGATGGCTGGCGACCGTCGAAAACGGTGTAGGGGCCAGCGGGGTCAAATTTAAGCGCGGTAAACCCCATATCCACATATTCCAACGCACGCTCAGCGGCTAAATCAGGATCTGAATAGACCGATAGGTCCTCGCCCGCTCTAGGGTAGATGTAGGTATAGCTGCGCAGTCGCTCGTGGACTTTTCCACCCAGCAACTCATAGACAGGCTTGTCGACCGCTTTACCCACAATGTCCCAGCAAGCCATCTCCAAGCCACTGAGCACACTCATAAGCGATAAATCTGGACGCAAGGTATAACCCCTGCCGTAGACCCGCCGCCACAGTCTTTCAATGTGGAAGGGATCGGCATCTTGCACATGCATTTCGAAGACGTCTTCAATCATGCTCTGCACAACAGCTGGACTGAACGTGGCGGTGTAAACCTCACCCACGCCCTCTATGCCGGTATCTGTCGTCAATTTCAGGAATATAAAATAACGACCGCCAAAGTGTGGTGGTGGGTTTCCCACAACAAACGTTTGAAGTGATTGAATTTTCACGTAAGAATACTGACCTGGCTTGGGTGGTGAGCCTCATATTGGCCATCAACTGCACGTTTTGCAAGTCACAATCCGGTATTGGCTGTCATACTAGGCTGGTCGGTTTATCGACACAAACTAATCATTACCGCTCATCCCATCACCACCGCCCTGCGAGTATAGATACGTGTCTCTCCTGTCATTTACACTAGCTACGTTACTTATCGTGATGACGCTCATGCCTCTGTCCATTCGCCGAGAATGGTGGATACGAGCGATGGATTTCCCCAGCCTACAAATCGCAGTTGTATCCGCCCTATGGTTGGGGTTTTGGCTCAATAGCTCGACCAACATGGGCTGGTTCAGCACCCTAATGGCGTTAGCGGTGTTCGCGGTTTTAATTCATCAGTGTCGACTAATTTTTCCGTACACCGAAATGTACAAGCAGGAAGTTGACAACTACTTGTACGACATTGATGGCAACAGACCCACCATTAAACTACTCAGCAGCAATGTGTTAATGAGTAATCGCCACAGTGACACCTTGTTGCACCTGATCAGACAACATCAACCGGATGTATTCATTGCATTGGAGTCTGATGAATGGTGGCAACAGCAACTCGACACAGTAGAAGGCTACCCACATAGCGTGAAGTGCCCTTTAGATAACCTGTACGGCATGCATATTTACTCAAAGCTGCCACTACACGATTCAAAAATTCACTTCAGTGTCGAAGCCGATAAACCCTCAATACAAACAATCGTAGAAGTTGGCTCAACCCAATTCGTAAACTTGCACTGTTTGCACCCGGCCCCTCCAGCACCTTTGGAAAATGCTGAGTCCACCGAGCGTGATGTTGAACTACTAATGCTGGCCCAACAACTCGAGGGCAACACGCAGCCCACCATTGTCACAGGCGATCTTAACGATGTTGCTTGGTCTGCAACCACTCGCCTATTTAGACAAATAAGTGGCTTGATGGATCCACGCATCGGTCGAGGACTGTTCAACACGTTTAATGCGTTTCACTGGTTTGCCCGATGGCCA
>CALKLO010000090.1 GCA_937991945.1 uncultured Granulosicoccus sp.
TCGGTGTGGCAAACACCCGTGGCTTTGATTTCGACGAGTACTTCGCCAGCTTTTGGTCCTTCGAGGTCGACCTCGACGATTTCTAGAGGTTGTCCAGCTGCGAAGGCTACGGCGGCACGTGTTTTCATGGATGGCTCTTAATCTACGGGTTTGTCTTGCATGATAAACGCTCTTTTTATAACGCGATAGTCAGGTGAATTACGCATAGGCGACGTCACGCAGTACACTGGCGATTACATAAAGAACTTTTGGTTAATTCTAGCGGAGACTACCGACTTTGACTCAGATCGGAATAGGCGTTATTGGCGCCGGCTATATGGGTAAATTGCACAGTGTGGCTATGCACTCTGTTGGGGCTGTTTTCAACACGCCACTGCGACCCGTGTGTGAAATGTTGTGTGCCACAACCGATGCCGGTGCGGCGGAAAAAGCCCGTCAGTTTGGTTTTAACCGCTCGACATCAGATTGGCGAGCGTTGGTGGCGGACCCCAAGGTTGAAGCCATTATCATCGCCTCTCCCCAAACGACCCACCGAGACATCGCCATGGCAGCTATTGCTGCAGGTAAACCCATATTGTGCGAAAAACCTATGGGAACCTCGGTGGCTGAGAGCTTGGAAATGACAGAAGCCGCTGAGAAGGCGGGTGTGGTCAACATGGTTGGCTTCAACTACGTGAGAACGCCGGCAACGCAATTTGCGCGTCAGTTGATTCAAAACGGCGTTATTGGTGACATTACGTGGTTTCGTGGTGAGCACACAGAGGACTTCTATGCGGATCCCGAAGCGTTGGCCACGTGGCGGACACGAGGCCGCGCTAACGGCACCCTAGGCGATTTGTCCTCACACATGATCAACGCTGCCATGGCGCTTGCAGGTCCCATTGATTCGTTGTGTGCCGATGTTGGAACCGTTCACGAAACGCGTCCCAATGCCCAGGGCGAGATGGAAGCCGTCACTAACGACGATCACGCGCATTGCCTGTGCCGGTTTTCGTCAGGTGTCATGGGGCACTTGTATTTTAGCCGTGTGTCCACTGGGCGAAAGATGGGTTACGCCTATGAAATTAGCGGAAGCAAAGGTGCCATTCGTTTTGACCAGGAAGACCAAAACGCTATTTGGCTGTACAAGATGGAAGGGCCAGAGTCTGAGCGCGGTTTTCGCAAAATACTCACCAATACCGATCACCCTGACTACGTGAACTTTTGTTTGGGGCCTGGGCACGGTACGGGATACCAAGATCAGCTTATTATTGAAGCCAAAGATTTCTTAACTGCCATTCACAATGGGCGCTCTCAATGGCCGGCTTTTCGCGACGGTATGGAAGTCAACAAGGTAATTGATGCGCTTTGGGCATCCTATGAAAATTCTGGCTGGGCAAATGTCGATTGAATCTATAAATCAGGACGGTGTTTGGCTGAACGAAGGTTCAGCTGATATCAAGTTGTTGCGAGACGCGTGCGCACGTGAAACTGACACACGTCGTGTACCGTTGGCATCAAAAATTTCCAAGCAAATCCCCGTTTATGACGGCGAGGCGGTGCGCCATGCCGCTGAGCTGGAAGCAAAGGCACCGCAACGCATTCGTGCCTATCAGCAAGAGTGGGCGCAGGTATTGGCCTCCGGTGCCGGTGCTGTTGTGATTGAGAATGCTGTCGATGATATTGCGCTGTTAGATGCCGTGACTGACGTTTTCTACACCATCATTAAGCGAGAAGCGCAATTGGATAGTGGTGCCGATCATTTCGCACCGGCAGGTTCAAATACTCGCATCTGGAATGGGCACGAAAAACTATGCATAGAGTCGCCTGAGTTATTTGCACGTTATAACGCCAATGCGGTCATGGCTAAGATGTGTAGAGCGTGGTTAGGGCCAGGTTATCAAATTACAGCGCAGGCCAATATCGTTCATCCTGGAGGTCAGGCTCAGCACTGTCATCGTGATTATCATATGGGTTTTCAGACAACCGAACGGCTATATGAATACCCTGCCCACGTGCATGCTATGTCACCTATGTTGACGTTGCAGGGTGCCATTGCTCATTCAGATATGCCGTTAGAGTCGGGTCCAACTAAATTACTACCGTTCTCGCAAACGTTTTTGCCAGGCTATTTAGCAACAGCCAGAGCCGACTGCGTTGAACTGTTCGAAGAGATGCATGTGCAATTGCCATTAAAAAAAGGCGATATGTTGTTTTTTAACCCAGCACTGATGCATGCAGCAGGGGATAACAAAACGACTGATGTCCAACGCTTTGCCAATCTCGTACAAGTAGGATCAGCCTATGCACGAACTATGGAATTGCTAGATAAAACGCGAATGAGCATTGCCGTGTATCCCGCGCTGCAGCAGTTGCAACAAACGGACGGCTGGAATGACACGATGACGCAATATGTTGTAGAGGCAACCGCTGAGGGCTATCCGTTTCCAGCCAACATGGAAATGGAACCTCCCTCAAATGGTCTTGCGCCGGCATCGCAGCAAGATATGCTTAAACACAGCCTTAAAGAGGGAGATTCTCTTCAGGTGTTTCGTGACAAGGTCATGGCACTGCAGTCTTTAAAGCGTTCTCATTAAATACCTCATTAACGTGCTGTGCTGGAAAACTCTGGCGATCGCCCATACTGGTGCCCTATGTCTACCCAGCTAACTGAAAATCACAGACGCCTTGTCGTGGCTCCAATGATGGAGCTCACAGATCGTCACTACCGTTTTTTAGCGCGTTTGTTAACGCGCCATACGCTGTTGTACACAGAAATGCTGACGTGCAAGGCGGTGATTCATGGCGATCGTAGCTACTTGCTTGGCAAGGAAACTGTAGAAGGCCCCGTGGTGCTGCAGCTCGGCGGTTCGGATGTGAATGAGATGGCCGAAGCCGCTCACATTGGCCAAGAGTGGGGCTACGATGAAATCAATATGAATGTTGGCTGCCCAAGTGACCGGGTAAAAGCCGGGCGGTTTGGTGCCTGTCTAATGGCAGAGCCTGAGCTTGTTCGCGATGTCATCGCGGGTATGCAGGAAAAAGTGGACGTTCCCGTCACCGTGAAGTGCCGCTTGGGTATTGATCGTGACGACAGTTACGAGGCGCTAGAATCGTTTGCAGGTATCGTATTGCAAAGCGGATGCAAACACTTGATCGTGCATGCGCGCAAAGCCTGGCTAGACGGATTAAGTCCCAAAGAAAATCGAACCATTCCACCGCTGCGTTATGAATACGTCTATCGGCTCAAGCAGGCCTACCCAGACGTGCATATTAGTATTAACGGGGGCATCGATAATTTAGCCGATACCCAGTCACACCTCCAACAAGTCGACGGCGTGATGATTGGCCGCGCAGCTTACTACTCACCCGCTATGCTGGCGGAAGCTGACAGCACTGTATTCGCTGATATCCCCGGTGGGCACACGCACACAGCTGACTTTGCTACGTTGTCACAGGTGGCACGTGATTACGCGGCCTATATGCAACCCTGGATTGATAAAGGCGTTCGCCCTAGCGCCATGAGTCGACACATCGTGTCGTTGTTTCAAGAGGTGCCAGGGGCACGGTTGTATCGACGACACATCAGTGAGCATGCGGGTAAATGCACCGATGCCTTATCCTTAGTTAACGGTGCGCTAGAACATATCAATATTGATTCCAGCGCAGCAAACACATCAAACACACCTATGGCAGCAAATGAAGTCGCACAGTCTGATTCGCCCACATCGTCCTCTATTGACGAACGGCGAGCTAACTGATGCACGGTCGCGTAGAAGTTCCTCACAGTAATCGTCGTGATTTTGAAAATCTGAAAAAGCTTTCCACGTATTTGTGGGAGTACCGTGGTCGAGTCTTGCTGGCACTCGGTTGCTTGATGCTCAGTAAGTTGGCAATTGTTGCCGTACCGTTGCTACTCAAGAACATCGTCAATACGCTGGATCAAGAAACAGGCGTGGAGGCGGCAGGCTCAGTGGCCGATGCCGGTGGTACCAATACTGATGTGTTGTTAGTGGCCTTAGGGTTTGTTGCAGCCTATGGCCTGTTAAGACTGTGCAGCTCCTTGTTTAAAGAGTTGCGTGATGCCTTGTTTGCACGGGTGCGTTATAGGGCCATGCACCAGTTGTCTACCCAAGTGCTAACGCACTTACATGACCTGTCATTGTCGTTTCATCTAGAGCGCCACACCGGTAGTATTTCCAAAGATCTATCACGAGGCACAAACAGCCTCAGTTCTATAGTGAACTTGCTAGTCTTCAATATCGTTCCTACGGCTGCAGAATTCTTATTGGTTGCCGGTATTTTATTGGGCGGCTATGGCTGGGAATACACGCTGGTTGTATTTGTTACGGTAGGGTTTTATATCGCGTTTACGCTCATGTTTTCGGGTTGGCGTATGCAGTTCAGGCATGAGATGAATCGTCTTGATTCCCTGTCTAACGGTCGAGCGATCGATAGTCTTCTCAACTACGAAACCGTTAAGTACTTTAATAACGAGAAGCGCGAAATAGACGCCTACGATGAGCACATGGAAGACTGGGCTGATGCCGGTGTGCGCAGTCAGGTCACCATGTCCACGTTGAACTTTGGTCAAGCGGCCATCGTGGCAGTTGGGGTCACCATTATCATGATGCTAGCTACTCGTGATGTGACAACCGATACCATCACCTTAGGCGATATTGTTCTCATTAACGCCTTGATGCTACAGCTGTTCGTACCGCTGAATGTATTAGGCGTGGTGTACCGTGGGTTGCAGTACGCGTTGGCCGATATGGATCTCGTGTTAAAGCTACTAGAGAAAACACCTGAAATTCAGGACAAGCCTGATGCTAAAGACTTGAACATTCAAAACGCCCGCATCGAGTTTAAGGATGTGGAATTTGCCTATCTACCCGAGCGCCCCATATTGCGGGGTGTGAGTTTTACGGTTGAGGCGGGCAGTAAGGTGGCAGTGGTTGGGCCTTCTGGTGCTGGCAAATCCACCTTGTCGCGTTTATTGTTTCGTTTCTATGATGTCAATAAAGGTCAGGTGCTTATCGACGGGGTCGATGTGCGCGACTGCACCCAATCGAGCTTGCGGCAGGCGCTCGGTGTGGTTCCGCAAGACACCGTAATGTTCAACGATTCCATTCGGTATAACTTAGCTTATGCGCACCCAGAGGCCGATGATGAGCGCGTGTTTGAGGCTGCCCGTCGAGCTAATCTGTCCGAATTTATTAGCGAACTACCGCAGGGCTACGAGACGGTTGTCGGTGAGCGTGGCTTGAAACTCTCCGGTGGTGAGAAACAACGTATGGCGATTGCCCGCGTAGTGGTCAAAGACCCACCCATCATCATCTTTGATGAGGCTACCTCGTCACTAGATACTCGCAGCGAGCAAGCCATTCTTGAAGGCATGAATGCAGCGGCAAAGCGTGCAACTTCCTTGGTTATTGCGCACAGGCTATCAACCGTTGTCGATGCTGATCAAATATTGGTGTTAGACGCTGGTCGCATTGTCGAGCAGGGCACCCATGAGACGCTATTAGCTAATCAGGGGTTATATGCGGATTTGTGGCATTTACAATTGGGATCTGAAGAATCCGTCGAAGAGTAGATGCCGAATTAGCGCGCCATTGTTTGGCGCGCGTTTGGTATCGCAGTTGCGCTTTCTAATGCTAAAAACTGTTCAGTAACGTTAAGAGCAGATGGTTAACGCTAGGAGCAGGTCGGTAACACTAAGAGCGGATCAGCGACAAGAATTCGTTACGCGTATTGATGTCTGAGCGAAAGCGTCCGACCATAGCTGATGTTGTCATTGACGAATTCTGCTTCTGCACGCCGCGCATCATCATGCACATGTGTTGGGATTCGATAATGACACCGACCCCTCTACCATCGGTGACTTCCAGTATGGCGTCAGCGATTTGCTTGGTTAGTGATTCTTGTATTTGCAGGCGTCTAGCGTACATATCGACAATACGCGCCACTTTAGACAAACCAATGACCTTGCCGCGAGGCAGGTAGGCGACGTGGCATTTGCCAATGAATGGCAGCAAGTGATGCTCGCACAGCGAATACAGCTCAATGTCTCTGACAATGACCATTTCGTCGCTGTCTGATTCAAAGACGGCGCCGTTGACGACTTCCTCAAGCGTTTGGCTATAACCTTGGGTGAGGTAACTCATCGCCTTTGCTGCGCGAGTTGGCGTATCAACTAACCCGTCGCGGCTGAGATCTTCGCCGATTGACTCAATAATCGTCGAATAGGCGTTTTTTATAGCATCCATAAGTATGTCGTACGCCACGGACCCTTCAGGAGCGCGGCAATGGCTGGAAATGTATGAGGGACTATAGCCGAAATCACATCGAGAAACCCGAGGCTCTGCGGCCAAATATAGACTGATTGATAGGCTTTGAATCGCCTCTTACGTAATTACTGGTCGATGATCAGATTTTTTCAACTGGCACATAGCCTGTCACGTATTATGCGACATTACATGTGGGTGACTATTTTGAAACAGTGGTTTACAGCGCCCAAGGGACGTTTTCAAGTAACTTTGAGCCACAACCGCTGTCAGACTCGTAAATAAGTGGGTCGCACGGCATGCCCAGTGCTTAGCTACTAGGCTTCCTTGTTTATAAACAGCGCTTTGGCGCTTCATTCGAATTCAATCTTTGCGAGGTCCCTTAATGGGTATTTTATTTTGGTTAGTCGTTGCTGCTTTGACACTGTTTGTTGTGTCGCGCCATCGTCTAAGTTTGCCTGTAGCAACAGTAGCTACTGCGATTATTCTGTGGCTAGGTTGGAGCATCGGTGCCGTTTCGGGCTTTTTTGGCGGAGTGCTCGTGTTGATCTGCCTTGCATTGGTCATCGTGTTCAACGTGCGCTCTTTACGCCATCGCCTGGTTAGTTTGCCTGTGCTCAAGTATGTGCGTGCGGTGCTGCCACCGATGTCTGACACCGAACGTGCAGCTATCGATGCAGGCACAGTTTGGTGGGAAGCGGAACTGTTTCGCGGCGCACCTGATTGGGAAAAGCTCACCAGTTACCCAGAAGCTGTGTTAAATGAAGAAGAACAAGCTTTCATGGATGGCCCCGTCGAAACACTGTGTTCGATGATGGACGATTGGGAAATTACCTATGAACTAAACGATCTGCCGCCAGCTGTCTGGCAGTACATCAAAGACGAACGTTTTCTGGGAATGGTTATTCCAAAAGAATATGGCGGTCTTGGCTTTTCAGCGATGGCGCACTCAGAAGTTGTCTCCAAGCTTGCAACTCGCAGCGTAACTGGCGCTGTTAGCGTCATGGTCCCCAACTCGTTAGGACCGGCAGAGTTGCTCATGCATTACGGTACTCAAGAGCAGCGCGATCTCTACTTGCCACGCCTAGCTGTAGGTAAGGAGATTCCATGCTTTGCACTCACAGGGCCTTCAGCAGGTTCTGATGCGGGTGCCATGCCAGACTTTGGCATCGTGTGTCAGGGCGAATTCGAAGGCAAACAGGTTCTGGGTATGCGAGTGACCTGGGAAAAACGTTACATCACATTAGGTCCTGTGGCTTCATTGCTGGGGCTGGCGTTTAAAGCATACGATCCGGACGGGTTACTGGGTGGGGACGAAGAGCTCGGTATTACTTGCGCACTCATTCCAACCGATACAGCGGGCGTTAACATCGGTCGCCGTCATTTTCCACTTAATCAGGCCTTTATGAACGGTCCTAATAGTGGTGATGACGTGTTCATTCCTATGGAGTGGGTTATCGGTGGTCAGGAGATGGTCGGGCAGGGATGGCGCATGCTCATGGAGTCGTTGTCTGTAGGCCGTGGTATTTCATTACCTTCAAACGGCGTTGCGTCTGGCAAATCAGTCGCTCGTTTCGTTGGCGCATACTCGCGAGTACGTAAGCAGTTCAACTTGCCTATCGGTAAATTTGAGGGCATTGAGGAGGCGCTTGGGCGCATCGCAGGCTTAACGTACACCATGGATGCCGGTAGACGACTCACCTGTGCGGCACTGGATCAAGGCGAAAAGCCTTCTGTGGTCTCCGCCATATTGAAGTTCTACAACACTGAGAGTATGCGTGTCGTGATAAACGATGGCATGGATATCATTGGTGGAAAGGGCATTTGTATGGGTCCTGGAAATTTCCTGGGTCGGCCTTATCAAGCCATTCCTGTAGGCATCACGGTTGAAGGTGCAAACATTCTGACGCGTAGTCTGATTATATTTGGTCAAGGCGCTATCCGTTGCCACCCATGGTTAATGAAAGAAATCACAGCTGCCTCGTTGCCGAATAAGCAAGAAGCGCTTGAAAGCTTCGATGAGGCCTTGATGGGGCACGTGGGCTATGCCATTCAAAATGGTGCTCGTTCTCTGTTCCACGGCCTGTCCAAAGGTGTATTTGCAAGCTCACCTATTGAGGGACCTAATGCTAAGTACTACCGTCGACTAGGACGTATGAGTGCCGCTTATTCCTTTCTGGCTGACTTTGCCATGTTGTTCTTGGGTGGCGGTCTTAAGCGTAAAGAGATGCTTTCGGGGCGTTTTGCTGATGGCTTAATGCACATGTATATGGCATCAGCTGCATTGAAGCGTTTTGAAGATACGGGGCGTCCTGAAGCCGATCAGCCATTACTGGAATGGTCTGTTCGTCATGCCTTGTTTGAAACCCAAGTTGCACTGGATCAAATCTTAAGGAACTTCCCGAATACCTTCATTGGTTTGATTCTACGCGGCATCGTATTTCCATTAGGCCGTCGCTACCGAACACCTAACGACACATTGACTCAAGCCTGTGCTCGTATCCTGTTAAGTGAGTCAGAAGCTAGAGACAGGCTAACGGATGGTGTTTATATCAGTGATGATCCTGAGGATGTAACCGGCAGTATCGAATTTGCGATGAAAGTTGTGATTGCTGCAGATTCTGCTGAGCGTAAGTTGAAGGATGCAAAACGCGTGATGCCATACGACATGGACTATCCAACGTGGTTGGATCAATTGACCGAAGAAGATGTGCTAACCGTTGAGGATGCTCATCAGCTATTGGTTGCTGCTGAAGCTACCAAGCGAGTGGTGGATGTCGACGACTTCCCTAATGACGTGAGGCAGGGTGCCGTTGCAGGCTAGATCGTTAATGCTTCAGTAAAAGCATACTCTGAAAACGAAAAAAGCGGATCGTCGGCTGTTTATTTAACAGCATGACGACCCGCTTTTTTTTCGCCTAGATGTTTACAAGCAACACCTAGAAACGACTAACTACCTAGCATGGCTTTCTTCAGTGAAGATTGAGCAGGCTTGTCAGATAACCAGATACCAAATAGAGCTTGTTTAAACGCTAAGCCTGGTATCACTGACAACGACGTATCACCGTCCATCAGATGAGTTCCAACACCCGGCTCGTAGGCCAGCGTCATTTGTGTACCCGTAGCAATCGTTTCAGGCATAACGCTAATCAACTGATCAATGCCTGCTTGAATAGGCGCTGTATTGTTGCCCGTAGATTTTTTGAATCCATCGTTCAGTGCACCAACCATCTTCTTACGAGTCAGCAAATCAGAGATCATGTTGAGTCGAATGGCCATAGGCTCATCAGCGGTAACAATATCGGTTGCTGATCCATCACCTGAGGCTGTGTACAAACTGCCCACATACAATTTGATGAACAATTTTTTACGAATGCCAGCACCGTTCAAGCTTAGTGACTGATCAGCCACTGAGATTGAATCGTCGAGGGTTATGCCTGCAACCTTCGCAGCGTTGACAGGGCTAACTGCGACCAACAGCGCGCTAAACAGCAGCGCACTGATGGACCATAACTTTGTTGAGCTAATCGCTTTCATGAATTACTCAACCGCCTGGATGACGCTTGCGTCAGTGATCGGTAATACAGTGCCTTGAGTTGCAGCAAATGTCGCAGCTTGTGTTTGCATCTCAACGGTTGTTTCTAAGCTTGCAGCAGGATTCAAAATAGAGCCATGGTCACCTGCGGAGAACTTAACAAACGCACTGCCTGATGTTGTTGCATCGACTTGCGTTAAACCCATAATACGAGCTAATGGATCTGTACCCGATAGCGGGGCAGTAGCCACACTGTTAGGGACAACCGTGTCACCGATCACTTCCATCAAATGCACGCTAGTAT
>CALKLO010000091.1 GCA_937991945.1 uncultured Granulosicoccus sp.
TAGACTTCGGCTATGAGTCATGCAGACCGTCCAGACCCTGAAACTGTTTATCTCGATAATGGGGATCTTGCAGCTACCGCAGACCAACTCCTAGCGGAACTTGATGGCTTGGGCATACCTCACCAAACCACGGTTCATGAAGCCTTGTACACCGTTGAGCAAGCTAAGACTGTCGTTTACACAGACGCGGGCGCTCACACCAAAAATCTATTTTTGCGCAATAAAAAAGGCAAAATGTTTTTACTGGTGGTCGAACAAAATCACGTTGTAGATTTACGGGGTTTACGCGACATTCTACAAACCCCTGGCGGACAGTTCGCTTTTGCAAGCACCGATCGGCTTGGTCGATTTTTAGGCGTTGTTCCGGGGTCTGTTTCACCGTTGTCGATCTTCAATGACCACAGTGGATCTGTGCGAGTGCTCTTTGAACACTCCCTACTGGCACACGAGTGGATCTACCTACACCCCTGTAGAAACACCCACAGCACTCGAATAAAAACGTCCGATTTACTTAAGGCGTTAAACCATTGGAATCATGACGTGACCCGTATCGACTTTACTAGCCAACAAATAGTTGACTAGTACAGTTCTCCTTAAAGGAAGATAGTCACGATAGGCGGCCAGATCAACAGCACGCTTAACGCTAACAACTGCAAACCGATGAAGGGTAAGAAGCCGCGGAATATATCGGTCAATGATATATGTGGAGGCGCTACAGATTTTAAATAGAATGCGGCGCCACCGAACGGCGGTGATAAAAAGCTTACCTGCATATTCATACAAAACAGTACGCCAAACCACACAGACAAGTGCGCGGGTGATAGCTGTCCAATAAAGCCGATTTCTTCTATCGGCATAGCTCTCACTATGGGTAGGAATACGGGAATGATCAGCAATACGATACCCACCCAATCCATGAATGCTCCCATGAATAGCAAAATGAGCATCATAGTAAGTAGCACTAAGAATGTTGGCATTTCTGCCCCCACGATTAGCTCGGCGATATACGACGGACCACCCGCTAACGTGTAGGCACCTGAGAGCGCAGCGGCACCAACAGTGACCCAAATAATCGTACCTGTTGATCGGAGCGTTCTCATCAAACTGTCCCAGACCAAAGCCACTGATGCTTCGCCTCTGAGAAAGGCAATGACAAACACCGCTAAAGCGCCCATGCCCGCAGCTTCAGTGATACCTGTGACGCCACCATAGATGGAACCTAATACGATACCGATGATGATTAACGGTGCTAACAACCCTTTGCCGTACAGCCACCCTTGCATGGTCTTAGCACGCCCAACGACAACGTATGCGAGAGCCAAGCCAGTAACAACAACACCTGCCAGATACGGCATGTGATAAGTCATGCCTAAAAAGATCGGCCCTTCATCCTCATCAACAACTGAATTAATGCCGGTCAATGTGTAAACAACCACGCGCAGCAGTAAGAGTGCTCCTAAACCTGCTATGACCAGCGCAACAAATCCACCAAACATTTGACGTTTTTCTGAAGCGGTTGGATCCCCTTCTTTCGCATCGGGTAGAGGCGCTAATGATGGGTTCATACGGGTGCGTATGATGATGTACAGAATGATAAAACTCGCCAGCATGAAGCCTGGCAAAAAGGCGCCAGTGAACAACGCTTTTATGGATGTTTCTGTAATCAGACCGTAAATAATAAGCACGATGGATGGCGGAATCATGGTGCCCAGCGAACCTGAGGCGCAGATGGTACCTATTGCTAAATTTTGGTCGTAACCGAGGCGCAACATTTGGGGCAACGCTATGAGCCCTAGCAAGACAATCTCACCACCAATGATTCCTGACATAGCGGCAAGCAATACCGCCATAAGCGATGTCACTACTGCGATGCCACCACGCATTCGGCTCAACCAAAAATCGAGAGAATCGTACATGCCTTTTGCAACACCGGATCGCTCTAACAATGCGGCCATAAAGATGAACAATGGAACCGATATCAGGACGTACTCGGTGAGCAGATCAAATATCTTTTGGGTCAATATATACAAAGGCCCGGTACCCGGCCTCCCAGTCAATAAGCCATCACCAAACGTCATGGGGTCTGTGAGCAATGCCGGCTCGAACTTCATGATCATGACCAGCAAAGCCAAACACGCTGAGGCCAGCCCAAGGGGCATTCCTATGGCGAGTACAAACAGGAGTCCAAGAACCAGGACAATGGAGATTGTGCCGACATCCATTAGACTTTACCTACGCTGCGTTTAATCGCTTCCAACTCTTCTTGATCCAGTACTTCCGCTTTGGTTAGTTCGCTAGGGTCCCTATTCCAATCGGCAATGAGGTTAATAAAAGCCTGCAGCGCTATCAGTGCAACCATGACTAGGATCATTGGTTGTATCGTGGCAGGAATGGGAGGATCAAAGGCCGTACCAAACATTTCCCATTTATAGAACTTGGTAACAAACACCTGCTTGTAACTGCCAAAAATCATTCCCGCAGCAAACAACCAAATGAATGTGACAGAAATTATGTCGAACAGGTGTTGGATGGATCGCGGCACCGCATCGTAGAGTAGAAATATTCGAATGTGGCAACGCTGCTGCATGGCGTATAAACCCGACAACAGAAAGATATAGCCTGCAAGCCAAAGTGTTAACTCATTAGCCCACAACGTGGGGGACTCAAAGACGTATCGCAGAAAGACCTCGTACAGCATGACACCTGTCATCAAGATAATGAGCATCATGGTGACACGCCCAATAAAGAGCGCAACTCGATCGATTGGGCGCCAGTCAGCGAACTCCATTTTCGCGCATCGAACGGTTCTACAGCCGATGATAAATAGAATGGGAACCAGAATCAGCGCTGCCCAGTCGATGGGATCTGCAATACCGCCAAACAAACCTTCCATGTTAGGCGTGACATCCTTACGTTCATGCAAGGCAGTCATTTGCTCAACTTTACTGGCATTTTCAGACGGGATGAAGTCCAAAATATACGCGGGCGTATGCCACGTTGCCCAGCCTGAGCAAATGACAAAAGCTAGTGGTATCAACCACTCAATTAGGCTGCCGGATTCCTCTCGCATCGATTCGGTATTATTTTGGTTGATCGGGTTTACAGCCACCGAACAGATCGTGCGTGCTTAAGTCAGTACACGGTCTCTGTGCGGAAAAGCTAAGGGACTGAAACCTGAATGTTATCGCTTGGGGCTAAAGCACATTGGTGCCTTTGAAATATTAGCCGAGAATAGTACACCTACTGCATTACTGATAAGCGGGCAAGATCAAAGTTGATCTTGCCCGCTTATCAAGATCGTGCTTACTGCATAGCGCCTAAATCTTTAAGGAAAGAGATGTGGCTTTCTAGAAGTGATTTCGCTTCTGGTGTAGTGGCGAATTCAACCCAACCTTTCTGTACCGCATCACGGTACTTAGCGAGTTCTTCAGGTGACCATTCGTACAAGCTGATACCTTTTTCACGAAGATCTTTAGCTGTCTGAGCGTTCTTTACTTCGTTAGCTGTAGCGTTACGCAGAGCCAACGCCTGCATGCCAACTTTCATGATGGCCTTATGGCTTTCTGGCATTTCTTCCCACAAGTCTGTGCGGCACGCTAGGTGATCAGCAGGCATGGAGTGGAAACCGGGAAAGTTTGTGTGCTCAGCGATGTCGTACAAACCTAGGCCAACATTGTTAGTTAGGTTGGCAGCATCAGCACCGTCGATGATTCCAGATTCCAATGCTGTGAAGATTTCGTTGAAATCCATAACGATTGGAGAGGCACCCATGTTTTTGAAAACAAGTGTCGCCATTCCTGGTGGTGAACGGAATTTCCAGTTTTTGAAATCTTCAACGTTGCGGATAGGCTTAGTAGAGGCAAGCGACTCAGGACCTGGGATCCACCAACCAACGAAAGTCATGTCATGTTCGTTGTACAGCTCGTTGATTTTTGTGTAGCCATCAGCGTGTAGCAACCAAGCCATTTGCTGATAAGGGTTCTGGTAACCACCCATGAGATCTCCAGCGAACTGAAAAGCTGGATTTTTACCTGTTTGGTAAGCACCGCCCGTCATGTCGCAATCGAGGATACCCGTGGCCGCAGCGTCGAACGTCTCAGCGGATTTTACAACAGCACCCGAATAGAACATTTCAACTTGGATTTCGCCGTTAGACATTGTTGAAATGTCTTCGATGAATTCAGCAGCCAATTGGCCTGAAAGGGTTTCAGGTGAGAAATGCGTCTGGATACGTAATTTGGTTTCTGCAGCGTTTGCAGTGCCAGTGGCAACAGCAATGGCCAGAGCAGTTGCGCTCAGAGCTGCTATTTTTGCAACAGGCTTAAGATACTTTTGCATGTGACTCCTCGTAATTTATCAGTGGTGTGGTAAATCTACATCCGGCTCGCATGTTGGAAACATCACTCCAGCAATGCGTCTGATAGGACAATTGTCAGCGGACGCGAAACTAACGCCCGACCATGACTCTACCAGTGCCAGTGTTATTAGTATGCCCTGAAGAACGACTGCAAGTCCATGGCGGCCCAAACAAAATTATTACTAAAGCAATCAGAACACAGATTTTGCTTTGAGTTTTATGTTGGGGGGCCTTATTGGCAAACGCATAAACCAGACTAAACCTGATTACTTTTGGAACCACATAACGCGATAAAGCACCCCATTGCAGGGTGCTTTAGCTGTTAATTTACTGACAATGCATCTTGAACTGCGCCATAGGCAGGCTTTGCCTGGTAAGCACGATCAAACAGCAGAGGATCAAAATTTGACCTAAACGAGTACTGGTCAGTCAGACCCCAGGTCTGAATAGCTTTACAACGCACTTGCTCCAGGCAAATATTCACGACCTGCTGGTAAGCTGCCGCTTGTTCAACGATGGTTGCGCTACCGTCTAGAGACACATCCAGCTCTGTGATGTAAATGTCCAAATCTCTAGCTGCTATTTGTGCAAAGTTTGCTTCAAGCTCGTCAAATTGGTTGAAACTGGTAAACACATGCATCTGAAAGCCGATGCCATCCAGTGGCACATCACGCTCTTGCAAGCCGTCTACCAATTCAACTAAGCCATCGAATTTTGGACCGGCAAAACCGATATCAAATTCGTTGATCAGTATTGCAGCGGCAGGCGCTAGAGTGCGCGCCTGAGTGAGTGCTTTGTCTATGTATTCTGAGCCCATCGCTTCTAACCACACAGAGTCACGCAAGCTTCCATCATCAGCCATCGGTTCGTTGATGACGTCCCAGACAGACACGTCATCAGCGTAGCGCGTCATCACACGCTCTATGTATTCACTCATGTGTGTTTCTCGCTCAGCGACCACCGATGATGTAATCCAGGTCGGTAGCTGTCGGTACCACACCAACGGATGCCCATGCACTGCCATTGCGTTGGCATTAGCAAATGCCACCAAGTTATCGGTCGCTGCAAATTGATAACGACCTGGCTCGGGGTTCAGATAATCCATTTTCATGGAGTTTTCTGGAGTAACGATGTCGTACTCTTGTGCAGCAGTTGAGGCGTAAATAGCACCATCTGGCTGATGATAAAACGATTGAAGCGCTGCAAAACCTATTTGAACATTTCGATTGCTAGCCAATGCTTTTAATGCAGAGCCGTCTCTATCGAAAGCATCTGCTGCCAACACCGAAAGGGAGACCGCCTCAGTCGTTGTGAGACTACTATCAACTGAATCTCGGGCTAACACGTCTATTACCGTCTCGCCCACGGTTGTAGGTGTAAATTTAAGGACAAACACCTCCTCAAACCGAGGATGCTGATTGAACGTTGCGCCTGCTGGTAAGTTAGGAACTTCTAGCGTCGGAACAGTGCCGTTTAGATCAATACCTTTAAGCTCAAAGACCACTGGGTCGTTTACACGCGCCGTGTAGGTCAGCAAGGTATCAAGCGTTGGTGCAACGTTAGGTATGCTCGAAAGATCCTCTGGCAACACGGTTTTTATGAGTATTGGCTGAGAGGTTCTATATAAGCTGTTCTCAGGATCAAGCGCCGTAACGGTGAATTTTAAAATCCCGACATCCATTTGCAGCGGCTGCCAGCGAAAGGTTTTGCTGCCATCAAAATTGTCGTCGAATGTTCCACCCTGAGGAAGCTTTTCCGGGAACATACCGGGCAACTCGCCTTCGGGGTCTTGGGGTCGATAAACAATCTCGATGATCTCACCCGCTTCAACTGTGAGGTTTTGCAAGTCTTCAAAAAACGGGGCTTGATTGGTGGTTGTATCCACACCTTCTGGAACCGTTATAACGGCTTCGGGCAAGCCGAGTTCAAATGTAGCGTCGGAGATCTCTGGATCAACCTCAACAACTGCCAATCTTGCACCGGGCTCACGGACGACGCTGAAACCCACTGCATTGTTAAAGGCAGGATCTTCTGTAATTGGCTGGTCATCGGCACTTGGGGCCTCGCTGCCAACAACAGACGGGTCTGTCGTAGGATCAGGTGTTTCGCCTGAGCTCCCACCACAGGCGACCATAAGCTGGCTAGCAAGAACCAGTAAACCCACGAGGGGTAATCTTGGATGTATCGAATTCAGGTGCATCGTGTGCTGTCCCGCGGGTGCCTAAAACTGTGCACACCCGCCTATGTATTCATTGAAAACCTAACTACCCGCTAGGATATCCTAACCGGCCAATGTCTACGTGCCATGGAGCGCAGAGCCAGCATTGCTTCACGGAAAAACCGCACTGTTTTTACGTGAATTTACGCTCGCAGCTTAATTCTCGTGATGCACGTCACAATTCTAACGCCCCATCCAACCACCATCAACGGTCAAGATCGTGCCGTGTAAATAGTTTGAGGCATCAGATGCTAGAAAGACGACAGGCCCTGCAAAGTCTTCAGGAACTCCCCAACGGCCAGCGGGTATACGCTCAAGGATGGCGTCATGACGCTCGGTATTGTCCTGAAGTGCTTGAGTATTGTCGGTGCGGATGTAGCCAGGCGCTATGGCATTGACATTGACGCCTTTGGAGCCCCATTCATTAGCCAGTGCCATTGTCAGCTGCCCGATACCCCCTTTACTCGCGCTATACCCTGGCACGGTGATACCACCTTGAAACGTCAGTAATGAGGCAGTAAATATAATTTTGCCGTGGCCTTGCTCGATCATGCTTCGACCAATTTCACGTGACAGCATAAATTGCGCAGACAAATTAACTTCAATGACTTCATCCCACATGTCATCCGGGTGCTCCGCCGCTGGAGCTCTCTTTATGGTGCCGGCATTGTTTACCAATATGTCTATGTTGCCAGCGCGGCTTTGCACGGTCGCGATAAACCGCTTTAATGCGGCTCTATCTGAAAAATCACAAACATGCGCTTCAAAGCTGCGACCTAGGGCTGTGACTTGTTTTTCCACATCACTACCGGATGCTTCCATGGTTGCACTGACACCGACAATATCAGCGCCTGCTTCTGCCAGCGCTATAGCCATGGCTTTTCCGATACCCCGTTTACACCCTGTAACTAGCGCCGTTTTACCGGTTACATCGAATTGCTTTAAGACACTCATGCTTTACCTCGAAGCTATCCAGTAGCGATATTTTTTTAGTACCGACACTATGGATTAGCACTTGTATTATTTTGATAGACATGTGTTTGTGCAAACTCGGTATACAACGCAATTGCTGGCTTATAAATAACGCCTGTACGAATTCTCAAGAGTGGGGGTTAGTTTTTCCCAATCGAACTGAACACCGATACCTGGTACGTCTGGCGCTATTGCAAAAGCGTCTTGAACCACCAACGGTCGGTGCGTGTATTCATCGATTGGAAAAGAATGCACTTCTAACAACCCACCATTGGGCTGTGCGGACACTAAGCTGACATGTAATTCTTGCATACCGTGGCTACATGCCTCTACACAAAATTCAGCGGCTAATCTGGCCGCCTGTAACCACCCTGTTATGCCACAACAATTGGACGCATCTGGTTGTAAATACGATAATTTCGCCTGCTCCAACGCGTGCTTAAACTCATGATAGGTGTGTAAGTTCTCACCCATGGCAATAGGCATCTTGCAATTGTCCGCTATGCGACTGTAGCCGGCCAAATCGTCTGGGATAGTGGGCTCTTCAAACCACTTAATATTGTACGGCGCCATAGCATGTGCCGTTTTAATGGCCTGATCAACACTCATGGAATAGTTAGCATCCACCATAAAATGCACGTCTGGCCCAATGAAATCTCGTACAGACGCAATGCGATCAATATCATCAGATAGTTCAGGCTGGCCGATTTTTATCTTTACGCCGTTGTAGCCTCTTTCTAGGTAGCCTGCCATATTCTCCAGCAAGCGCTCTTTACTGAGGTTTAAGTCTATTCCACCACAGTAGGCACGACATTTATTAGTATGCCCACCAGCCAGCTGCCAAAGTGGCTGCTGGAAACGCTTACAACGAATATCCCATAAAGCGATATCAATAGCCGATATGGCAAAGCTTGCAATTCCACCGCGGGCAACGTAATGAACATGCCATTGCATACCCTCATTGAGTGTTTCCACATCGGTAGCATCTTGCCCCAAAAGCCAAGGAGCTAAATCATGCTGGATCATGGCCCCGATGGATTGCCCCCCCTTACCTCCTGTATAGGTATAACCGGTGCCGATCTCGCCGGAGTCAAGGGTCACTGTGACCGTAACGAGTTCAAAGTGCGTATGCTCGCCATGCATTGCGTCGCTGAGGACCTCTTTGAGTGGCACTCGAAAGATGCTTGTTTCTACCTGTCGGACAACACTCATAGATACAGGGCTCGGCAATGCCAGTAGGAATAACTCGAGAACTGCTCCCACCAGCGCTTCGTAATTATGCTGTATTGTATGACAACATTTCATCGGTATCATACCGATACTTACTATTTCATGCGTAGTTCGGCCTCGTATAGATTGAGCAATTCTTGTCAATGAGTGAAACAACAAACACCGATTTTTCTTCCCTGTATACGGGTCGAATCGCTTGCTTTGGCGAGGCTATGGCCGAGCTGATGCTGGGTCGCAGCGATACATCAAGTGCAGCACTGGGTTTTGCAGGCGACACGCTTAACACCGCTATTTACTTACGCCGATTACTTGGCGATTCAGCTGACGTTAGTTTTGTCAGTGCATTAGGCCACGACTCTTTGTCTAAGCGCACACTCAACTTTATTAATGCAGAATGTATAAAAACAGATCGCATAGTCATTCATCCTGAACGCTCTATCGGTCTGTATGCCATAGAAACTGATGAGGCAGGAGAACGAACCTTTAGTTACTGGCGCGGACAATCCGCCGCCCGAACGCTGTTTTGTGTAGATGACGAACCAGACTTCTCAGTGTTGGCAGGTTTTGATGTGTTGTGCTTTTCTGCAATCACTTTGGCGGTTCTTCCTAACCGAATTCGGCAAGCACTGATTAGTGAACTCTCTCGCCTACGTACTCAACACGGTGTGCGTGTTGTATTTGATTCAAACTATCGCCCAGCTCTTTGGGAAAGTGTGGATATCGCTCAAGAGAGTGTTGCCGCGGCTTGGCGCGTTACCGATATTGCGTTGCCATCGATTGATGATGAACAAGCATTGTTCGGTGATGAAAATGAAGAACACGTTTTAGCAAGACTACACAGCTACGGTATTCAGCAAGGAGCACTAAAACGGGGTGAACTAGGTCCTAAAGCCCTTGGA
>CALKLO010000092.1 GCA_937991945.1 uncultured Granulosicoccus sp.
GAGTTCAATTTCAGCTCATCAACACCCTATTTACACAGGTGTGATTGCGTATTTCTTATGCGCGTTTACCTGCGCTTAGTTCAGTTCAATATTTACATTTCATCAAAGTGGTTTTGCGCTAGTCAACACGACTAGATAAACCTCAACAAAAAAAATAATAAATCCATTCTCTAACTTTACGTTCTGTCCCTATGATTATCGATAATTCAGCTTCCTCTTTGACTTCACCCCCTACTGGGGAATCTGACGCAGCCTTATTTAAAAAAACACAAACCGAACATAATAACGTTGACGATACTCGTAAGAAACTACGTATCGGAGTCATGATAAACAGCTCTCAGCTAAGTATGTGGCAGTATCGCCTGCTAGCTAAAATACATAACGATGAGCATTCTGACCTGGTTCTAGCTATTGTTCGAGATGAGTACCAACGCACCGAGAAGCCTGCATCTAATTCCTGCTATATCGATGAAACAGTGGGTAGGCCTCAATCAAACATTGCACATAAACTTTTCAATCGATTTCAAAACTGGGATCGTCGCAATATCATAAACACACCGAATCCGTTTGCACCGAATCCGCTTGAAAGCATTCAACTAAGCGAACTGTTTAAATCAGATGAAAGTTCTACTATGGATTTCATTCATGCGATCCCGTATACGACCCCGTCATCGGACAAAGTCAATGCGTACGATCTTGAAACTATCCGTGGTTATGATCTGGACGTCATACTTCGCCTCGGCTGGCGTACCTTGCAAGGCAATATTTTAACCGTGGCCCGATGCGGTATATGGTCTTATCAGCATGGCGATACCCGAACAAATCGTGGCGGCCCACCTGCTGTATGGGAGCAATATACTAATCAGGAATCCACTGGCTTAACATTGCAACAGCTTGGTGAAAACCCTGACAAGAGTAAGCTGATCGCACGCTCGTTCACCGCTACAGATAAAACGTCTGCTACTCGAACGGTGAACAAACTCTATTGGCGTTCAGCAGATTTAATTCATCGCAAACTAAAACAACTGCAAACGCAGGGTGCAGAAAAATTCTACGCTAACCTGAATTCTGAAAATTTAAATGATCAACTTTCTGAGTTCTATTCCCAGCCACTGCGCTCAGAAAAAAGCATGACATTAACTCAGTCGTTTAGTTACGTCAGCAAGTGCCTTTTCTCTCACGTAAAAACCGCTCTGTTCAACCGCATGTATGACAACAAGTGGGTTCTTTATTACTACTTATCCGATGAACTACCCACCTCATTATGGAAGTACACGTTGCTGGAATCTCCTAATGATAGGTACTGGGCGGACCCACACATACTACTGAGAGACAACATCTGGTATGTGTTTGTAGAGGAATTCATGTATCAAACAAATCGCAGTCGTATCGCGGTTATGCCCATTAACCAATTCGGCGAAGTTGGAGAGGTACAAACAGCACTCGAAACTGATTACCACTTGTCATACCCATCAATATTCGAACATGAAGGTCGTACATTCATGATCCCTGAGAGCTCTGCCACACGTCGAATAGAACTCTGGGAGTGCGAAGAATTTCCAAGTAATTGGAATCTATGTAAAGTGTTAATGGATGACGTTGATGCTGTGGACACCACCTTACATTTTAAGGATGACCGATGGTGGATGTTTACCTCAATGGTAGAAACAGACGGTTGCGCTAATCGCGACGAGTTATTTCTATTCTCCTCCGAAACATTGATCACCGACGAATGGGTGCCTCATCCAAAATCTGCCATCGTCTCAGACGTTCGCTGCGCTCGCTCAGCCGGCAAAATCTTTGAGGAAAACGGTAAACTTTTTCGACCCGCTCAAGATAGCTCTGGGGCATCCGGTCACTCCACTCGTTTACAAGAGATAGTTACGCTCAACCTAGAGGATTACGAAGAACGCGAAGTCTCGGTCATTAAGCCTTCATGGACACCCTGTGTGCGAGGCGTTCAAACCATAGCGCGTGCAAAAGGGATAACCATGGTCGATGCGAAAACGATGATTCTGCGTAAAGACATAGATTACGGTTAATCGTAGCCAGTGCTTTTTACGGTATTCGCTAAAGGCACTAAGTTCAAAAATAGACTAGAATTTCACAATAGAAATTACACACTGTAATTTCTACAAAAGTGAAGCGTGAAGCATGTCAAAAGCCTCTTCCATACGTAATGCGCATTTTTTAGGCACCAAAATAAGGAATTTGCGTAAGCGCAATAACCTAACGATGGATGACTTATCGTCGCGTTGCGTAAAAATCGATGCCGAATCCGCACCTTCCGTGTCGTATTTGTCGATGATTGAACGAGGCAAGAGACACCCCAGCGAACACATGATGTCCGTCATTGCGGAAGTTTTCCAGAAAGATGTCGCTTGGTTTCTAGATAACGCACCCGAAGAAGCCGCCATTGCGCCAGTTAAAGGTAACAAGGGCGGCGTTGCCGGTATGTCTTTGGAACCAGGCTTTTTATTCTCCAAGGAAATATTGCAAAACGCGATACCTGAAATGCTGTCGCAAACCGGCGTATCAGGTCGACAGTTTGCCCATTTGTTAATTCGCGCCCATCAGGAAAATAATCAGAACCATTTCCCTGAACTTGAACGTGCTGCGGAGAACATTGGTAAAAAACAAATGCCATTGAGTGTTGAAGCCCTGATGGATATTTGCACCAACATGGGTTTGAAAATCAAATGGTTTACGCGGCTACCCAAGGCTGCTCAATCTAAAATGACTGTACGTGATGCAGGCATTGTGCGTTCGTACTTCGATGCCCCATCGACTATCTATGTCAACAAATTAATGCAGAAACAACCGGAGCGCTTAAAGTACGACCTAGCGTTATACATCGGGCACAAGGTTCTGCATGAAGGCGATGGTGTAAAAAGTTTAATGACCACGGGCCCGAAGGCTGAAGAAACTGTCAGTGACATATCACTTGGCTTAGGCGCTAGCAGTGCTTTAAATGCACAAGATATCGTTCATGCCTGGCGGGACTTCGAGTGCAGTTTTTTTGCAGGCGCCCTACTTTGTCCAAAGGTTCCTTTTAGGCGTTTATTAGAACAAAAAGCCCATGATGTCAGTGTGGCCGAAATGGTAGGCGTCACGACCTCCACAGTGATGAGACGCATGACTGTCGTCTCCTCATACCCTCACTGGCATTACTTCGATGCCTACCCTCCAGGTAGATTACACGCCGTTTACAGAGGCAATGGCATTCCACTGCCGTGGGGAAACATGCGTTTAGTGCAAGACCCTTGTCAGCACTGGGCTGTTTTTAGAATGATAAACACGGAAACCAATACAAGCTCTGCACAAATATCAGTACTCGATGTCGGGGATGAACCTCGCATCTACTGTTGCGAATCTGTGAAGGTTAATGATATGTCAGGCACCGGACATGTATTGTGCGCAGGCATTGATGTCAATCCTGCACTGACCGCACAAGGCGTTGACGCCTCCGGTATCGCGCAATCATTGAAAGATGCGTGCATAGCCGGTGGCGGCTCGGTTGCCATCCCTGCTGATATAAAAAACGAATTACGACAAATTGCTAAGCTGCTAAACATTGCTTGGTTAGGGCGCGGCATTGAAAAAGAAGCTCGTCTTATCTGTCCACGTAGTGGTGCTTGCCCGCGCTCACCTAGTTGCCATACAAGCTGTTCAGGGATGCAATAGCTTAAGAACTGCCCCAGTCTGCTGGGGCAGTTCTTACATAACTAGGGCAGACACTACGAAAAACTAGTTAGCTAAGAGGTGTTCGCTGTGAAAACGCAACAGATAGCGTACCGCTATCAGCAAATTCCAACTCACTACCCACTGGAATTCCACGCGCTATTTGCAACACAGGCACCTCGTGCTTAGCAGCGATATCGCCTATATAGCGAGCGGTAGCTTGACCTTCAACCGTCGGGTTGGTCGCAAGCGTGATCTCGTCTATCCCACCCTCAGCCAAACGCGCCTCAAGCAGATCAAGCCCTAAGTCCTTTGGACCGACACCGTCTAACGGAGACAAATGCCCCAAGAGTAGAAAGAACTTACCGCGGTATTGTGTCGAGCGATCAATAGCCAGCACATCGGCCTGATTTTCCACAACGCACAACTGCGACGAAAGCCTTCCAGGATCCGAACACCATCGACACAGCGTTTGTTCTGTGAAAATACGGCACTGCTCGCAATGTTTTATTTTATCCATCGCGGTAATAAGCGTCTCACCAAGCTGCTTTGCCGCTTCCCGGTCCCGACGCAATAGATGCAACGCCATACGTTGCGCTGACTTAGGGCCAACGCCTGGGAGGCAACGCAACGATTCGATGAGGTCTTCGAGTAATCCACTCGTGGCCATAAGGGGGAACTCGTCCGGTAACTACGCTAGAACGGTAACTTCATGCCAGGTGGCAATTCCATACCATTGGTTAGGCCGCTAAGCTTCGATTGCGATGCCTCCGCCAGCTTGTGCGTCGCATCGTTAACAGCCGCTGCGACTAAATCTTCAAGCATGTCTTTGTCATCACCCACGAGCGAATCGTCAATAGCAACCTTACGAAGTTCATGCTGGCCATTCATGGTGACTTTAACCAAACCGCCGCCACTCTGACCTTCGATTTCCATGTTTGCAATTTCTTCTTGAGCGCGCTGCATGTCTTCCTGCATTTTTTGCGCTTGCTTCATTAAATTGCCAATACCGCCTTTCATATGCTTATTCCGGTAGTTTTAATCAATAGTAATAGGTTCAAATGCCTTGGCAATTATTGCTCGCCTAGAGGCTGAATGCTTGAGGGATCCACCGCCGCATCAACCCTATCGATGAGTTGTTTTACCACGGGATCTTCATTAATCGAAAGATGAGCAGCTGTCATTTCGTCTGCTTTTATCTGACTATCAACTCTGGCCGGCGTGCTGAGATCGCCATCAACCAACGAAATTTCAAGCCGAATGTCTTGTCCCATCCAATCGTTGAGCGCAGCGTTGACACGCTCTGAAAAACGAGCGGTGTTTAGATGCTCTGAGCTGGACTCTAATTGAAGCCGCAAATGATTATTGGTTAGCGACACCCACTGGGTATGGCTAGCCAATTGTCTTGGCATGCCAGAGATATCTAGCTCAGACACAATTTGATGCCAGTCAGATGCTTGAATCGCTGTTTTATCGATAGCTGATCGAGCTGCCGCTGCCGGGCTCGCGACAGGTGCGACAGGTGCGACAGGTGCGACAGGTGCGACAGGTGCAGCAGGTGCAGCAGGTGCAGCAGGTGCAGGACTAGTTTGACTTGGTGGTGGTGCCTGAGGTGTTGCAGGTACTGGTGCCGGAGCTGGAGCTTGTTTCGGCGCGGGTGCAAGCGCGGGTGCAAGCGCGGGTGCAAGCGCGGGTGCAAGCGCGGGTGCAGGCGCTGCGGGCTCACCCAAGGCGGCTGCTAACATTGCAGCCCTTGAAGCGCCACCGGCAGAGACTTCACCTCGAACCGCTAATGAAGGTGCCGCAGATTCAGATCCCGTATTCATGGCTGCCGCCGGAGCAGCTCCGACACTCGGAGCGGCAGTCGCATTTGAAGCGGCCGTCGATGGCGCTACATGAATCAATGTATCGCCCTGCGGCTTGAAAGCATTCATTCGCAGCAAGGCCATATCAAATGCCTCACGCGGATCCGGTGCAAATGGCAGATCACGTCTGGCATGCGTGCCAATTTGATAAAACAATTGCACTTCGTCAGCTGCCAAAGACTTCGACAAAGACGTCAAACGTTCTATGCCAGGGGATTTTTCATCCACACTGCCCGGCACGCTCTGCAGCATGGCGATCTTGTGCAGGAGGCTCAGAATTTCTCCCATAAGCTCAGCAAAGTCTGGCGCGTACTCAGCCAATTGCTCCACCCGATCGAAAAGCTCAGACAATTGCCCTGCGCCTAGTGATTCGATAAGCCCCAGCAAACGATCAACAGAGGCCCGCCCCAACATGGATTCCACATCGCTTTCGCGCACGGCACCTTCGCCAAACGCTGCGGCTTGCTCAACCAAGCTAAGAGAGTCACGCACGCTGCCTTCGGATGCTCGTGCGATAAGATCCAACGCAGGTTTTTCGCACTCGATGGATTCTTCGCCAAGGATCTTTGTCAGATATTCGACCAGAACGCCCGGTGCCATGCGTTTGAGATTAAATTGAAGACACCGCGATAAAACGGTAACTGGTACTTTTTGCGGATCGGTGGTGGCTAGCAAGAACTTCACATGTTCCGGCGGCTCTTCCAACGTTTTCAACAGCGCGTTAAAACTATGGTTAGAAAACATGTGCACCTCATCGATCAGGTACACCTTATAGCGACCACTTGAGGGGGCGTAAGGGACGTTCTCTAGTAATTCACGCGTCTCTTCTACCTTGGTCCGGGACGCGGCATCAACCTCTATAAGATCGAAAAAACGGCCAGCCTCGATATCTTTGCACGAACTGCATTCACCACAGGGGCTGGCGCTAACGCCATTGGTTTCGCAGTTCAGGCATTTGGCGAAGATGCGTGCAATGGTGGTTTTACCCACGCCGCGCATACCCGTAAACAGGTAGGCATGATGCAGTCTATTTGTATCAAGCGCATTGACGAGCGCACGCAGGACTGACTCTTGGCCAATCATGTCGCGAAAGTGCTGCGGCCGCCATTTGCGCGCAAGAACCTTGTAGCTCATGGAGGTATTATTGCGTCGCAAATTTTAAGAAGGTGGCGTCCCGCACCAGCAACATCTCGGCGCCCGAATCCACTGCTGCCGCTGCTCCCTTCCGGGCCTGACGGGGTTGGCAGTTTATCGCCGCGAGAGTGCCGATACGGAACACCATAGCCAGAGTATTCTGGGGCCTGAAGGCTCTGTGTGCAAGCGTCACTTGCAATCTCATTTAAGTTTTTTTGCAAAGGCCCGTATTCGCGCCAAAAAAAGGGTCTTTGAAGTTCACGCTGGCGTAACATTCCGCCGCCAAACTCCCGCCTTCCAACCATTACGCGTAATATTCACTAACGCTTATGCGATCGACGACAACTGATATGCCCGCAGACATACTCATCATCGAGGACGAAAAATCGATCCGAGATATGCTGACGCTGGCGCTTGAAAAGCAAGACTATAAGGTTCATAGCGCAGAAACCGTTGCCAAGGCTCGCGAGATTATGGCGTCAGAGTCTATCCATTTGGCCTTAGTTGATTGGATGCTCCCGGGCGGCAGTGGCTTGGAATTCGTCCGATCCTTGCGCAAGAACCCTCTGTATCGCAATTTGCCCGTCATCATGCTGACCGCAAGAACTGAAGAGCATGACATCACTGCAGGCCTAGATGCAGGTGCAGATGACTACATAACTAAGCCCTTCTCTCCCAGAGAGCTGCAATCTCGCATAAAAGCGCTTCTACGGCGAAGTTCTGATTTTCAGGCTGATACCAAACTGACCTTGGGCCCACTAGAGCTAGACTCGGCAGCGCACCGCTTAAGCGCCTCAGGCTTCGAGGTCCCATTAGGACACACAGAATTCAAATTGATGTCGTTTCTGATGCAAAACCCTGACAAGGTGTTCAGCCGCTCGCAGCTGCTTGACCATGTATGGGGCACGGGCACTTTCATCGAAGAACGCACGGTGGATGTCCATATTCTTCGTTTACGTAAAAGTTTGAAGCCATTTGGCGCAGAATCCATGCTCGATACCGTCCGTGGTGCGGGTTACCGCCTGGTCCCCTCTGTGAGCTAGACCACGAATTCGTCTCTATATTATGAGTAGCTGAGCCCCGATTTTGCCGCTAAATGGGTATCATGCGCCCATGCGAGACACCTACTCACATCGATGAATTTTTCATCTAGCCTGAAAAGCGAAATAACCTGGGTCCTATCAGGGTTTATTGGCGTGCTGTTGGCAGGGTTTGCGCTCGGATGGCCATCTGTTGCTGTCATTTTATATCTTGGTGGCTACGTGGGCTGGCTGCTATTTCGCATCAACGCCTTAGTTCGATGGCTAGATGCCGGAGCGAAAGCCTCCGACGCTCCGCCGACAACCGGGCTGACTAACGAAATAGTACAACTCGTCCACAGAGAGAAGAAGTACAGCCGCAAGCAAAAAAACAAGTACCGCAGCACCTTGGCACAATTCAATTCATTGGCAGCAGACCTACCCGATGCCACCGTCGTATTGTCAGAGGATCACGAAATTCGATGGGCCAACGCAGCCGCTCAAATCCTACTCAATATCCATCCTGATAGAGACAAGGGCCAACGCATCGACAACCTAGTCCGAGTACCCGAATTTCGAGAATTCTTACATGCCGAAGACGGCATCGAAGAAATAGAAATTGCAGGCCCCGTGGCACCTGAAAAAGTCCTGGCCGTCAGAAAAGTACGTACCGGTAAACACATGACGGTGCTCATAGCCGCTGACATTACGCAGCGTGTTCAGGTTCGAGAAATGCGTAAAGCCTTTGTTGCTGACGTCTCACACGAGCTTCGCACACCTTTAACCGTCATTCGCGGCTACTTAGAGTTACTGCGCGACGACCCGTCGTTGACCAAAGAATTTGCGACATCCATTGATCAAATCACGGATCAATCAGATCGCATGCGCGGCATTGTTGACGATCTTCTGCAGTTATCAAAACTCGAAGGAAATCTGCTGGGTAAGAACGAAGGGGTCTTGGTCAATGTGCAGGCTATGGTTGAGTCCATGATTGCGCCACTGGAAGAAATTTCCGCCGATCATCATGTCACGCTGGATATGCAGCCCAATTTACACTTAGTCGGTTCTGAGCGTGAGCTGTATAGCGCTTTCAACAACCTACTGACCAACGCGGTGCGGTACACCGATGCCGGCACGACGATTCACGTGAAATGGGAATCTGACAGTGACGGTAACGCAGTTTACACGGTCTCAGACAACGGCCCTGGTATCGAAGCGCGCCATCTGTCACGCTTAAGTGAACGCTTCTATCGAGTAGACGCCAGCCGATCCAGAGATAACGGTGGAACTGGCTTAGGGCTAGCCATTGTTAAGCATGCGGCTCAGCGTCATGGTGGCACACTGCATATAGTGAGTACGCCCGGCACCGGTTCCGAATTCCAGATCACCTTTCCAGCCTCCAGATCCAACACCTCAGTTATTGCCAGTAATCAGTAGTTGCAGACTCTTCCCGTACTGAAACAGCATCAACTTAAAACCTGCGTCACAATTGAGCGTACATTGTGTTTGCGTGTCACATTCATGTCATACGGCACCGCAATACTGCGCTCATCAGTTCACAACCTCCTTTCGAGCAATAAAATTGATCATGAATAAATCAGCATTATTAGTGGGTTCAGCGGTGTTGGCGTCAAGCTTCTCAACGGCTGTACTAGCACGTGACGGCATCAGTGTCGTCGGCTCATCAACGGTCTACCCCTTCGCCACAGTGGTTGCAGAGCGTTTCGGCAAAACAACCGATTTCAACACCCCTAGAATTGAGGCTACCGGCTCAGGTGGTGGGTTCAAATTGTTTTGCTCAGGTATTGGTGTACAAACACCTGATATCACCAATGCATCACGTCGCATGAAAACTAGCGAATTTGACTCGTGCTTGGCCAATGGCGTTACTGACATCGTTGAAGTTTTGATCGGCTTCGACGGCATCGCGGTTGCAAATTCAATCAACTCAACGCAATTCGACATGGGCACTAAGGAGCTCTACCTAGCATTGGCGAAAATGGTCCCCAACCCTGCTAACGAAGAAGAACTCATTGAAAACCCTTACCAACAGTGGTCAGAAATCAACCCTGACTTACCGGCGATAGATATCGAAGTACTAGGCCCACCGCCTACATCAGGTACTCGCGATGCGTTCGTTGAGCTGGCTATGGAAGGTGGTTGCGAGCAGTTTCCAGCGATCAAAAGCTTAGAAAAAGACGAATTCAAAGCCGTATGTCACACCATGCGTGAAGACGGTGTCTACGTTGAGGCAGGCGAAAACGACAATTTAATCGTACAAAAACTTGAAGCCAACCCTAATGCGCTAGGTATTTTCGGCTTTAGCTTCCTCGAGCAAAACTCCGATAAGGTACAGAGCTCCATCATTGACGGCTTCACTGCCGACTTTGATTCTATCGCTGACGGCGACTACAACATCTCTCGTCCGTTATACTTCTATGTGAAAGCTCAACACGTGGGAACAGTGCCCGGTATTGAAGAATATCTGGCAGAATTCACCAGCGAGCAGGCTTGGGGCGAAGATGGTTATCTAGCAGACAAAGGCATGATTCCTTTGGGCGATGAGCAACGTTCTGAAGTAGGTACAGCAGTAAGCACTCTGGAGAAATTAATTCTTGATTAGCACAGCCAAGAGTTAATTAAGCCAGAACAGGGTCTTGCTTCACATAGAGGCAAGACCCTTTTCGTTTTTTGACGGCTAAGGCTTTTTATTTAACTATGTCCACGACTACGCTTTTTCTACTCACCATTGGATTGGGGATTGCCTCCTATGCCTATGGTCGAAGTCGAGCATATTCTGTCGCCAAGCGCCACGGTGGCGTGCGCGCATTACATTCATTGCCTAGCCATTACGGCATGATGGTCGCACTTTGGTGTGCACTACCCGCCTTAGCTATCATTATTTCTTGGAAGATAATCGAACCTTCCCTGATCAGCAACATGCTGGACAGTGCTATACCGCAAGCGATTCACGACGGCGGTGTTGAAGCCGTTAAGCTTTATAAAAACGATATAGGCAACCTTGTTGATAGTGAAAAAATCGCAAGCATAGATAACGCTGAGAAAAAATTAGCAGCAGAACGTCTAACCAATCTTCGCAGTACCAGCGCCCTAGCCTTATTTGTACTTGCCTTAACCGTGGCAATAGCCGGAGCCGCTCTCGCCTTAAGAAAAATCAAACCTGAAACGCGCGCTCGGCACAAAGTAGAGAGGGTCGTAAAGTTCTTTCTCATAAGCTGCGCATCGTTAGCGATACTGACAACGATTGGCATCGTATTTTCCGTACTGTTTGAGGCAACCCGTTTTTTCCAAGAAGTCGGTTTTCTAGAGTTCGTTACCGGAACCAAATGGAGCCCGCAAACTGCTATTCGCGCAGATCAAGTCGGCGCATCGGGATCATTCGGTGCCGTCCCATTATTTTTAGGCACCTTACTAATCTCATTTATTGCCATGCTGGTCGCCGTACCCTTTGGTCTAATGTCGGCAATTTACTTAGCAGAATACGCATCACGTCCTGTGCGTAATATTGCAAAACCTTTATTAGAAATATTGGCAGGTATCCCAACGGTTGTGTATGGATTCTTTGCAGCGTTAACCGTTGCGCCTGCGCTTCGTAGCGTTGGTGAATCTATCGGGCTTAGCGTGTCATCGGAGAGTGCATTAGCGGCAGGTGCGGTTATGGGCATCATGATTATCCCGTTTGTCTCATCGCTGTCAGATGATGTCATCACAGCCGTTCCACAGTCCATGCGTGATGGCTCCTACGGACTCGGTGCCACCAAATCTGAGACTGTTCGTAAAGTTGTTATACCGGCCGCTTTACCAGGTATCGTAGGTGGCGTTCTACTCGCTGTCTCACGGGCCATTGGGGAAACCATGATTGTTGTTATGGCCGCAGGGCTTGCAGCGAACATGACCGCAAACCCGCTTGAAGCGGTAACGACAGTGACCGTTCAGATCGTTACACTCTTAACCGGCGATCAAGAATTCGACAGTGCAAAAACCCTAGCAGCATTCGCCCTTGGGCTGATGTTGTTCGTCGTCACACTGTTTCTTAACATCATCGCTTTACATGTCGTGCGTAAATACCGGGAGCAATACGAATGAGCTCGCTTGATCAAAAAGCCTCATCGTCAGCGACAACTGAGCGAGTTAAGGCATCACTGCGAAAACGCTATGCAGCGGAAAAGCGTTTCAAGCTTTACGGCATCGTGGCTATCAGTGCCAGTATTGCTTTTCTGTTTTTGCTCATGGGCAGCATCATTAGCAAAGGGCTGCCAGCTTTTTCGCAAACCTATGTCAATTTAAACGTCTCTCTTTCTGCTGAACAGCTAGACATTGACCCCACAGCGACAGACTCAGAACTTCGCCGGGCCAACTTTTCAGGCGTTATTAAACAGGCCATGCGTGACCGTTTTCCTGACGTTTCTAAACGCCGCGACAAAAAAGCGCTCTACAGCCTTATCAGCACAGGCGCCGAATATGACTTGTACGATCGTATAGTTGCCGACCGATCGCTTATTGGGCAAAACGTCAACTTATGGCTGATAGCTGATGACGAACTCAGTGCCATCGTAAAGTCTAAGTCAGACCTAAGTGCCCCCGATAGTATTGTGACCCGCCTTACTGATCAACAAGTAGGCTGGGCAAAAAATCTGCAGGATGCAGGCGACGTCGACGTTCGTTTCAACCGTACGTTTTTTGTAAACGGTGACTCGCGAGAACCTGAGCTTGCTGGAATCAAGGCGGCTCTCATGGGGTCGGCGTTTACATTGCTTATAACGTTCACACTCTCATTCCCCATTGCTGTGGCCTCAGCCATTTACTTAGAAGAATTTGCACCACAAAATCGATGGACGGACATTGTCGAGGTCAACATCAATAACCTTGCGGCGGTGCCATCCATCGTGTTCGGATTGCTCGGCTTAGCGGTCTTTATCAACTTCTTTCATCTACCGCGATCCGCACCGATTGTTGGGGGTATCGTTTTAAGTTTGATGACACTCCCCACGATAATCATCTCCAGTCGAGCGGCCTTGAAGGCGGTGCCTCCGTCTATTCGTGAAGCTGCTCGAGGACTAGGTGCATCCCCCTTGCAAGTAGTTA
The DNA here is from genome assembly GCA_937991945.1 of uncultured Granulosicoccus sp. Classification (GTDB taxonomy): domain Bacteria; phylum Pseudomonadota; class Gammaproteobacteria; order Granulosicoccales; family Granulosicoccaceae; genus Granulosicoccus. The sequence goes on from CALKLO010000092.1 coordinate 12,806, forward strand.
CACATCATGTGCTACCGCTAGCCATGCCAGGCATACTCACCGGCACCATTATCGGCCTGGCCCAAGCCTTGGGTGAAACAGCCCCACTGCTTATGATTGGTATGGTGGCCTTCATTGTCGATATTCCAACATCCGTAACAGATGCTGCGACGGTACTACCTGTTCAGGTTTTCCTTTGGGCTGATAGTCCAGAGCGCGCCTTCTTGGAAAAAACCTCAGCCGCTATTATGGTGCTGTTGGTATTCCTGATACTCATGAATGCCATAGCCGTTATGTTACGAAAACGATTCGAACGTCGCTGGTAGCGGGCAAATTTAGTCGAATACTGCCGTCTCAACCGATATACTTAATTCAACAACCCATAAGGTGCCACTCGTGCCAAGTTCCGCTCAGGAAGCTTTTGACAAACTAACCCATACGGTTGGAACACCTACCGTTGACAACGCGAAAATGCAAACGCGCAACGTCAACGTGTTTTACGGTGAAAAACAAGCCATCTATGATGTTGACTTAGACATCGGTCAAAACGAAGTCATCGCCATGATAGGCCCTTCCGGGTGTGGTAAATCCACATTCCTTAGGTGCTTGAACAGAATGAACGACACCATTCCCAGTTGCCGCGTTACCGGACAAATGTCCCTAGACGGCGAAGACCTGTACGGTGCTGATCTTGACCCTGTTCTACTTCGGGCTCGAGTCGGCATGGTGTTCCAAAAACCGAACCCGTTTGCTAAGTCCATATACGACAACGTCGCCTACGGCCCACGCATTCATGGCCTTGCAGGCAACCGAGCCGAGCTAGACGATATCGTTGTCGACAGCCTAAGAAAGGCTGGCCTGTATGACGAAGTTAAAGATCGACTCGATGCACCGGGTACAAGTCTGTCTGGCGGTCAGCAACAAAGACTCTGCATTGCCCGCACTATTGCAGTTAGCCCCGAAGTCATATTGATGGATGAGCCTTGCTCAGCACTCGACCCTATCGCTACCGCTCGAATTGAGGAGCTCATTGATGAGCTTCGTGAGAACTTTGCTATCGCAATAGTGACTCACTCAATGCAGCAAGCCGCTCGTGTCTCGCAACGGTGCGCCTATTTCCATCTAGGCAAACTCGTTGAAGTTGACGACACCAGCACGGTGTTTACCAACCCACAACACGAACTTACTGAAAATTACATTACTGGCCGATTCGGCTAACAAGAGAGTAATCACCATGGATAAACTCCACCTTGATCAACATATCTCGCACCAGTTCAACAAAGAGCTGGAAGATATTCGTAACAAGGTTCTAACCATGGGCGGCCTGGTTGAACAACAGGTTACCAATGGTTTAACAGCCTTGCTAGAAGCTGACAATGACTTGGCAGCAGAAGTCTCCGAGCGCGATTTTGAAATCAACAATCTTGAAGTTGAAATCGACGAAGAATGTACGCAAGTTCTAGCCCGTCGTCAGCCAGCCGCTAGCGACCTTAGATTGATTGTCACGGTTATCAAAGTCATCACCGACCTAGAACGTATTGGTGATGAGGCTGAAAAACTAGGCCGTTTTTCTCGCGACTTAACTCAAATATCGGCCGATTCACCCAGCTAT
>CALKLO010000093.1 GCA_937991945.1 uncultured Granulosicoccus sp.
AAGCGTTGAAGCTAACTTTGTTCTAGCTACGGCGTAATTGTCAAAGCCAAACGCCCGCGCACATGGGTATGAACAATAGGCAGCTCATTCGACTTTGCTGGTTTTTAGCGGGGTGCCTTATCGTGGTACCTGTCGTCATTGCGGCTCTCAATCCGTTACAGATGAGTCGCGGCACCAGCTATGTGGTGGGTGGTCTTGCTGGGGTTGTGGCGTTAAGTCTTTTTCTTGTTCAGCCATTATTGGCGGCCGGATTTTTGCCAGGCATGACCTTGTCGCGTCAAAGACAGTGGCACCGTTGGGTTGGTGCATCGATTATTACGTTAATCGCAATGCATGTTGTGGGCTTATACGTAACAAGCCCTGCCGACATACGAGATGCCTTACTCCTGCAAGCACCGACATCATTTTCTGTCTATGGAGTGATCGCGTTGTGGGCATCTGCCCTGACCGTGTTGTTAGTTGTGCTGCGTGGCCGAATGATTCGCCGTGGCCAAGTGTGGAAACTGTCGCACCAAATAGTGGCTGCCATAACCATTGCGGCAAGTGTTATACATGCACTGCAAATTCAAGGTGCAATGGGCAATTCGTCTAAATGGGTTATTAGTGTAGCGGTGCTGTGTGTGACGGCCTACGTTATATTAACCCCACTGATTAACGGTTGGCGCCGTAAATAAGGCTACCCCTAGCTGGTTGACGTGATACGTCCTAGCTCTTAGTAGGGTTAAGCAGATGCGTTGGTCAAACTGTGTCTTTGTTGACACAACTCCTGCATTAGATATTAAAAATTGGGTATAAATTTTGCTCCCGACAGGGTGCTGCGGTTATGCGTTTGTAGTTGTGTGGAATGGTATCGGAATCCATAGTTGTCCATTTTATCAAACAGCACCGAGATTTTTTCTAATCAGCAGCCACTTATTCAACAGGTTATTTCTGTTGGCAACCTTATAAACCGCAGAAGTCTGTAACGGAAGCAGAATATGAATAAACGAAATTTCACGAGTCTAATAGCAGGTGGTGTGTTGCTATTAGGGTCTGGAGCCTTGCAGGCAGTAGTATCTGGTGATTTACTGACAGGTAATGCTGTAACTACAGAATGGCAAAATTGCGATGGATCGGATTTAATAGACGAAGGCAGTGATCAATTTGATCCTAGCCATCTTGAAGGCTCTGGTTGTGTGTACAGAGAAACGCCTGCACAGGCTGGCGATCAATATAAAATGACGTGTGGTGTTTCGTCGTTTAAGTATTCAAGTATTACCTTAGCATTTCAAAACGGCGTTGGTGAAACACTTGCGACCGAAACCACTGAGATTTTTGAAGATACCCAAGGCGGAGCATACTCAGTCACTCTCACAGCGCCTGCTGACACAACCGTTGCGGCTGTGGGTATTTATGGCCTAGAGGGCTCGGGCTTTCAAGATTGCACATTGCTTCTCGATAACCCAGAACCTACACCAGTTGATGGTTCTATCTCAGGTGTTGCATGGTTTGATGCCAACGACGACACTCAACGAGATAACTCTGAGAGTTTGATTCCTTCAACCCCGGTATCAGTCTTTCTAGCTGATGTGTTGGTTGAGCAAACAGTCACTGATCTTGATGGTAGTTACTATGTAGGCGGTCTTGATGTAGGCGCTTGTTACACCGTTCAATTCTCAGCTGCAGATCCAACGCTGACATTTGCCACAGCGGGTGGCGACAACGCGGTGGTTAATGAGGGTTCTACGTTGGATGTCTGTCTGACAGATACCGATCCAAATATCACTGACATAGATGCAGGTTTTGTGACTGTTCCAACTGTCGTGCCACCACAGGACTATGCCGTATGTGGTGCTGCGTACCTTAATGCGTCTAATGCCAACACGGTTTTTTCAGATGTGTCAGTTGCATTGGTTGAGGTCGTTAGTAACGAGCGATATGAAACTCAGACAGCAGCAGATGGTAGTTATTCATTCGCTAACTTGCCTGAAGGTGATTATCAACTTGAATTCACTAGCCCGTCTGGGTTTGAGTTTATTGCAAGTGGAACAACTTTGAGCCTAGAAGGAAGCTATGCAGGAACTAATGGTCAGAGCCCACAATTTAATTTGCCAGCGGCTTCTAACACAGCAGCTGATGATGCTTGCACATTAGATAATGCTAATGCAGTGTTGACTCGTACAGTAGTAGCACTTGACCCTACAGTAGCTCACGATGACGAAGTCAGTGGTACGCTTGGTGACACGCTATCTATCTTGGTAATGGCTAACGACGATCCTTGTCTTGCAGCAACTGCTGAGGTGGATCTGATTGGACATAACGTGCCTGGTGAAGTGACGTTAGATGCTGCTACCGGTGAATTTACGATTTCAAACACAACAGCGAGTGGAACCTACAGCATTGAGTATGGACTGCGTGGTGGTTGTGGTTCATACGACACAGCAATGGTGACAGTTACGTTGGCGGATATTCCACCAGTGTCTGTACCTGAAGCTCCAGATGCACCTCTAAACTGTTATGCCTCTATTGGTAGCCTAACGGGTTCGGAACCTGGTGTACATGTCGATTTGAAATATGTAGATGGTCAAACCATTGATGATTTCGCATCCAATTATAATTTTTATGATGAAGACATGAACCTTGTTTATGCCGGACTTAAAAGCGAAGCAGGTACGCGAAGCTGGGGCATATTCTGGAGAAAGTTTGAACATGGCCTAGAAGTATTGGACATTAAATATGTTGCTGCTGCAGAAAACGGCATTGAGTCTGCTCTAACTGAATGTGTCAGACAGACTGTTACACCTATTGCGCTGGACACTGACAACAGTGGACGTGTTGAAAGTATCTCTGGTAATTTCCAGTTTGATATGGACGGCGATGGCATTGACGAGAACTTGATGCAATGGTTTAGCCCAACAGATGGAATCTTGATTTACAAAGCTTTTGGCAGCGTGATATCGGGTGAGTCTTTGTTTGGTGATTTGGCAGGTCAGTACGCTGATGGTTTTGAAAAGTTAGCATCAGAAGACGTCAATGGTGACGGCAAGCTTTCCGGTAAGGAGCTAGAAGCGCTGGCTGTTTGGACTGATAGCAATAGCAATACGATGGTAGATGATGGTGAAATATCGTCTATTGCTTCGCATTCAATCGAGACGCTTAGCGTGTCGCATTACAAGTACTTTGCTCGAGCAACATTGAGCACAGGTAAAACGATGTTAATGCGAGATGTCTTGTTTTCACTAAACCCGATACAACAAGCCGCTAAATAGCGCTCTTCGTTGATCTAGTTCAGTCTGCTTGGTAGTGGCTAATTGCTACTGCCAGTAGGCTGGTAACTTAAAAGGAAAAATCATGTTAAGTAACAATAGATATACAACGCTGAACGCAAGTATGATTGCGCTATCAGTATTGCTAGCCAGTTGCGGCGGTGGTAGTAGTGGGGGGGTTAGTGTTGATGCATCAGGTGAACAAGCTCCGATCGTTGATAATACCGAGACCACTGATAATACTCAGAACGGACCAGCAACTATTGATGTGTCTGATGCAAGTCTTGTCACAGAGGCTTCGAAGGTCTCAAGTGGTGTCAATGCTAGATCCGGACAAGGATTTAGCTTTCCATCGGTAACGCTACAAGAGGGTGGCATGTCGATGGTCATTCCTGGCGGCGCACTACCGACATTTGCAGCACGTCGGACAGTGGTCAGTGGTTCAGGTCAAGTGATTGAGTTTGGCGATGCTGTAACGCTCAAGTACGACATGTTTGCATGGAGCGATGGTTCGTTGGTCGAATCATCTAATTCGTTTGAAGAAGCTCATACTGTACAAGGCGGTGTGTCTGATGAATTCCCAATACCGGAGTACTTGGCAAAGTCATTGTTAGGTCGAAAGCTTGGAGACACTATTCAAGTTGTTTTACCGGTAGGGACAGCAGACTTACCGGTGTATCTTGATGCTGAAGATGCCTACGTCATGTTAGTTGAACTGTTGTAAAGCACAGCAGATAGTCTAACGATGCGTTAACGCACTCTGCGCGTTAACAGACAGACTCAGGAGGCTTCCGAAAATGGGAGCCTCCTGATTATAGATTGAAGCGTTATCGGTGCTAAGCCGCGCTCACTCGCCAAATAACATTTCCGACATCGTCTGCGACTAATAACGTCTTGTTAGGTCCTAGTGTTACACCGACGGGGCGTCCATAAGAGTGCTTCTCATCGTCTGCTAGGAAGCCTGCGAGTATGTCTTGTGGTTCGCCACAGGGTTTACCATTATCAAAGGGTACGAATACCACTTTGTAGCCGCTGAGTGTGCTGCGGTTCCAGGAGCCGTGTTGTCCAATCACCATGCCGTCTTTATCGAATCCTGGCAATGTGCCTGCTGGCATCCAGCAGAGTCCGAGTGATGCGGTGTGTCCGCCAAGCGCATAGTCCGGGGCAATGGCCCTAGCGACCATGTCAGAATCTTGTGGTACGCGATCATCTACTGTCTGATGCCAGTAGCAATACGGCCAGCCGTAAAAACCGCCATCTTTTACTGATGTTAAATAGTCTGGTGGCACCTCGTCACCTAAGCCGTCGCGTTCGTTTACAACGGTCCACAGCTTATTGGTTATGGGTTCCCATGCTAGGCCTACGGGGTTTCTGAGCCCTGATGCGAAAATGCGCGAATCTCCCGTGTGTAAATCAATTTCATAGATGGCTGCACGCCCCATCTCTTCCTCTAATCCGTTATCAGCAATGTTGGTATTAGAGCCGACACCGGCATATAATTTTGTACCGTCGTCGTTTGCTAATAAGCTGCGTGTCCAGTGGCCCTCTGGTTTAAATTCTAGTATGCGTTGTCCTTCACCTTGTAGCTGTGTGTCGCCATGGGTGTACTTGAAAGCGACGACCCCATCGGTGTTGCCGACATAGAAGGTGTCATTAACCAATGCCATGCCAAACGGTTTGTTTTGGTTTTCTAAAAATTCTTCGCGCATGTCGTAGTGCCCATCGCCAGTGGTATCTCTAAACAGAGTGATGCGGTTAGCGGAGTGGCCTAATGCTGCAGCTCGCTTCATGGTGCTAAAAATAGCGTAGTCAAAAGGTGTTTTGACCAATCCCCAACTTTGAATGGCTTCTGCCACTAGCACGTCATTGTTGGGTAGGACGTAGATCCAGCGCGGGTGGATTAGATCTGCGGCCAGTCTGTCTACTTGTAGACCAGGGGCGCACGTTGGTTTTTGGTCTGGATCCCAACCCCTAGCCGTGGGCATTTTTAATGTCGGAATGCTTTGCGCCTTAGCATCAGGAATAATGGGGTCTACTCCCATAACGGGTATGTCAGACTCTTTGCCCCATCGACGCATAAGAATGGCTGCGGCACCAATTTGCGCAACAACGCGGGAAAATAAATTGACGTGGTTCATAGGCATCTCCGGTTGATAGGACTGTTTTTATGAGTTACAGGAAATACCCATCAACGACATAGGACAGAGAAAATCCGACGGCAGCAATGATGGCAACGATAAGTGGTAATGGGCCCGGTGGTTTCTTTTTGAGACTACTGCTCAATAATAGTCCAGCTGCCAATAGGCAGTAAAACAATGAGACGAGTAACAGCCCAATCGCGGCCCCAAAACCGAAAGCGGAAATTTTCTCAGTTGAACCATCCTCTGAAGGTGCACTGAGTAAGAGTCCGTCAGGGTTCATGCTTTCAGCGCCTTTGCCAAAGGAAAAGGCGATGATGAACATCAAAATGACGAGCACTGTGATGATGACTTTATTTCTCGAATTCATGGATTCGCTGGGTTCGGGTAGCTGTTAGGGCATGTTAACGCAGTTGGGGTACACCTCTTATAAAGCTGCTGTGTAACTGTGCATAAATAGGTAGAATTTAAACCAATCACCTACCTTTTCACAATCCTGCCTGCACAGTATTGACAACAAGGAATTTCTAACATGACTACTCGAGTAATTATCGTCACAGGTGCTGCACGAGGCATTGGGTTAGCGACCACGAGATTATTGTTGTCCGAGGGGGCGTGTGTGGTTATGGTGGACTATGACGCTGAAGAGCTTGGTAGCGCTGCGGCTGAGTTGGATAACGTGCTGGCCATTACCTGCGACGTATCAGACCCACAACAGGTTGAGTCAATGGTTGCTCAAACCGAGAAACAGTACAAACGCATTGACGGTTTGATTAATAATGCAGGCGTTGCAGATTTCGGCCCTATTGAGCAAACAAGCTTTGATAGATGGCGACGGGTGATGGCCACGAACCTTGATGGCGTGTTTCTTTGCTCGCAAGCGGTCATACCGGCTTTAAAAGAGAGTCAGGGCAGTATCGTAAATATCGCCAGCATTTCAGGTTTACGAGCATCTACGTTACGTACCGCCTATGGAACCTCTAAAGCGGCAGTTATTCATCTAACAAAACAGCAAGCAGCTGAGCTAGGTGAGTTTGGAATACGCGCAAACTGTGTGGCGCCTGGCCCGGTGCGTACCAAGCTTGCCATGGCGGTCCATTCCCAAGACATCATTGATGCTTACCACGATGCTATTCCTCTAAACCGTTATGGGACTGAACAAGAAATAGCAGAAGCGATTGTTTTCTTATGCTCCAGTAAAGCCAGCTTTATTACAGGACAGGTGTTAGCTGCGGATGGCGGATTCGACAGTACAGGTGTTGGCCTTCCATCATTGCGGGTCTAGGAAGCGAGGTGTTTTTTTAGGCTTGATCGCCTCAGAGCTTGATTACGAGTCTTAATTTGAATATCCGCACTCAATCGATTGCCTGTGCGGGCTAGCTTAAACGCGCTGGTAGATTCAGCTATCCGCCCGATAAGCGAGCTTAATAGCCATATAAAACAATAAGCTATAAGCTATTTCAAAAAACCTATGTGAGTGTGTCGTTGTTTAAGGAATTTGTAGACTAGCCGATAACGCCAAAGGCAGCGGATGTCAGAACAGATCTCTTTACGATGGATGAAATTAATAGTCTTTGGAAAATACTAGCGATATTCCTAGTTCTCTCCATGCAAGCAGGTTTCTTGTTATTAGAGGGAGGACGTGTTCGATCCAAAAACTCCATCAATGTGGCTCAAAAAAATGTCACTGACCTAGTAGTTACTTGGATTGGTTTCTTCGCTATCGGATTTACGTTGATGTATGGCGTAACGATCCCAGAGCTCCTGAGTGACAAGGCTGATGGAGCGACGAAACCTGATGTTTTGGATTTTGTTTTTCAATTCTGCTTTTGTTGCACAACAGCCACCATTTTGTCTGGGGCTGTCGCTGAACGTATCTCATTCAAAGCGTATTTGGTATTGGTCTTTGTTATAGGCGCTTTGGCTTACCCTTTAGTGGGTCGGCTTGCGTGGGGCAATAGTTTCGATACTGAGGGTTTTGCTCCACTAGCAGATATAGGTTTCATCGATTTTGCAGGATCCAGTGTCGTACACGGAGTAGGTGCATGGTTCGCTTTAGTTGCGTTGATAATGATAGGTCCGCGACTGGGTCGTTTTAATGAACGAGGTGAAGTACAAACATTTGCAGCACATAACTCTGTCATGGCGCTCTATGGAGTTTTTGTGTTGTTATTTGGTTGGTTAGGATTTAATGGCGGGGCCTTATCATTAGATAACCCTGTGTTGAAGGCAGTCATTTTCAATACGATTTCTTCAGGTTTATTTGGTGCAGCTATCGGTATGTCCATTGGTGTCTGGCTGGACAAAGGTATTTTTAACCCGGGTCGCACAGCGACAGGATTGCTGGGGGGATTGATTGCTTGTTCTGCCGGTGTTCACTTCATGGGGAGCATAGACGCGATTATTGTGGGAGCACTGGGTGGAGGTCTTGCAACCTATGGTTCGCACGTATTGTTACATCGCTTCAAGTTAGACGACCCAGTCGATGCTATAGCCACGCATGGTTTAGCCGGTGTATTTGGCACACTTTCAGTGGCATTCACAGCACCTGAATCAGCATTGGTTGCAGGTAGTCGTTTTGCACAACTGCTTGCGCAAATGAGCGGTGTGGTCGTGATATTTACGTTGTCCGCCTCAATTTGTTGGGTAGCTATAACGCTGTTGAGCAGGGTTTTAGAATTTAGGGTCTCAGAGCAGGCAGAGAACCTAGGATTGAACTACACAGAACACGGCGAAAGTGTGGGATTGACACGCTTAAAGAACGCTTTGGAGCAGGAGTCTGCTAATGCTGGTACGTTTGGTAGCCAACAGCTAGAGAATGTCGATGATGAGCACTCTGAGATAGCCTCAGCGCTGAATAAAGTGATCAAGAAGTACGAGACTGCTAATCAAGAAATTATTCTGGCACACGCACGCTTTCAGCAGTTTGCAGAAACCGCATCAGATTGGCTTTGGGAGACGGACAGCACGCTTAGTTTGAAGTTCATTCACGCAAATTCTGAGCACGGTATTGCGTTAGATTTTTCAGAGATACTAGGGCAGAGCTTATTAGAGTTCTTATCTGTTGCTGATACTTGGGAAGCACAAGTTATTCAGCGCATAGAAACCCATCAGCCATTGCCTGTATTTGAGGCTCAAACAAAAACAGATGCAATAACCTCCACAGGACTTCTGCTAGAAGTTAGAGGCGTTCCGTTTTTTGATGCTGATGGTGAATACCTGGGATATCGAGGCACCATCACTGATATCTCTGCACGTAAAGAGGCAGAAAACAAAGCGTTGTTCTTGTCGCTTCACGATGAACTCACCGGTTTAGCCAACCGTCGAGCATTGTCTGACCACTTGGGCATGTTCCTCAAAGTCGCTGAGGAAAGTGGGCGTGCCGTCGTTGTTGCAGGTGTTGATCTGGATGGCTTCAAGGGTGTCAACGATGCTTATGGGCATATCATGGGGGATCGTTTGCTTGAGCAGGTCGCCAATCGACTAGAAGATTTTTTACGCTCAACTGATTACGTCTATAGAACAGGTGGTGATGAATTCGTTATAGTGCTTACAGAGCTTGAGCCTAAAAGTGCAGATCGAGTAGCGAGAGTTATTCTAAATCGAATGATTGAAGATCTTAGCGCGCTATATTACGTTAAAACAGTCGATATACGCATTGGTGCCAGTGTAGGTATCGTGACATATCCTGAACAAGCAACCATGTCCGATGACTTACTGCGTATGGCTGATCTTGCCTTGTACGAAGCAAAAGCTCGTGGAAAGGGGTGTGTGGTAAGTTTTGCATCCGAGCTCGATGTCGATGCTAAGCAGCAGTTGAAAATTCAGGAAGACTTACGCAAAGCACTGTCTGAAGATGAATTCTATTTGGTTTATCAACCTCAGGTAGATTCGCACAGCAACAAAATTACAGGCTTTGAGGCGTTGATACGGTGGGCACACCCAGAGCGCGGAGAGATTCCTCCGGGAGATTTCATAGCAGAAGCTGAAAAGTTAAATTTGATGGACCGGATTGGAGGTTTTGTATTGAACAAAGCCTGTGCGTTTGCCGCAAGCTGGCCGAAAGCTCCAGATGGGTCATCGTTTAAAATATCAGTCAATGTATCCCCTCAGCAATTCAGAAATAGTGATTTTTGCCAGAGTGTTCGGGATGCACTTGAGAGGCATCAATTACCTCCAGAGGATCTCGAGTTAGAGATCACCGAGGATGTGCTTGTTCATGATTTTGATGAAGTATCAAAGCTACTAATAGAGCTGCGCGATATGAATGTATCGGTAGCGATTGATGACTTTGGTAGTGGCCAAACCAGCTTGCGATACCTCAATCAATTTCCTATATCTACCATTAAAATTGATCGTAGCTTCATAAAACATTTGATGAGCGATCGTAAGGCTGCTGAAATTACGCAGACTATGGTTGGATTGGGTCGTCGTCTTGGCATGAAGGTGCTAGCCGAAGGTGTTGAAGATTCTGATCAGCTGTCATTGCTGCAAAGCTGGGACTGCGACCAGATCCAAGGTTTCCTCTTCTCAAGACCGTTGTCTGCTGAGAATACCCGTCTATCTATGGACAGTGGCAACTTAGAAGCCACTGAGTTTAAGAGTAGTCCACCGGGTCAGCGAGCTGCCTAGTCAGAGTTGACCAGGTGCTGAATCGTACGCTAGTGAATAGCTTCCTGAAGCTTTTCGTAAATCTGTAAAGCGGTCCTGGCGTTTTCTATTTTTTCAAGGTTAGGGTGTTCGCTTTGCTTTAACGATTTATCAAAAAATTCTAGACCCTCAGTGGACAAACCAAGCGTCTTTATAAGCTTCTCCACTTGAGCTGTAAAGTGGCTACCGTCGTTCGAGAATTCTAGGAAGGGTATCGGACCTAATTCAGTTTGATGCCACAGCAAATGACGGTTGTAATGGCTCCACAAGGCTAATGATTTTTCATAAGGCATCGCGCTACGGTTAAACAATGATTGCGCAACCGCAAATGGGTGCCTGAATATCCCTACAAGGGTGGCTGCGGGTAGGGCTGCTCTCCATGGACCAGCCATTAGCACGGTTCTAGGGTCTTTGAAGCCCCACAAAGCGTGATCCTTGTGAGTTTCGATAATGGCGTCTCTAAATGCATGATGCACGGGAGACCAATTTGGGTGTGAAGGAGGGCGATCCCAGCTGCCTCCATTTCGTTGCAGTATGTCATCGTGTAAAAGCATGATGGCCCGTGATTCACGGTTTCCTTTGGCATTGTCAGCAGCCTGCTCTATCACAGAGCCTAGCTGCAGTCCGGCCTTTTCGAGAGACCCTGTTAGCGCGCTAGTGCCGCTACGATGCATGCCTAAAATAATGACAGATGAGTGGGCGGCAGTCATGGCAATCTTGCTAATAGACGTTGAAAGAAGCTTTGAATAAATGAAGGTTTTTTTCTAATGGAATAACCGGGAAATACCTTCTCAAGGCATTGCCCTATTTTTTCCATGTCAACTTCCATGTCTTCGTATTGCAGGTTGGATAAACCAACACGTTGCTTTTCTTCCGGCGATAACAATGTATTTGTGCCAAGGATATGCTGGTATTCAAAGCCGAGTAATTTGGCAATGAGGTAGAATGTTGGGGTTCCGTAGTTTTGATTAAATATTTCTATTAGCGTAACTTTTTTGCAAAAAATAGTGTTTGCTAAGCTTGCACCATGTGGCGCTACAATGACTTCGGCATTTCTAAATAAGGTAATTTGCTGTTGTATTGAAAGTTCTTCGGGATAGACGGTATGAAAATCGTATCCGTAGAGTAATTCAAGCAAGTTTTCCTCATTCGATATTCGTCGCCCTTCGTATTTGTTTCTAGATAAATATACATGGCGCTTTGGAGCCTCTGTCTCAGCATCCTTAGACGAAAGAGACTGCTCTACGTAGTCAATTAGATCTCTATTGACATCCTGGCATGGGTGGTAAAAGTCTTTAGCCATACTAGATTCAATAGTCAAACGACCCACGCGAAGTACTGCTCTCTCGCCAAGCACGTGTACTCGCTCGGAATCAATACCCATCATTTCAAGCATGTTTTTCATAAAAGGAGCTAGCTTGTACATGATGATCTTGTGAGAGTCTTCAAGATGGCGTGTTCGAGGCAACTGATCAAGTAACCAATGACAAAAATTAGGTTGGCGAATCAAATCCTGAATCATTATTGCGTCATCTAACGTTTCAGCAGGACCCCTGTTACTGGCATCCTGAGCATCGCTAAGATAATGATCTCGGAACATAGGTGTAAAATACACGTGCATATACTTGGCACTACAAAGATCAAGAATAGGCTTGCCTGAATAGTCGAGAACAGCAAACTCAGCGGTATCGTAGGCAATGGTGGCATTTTCTAACTGGTATAGTCGCCACAGTCGAGGTTTTTTCTCGAGTGGCATTTTGTCAACTTCATGGAAGGCATAGTCAGTCCATTCATCGCTCATCAACGTTTTTGCCAGATGTCTGGTTTCTTCGCTGCTTTTGAAAACCTCTGCGGCGCTTATAGTGCTGGGTTCAAATAGGTGGGTGAGGTCGTCAGAGCTTGTCCAATAGAATTCTAAATCTTGTTTTCTATATTGGCCTGTATGAACAATGTTTGCGCATTCTTCATTGCCGAGTTCTTTAAAAAGCTCTGTGAATTTCTGTACAGCAGGGGAGCCTTTGGTCACCTTGCCGACTGCTAGCATGACGAAATACAGCAGTATTGATGAATCGTTTGTTTCCTGATGTAATTGCTTTGTATTAAGCAGGCAACTCTCTAGAAACTCATCTCTTGGTAGGTTGAAATCGATGCGCTCACTTAAGATTACGGCCGAAAGCGGTTCTGTTTTTAGCATAACATTCATAATCTTCTCCTTTACAGGACGTTCACGTCTGTTTAGTAGTTTTACGCGACACGCTGTTCGCTTTGTTCTTCCATAACAATTGTATGAAGCGTCTTTATGCCATTGACTGTGTGTTCACCTAGTGATGCCAGTGCTGATTTATGGTGTGTATTAAGCACATAGATCCATTTCAATAGGATGTTCATAGCAAAATACATATCTGTCATGTGTATTTCGCGTCCGTTGATATCGACCATTTCACTGTACAAGGATTGCACAGATTCTTTGGGGCTATTGTTATAAATAGCGCAGCAGATGAAATCAGAGTAGGCCGTGCCTGAACGCAAAATATCTAAATCCAAAATCCAGTCTTTGCCAGTGCTATCTGTAATCATGTTGCCAAGCTGCAAATCATTATGGATAACTGCATCTTCTACCGTTCTGTCTGCAATAGCATTGGCTGTATACACATCATCGATAAACGTAGTTAGCCCGTGTGTGTCTATGAGATGATTAAAAAATATACCGAGATCTTCTCTTGCATTCAAAGTGATGGGTTGCGATGTGTCCTTAATTGCTTGAACTAGGTTCTCGGGAATGTGGCGAAGGTTACGCCTGCATTCCACTGCTAATCTCAATGGATCAGTTACGGGAGCATGATTGGTATGTTGTCCAAAATGATCTGCTAAATCTCCTACAAAAGGAGACAACATCAAGTGTTCGTTCAGCGCGTTCGTATATATATAGTTGCGATCTATTTTGTAGGCTGGTAGCAATGGCCCGTCCTGTGCCTCAAGCAACGAGAAAAACGCGTTGGCAGACTCTGTGTCTAGCCGTGGCAACATAGATTCGTGAGGCAGCTTTTTTAGAACTACCGGGCCACGAGTGCTGCTCATAAGCTGAATGGCATTGTGTCCACGTTTCAAGGAAATATTGAGTGGGTTTACATCAGTAAGGCCACGCATAGACTCAAAGTCTTCTCGTTTGCCGCTGGCCTTTATAAGAATTCGCTTAGAGTTCTCCATATCACCAAAGTACGTCATGAACCGCACGACTTGCACATTAGTGAAATATTTCTGCAGCTGTTTTAGGATCAATTCTATATTGTATTGTTCTTCTTGAATCACACCCTTTTTAGCGATAGAGGGTTCTTTCGTGTCCCAAGGAGTCTCCAGGTAGAGTGTTTCGCCTGTCAATGTCGCCAGCTTATAGATGGCATCTTCGACAGTTCCATTCTGATCCACAATCCAGTGAAGCACTTCCATGAACAAGACAACATCTGCTGCATGCGTCTCGGCTTTAAGTTCGTTGAAACCGATTTTTTCTACTTGTATCGGTAACTTATGCAGAGAGACAACTGATGATAAGAAGTCGATAAACGGCGTTTGAACATCGACAGCTTTAACAGACTTTGCACCCAGCTTATTCGCATACAGTGACAAAATACCCGAATTACAGCCTATGTCCAAAACACTTTTGTTGTGGAACAGATCAGCAGACCAATCGAGCTCATTGAGTCTTGTAACGGTGCTTTGGTTGAGTGGTGTCAGATGAGTTGGGTCGTACTCTTCGTAGGCACACGAATTCTCGGGAACCTGTAAGTCTGTGAATGTCATAGCGTTACCGTTTCTAATTACCACGAAGTTATTGCAACAGTTGAATCCTGTGCAAGTAACATTCCATTGATCCAGCCTATTTATGCATAATTTGTAGGTCGCTGCCTATCCATGTCACCTGACATGTACAAGGCAGTCACACCACAATATTGTGAGTTTAAGCCGTTTACGCTGCGCGCTTAAGCGAGTCAGGATTCTGCGCTTGATCGAGTGCACTGTTAACCAAAAATTCGATTGTTAAACTAAGATCAGTTGGGAAGACACCCAGTTCATTTTTCATTTTTTGATTGTCAAATGATGTATTCAATGGCCGTCGTGCTGCCGTTACAAATCCTGAAGAATCAGTTTCTGTGATTACCGATGTGCTATTGGGTAAGTAGCGCTTGATTTTTGATACAAACTCGAAGCGGTTGACAATGTTATCCCCTGATATGTTGAACTCACCATAAATGCTATCGTCAATAGCTTTTTCGATGCAGCTCGTCAGAACATCAACATGCAACATGTTGACATAGACATCGTTAACCGCAACGATATCTTGGTTATTCATTAGCTTGTCGAAGAAAAAGGAAAATGGGTTGTGCCTCTGATCTCCCAGTAATTGGCCAAACATGGTTATAGGGCGAAGAAGAGTGCACCGTTCAGACTCATTTTTAAGGAATATGTCTGCGTCACTCTTGAGGCGTCCATAGGTGTTTATTGGATGGTGTTCGCTGGCTTCAGAGTAAAGCGGATTGTCACCGTCATAGACAGCATTAGATGAAAAATGAATGAGGTGAAAACCGGTCTCTTTTTGCATGTTGCACAATTGCTTTGGAAATTCCATATTCAATTGTGAAGAGGGAAGTGGATTAACCTCACAGCTATCCACATCCCCATTCGAAAAGCAGTTTATAACGACATCGGCCCATTCAAAATCAGAGCGTAGCGCTGAAATACTGTCGTTATAAACGTCAAACACAATATCAACGGAATCTGCATTACGACCAACTGTTCTAAATGAGTATTGGTCTTGTAAACTGTAAAGCGTATGGCTACCGGTAAAGCTTGTGCTACCTAACAGTAGAATATTCTTTGAGTTCATGGATGTTTGCTCATTCATAATAGTGCTGCTCTGACAATGGATTCCGCAATAAAGAGGTACTAAGCTGCCACGGCAGGAGCTAGAGAATATTCTTCGCTCATTACCGTTTTATCTGCACCTGCGTTTGAGTTGTTCGTACGCTTTCCAGTTGCACGAATAAGAATGCGCTTAGAATCAGCCATGGCACCGAAGTAGCTCATGAATCTAACCATCTCTACTGTTTCAAAGTGTGACTGTAGCTCGCGGATAATCAATTCGATGTTGTAGTCTTCTTCCATGACAATGCCTTTTGCAGCAATTGATGGCTCTTTAACATCCCAAGGTGTCTCAAGGTATAGCGTGTCGTTTGTTAAGTCGGTTAGTTTTTGTAGAGAATCGGCGACATTGCCACCTTGGTCGACTAGCCAATGAAGTACTTCCATGCACAATACGATGTCTTTCTTGTCTGTTTTAGTGTCCAGCTCAAGGAAGCCTCTTCGTGCAATGTCAATTGGTAGGTCATGTTCGCTAACGACTGATTGAAAGAATTCAACAAGTGGAACTTGAACGTCAACATACTGAATTTCTTTTGCACCTAGGTTATGTGCATACAAAGATAATATTCCAGAGTTACCACCGATATCTAGAACACTTTTTCCGTTGAATTCTTCTTTGCTCCAACCCAGCTCCATAAGACGAGTAAAAGTGCTGTTGTTAACAGGCTTAAGTGTCTTCGGGTCATATTCCTCGTATGCACAGGAATTTTCAGGTAGTGTTTTTAGTGTTGTCATGATTATGCTCTGTTGTGATTTGTTCGATTATTGTGGTGGGAAAATATTGTATTTGACGAAGTTCAAGCAGCGTTGAACAAGCGTTCTCTTGTTGAACTAGGATCTAGTTCAAGGTGACTCATCATCTTGCTCATAGCCTCCATTCCGTGTTTGACGCTGTAACGTTCAGTGACAAGCTCGGCCGACTTTTGAGATAGTCGAGTCCACTCAGACTCGTCGTAATAGAGAGATATTATTGATTCAGCCCATTGCATAGGTGTTTCGGCAATTTTTGAATTTAGATCGTGAATCAAACCTGTTGACTCAGCAGCAATGGGTGAGAGAACGCAGGGTACCTGGTAAGAAATACTTTCAAGTACCTTGCCTTTTATGCCTGCGCCTGAAAGTAGTGGTGCTACAAATACACGACATTCGTCAAACACCGTGTCTAGTGATTCAACAAAACCTTTGATGTGAACATCGTCGGATGCCAGTGCTTCAATTTCTTCGGTGATACCACTGCCGTATACATTGAATATAATTTCTGGAGATTTTTGTCTAATAAGCGGCATAACTTCATTAACAAAGTAAAGTACTGCTTCTCTGTTGGGTAGGTGATTAAATCCACCCAAAAATGCAATGTCTTTTCGTTCACCAAACGGTACGCGTAGTTTTTTCTCACTCAATACCCAAGGGCATTTGAAAATCTTATTTGCCTCGAATGTATGGGAGGAGATAACAGAATGTTCAGTGTCGTTGTAAGACAAAATTGCGTCTACGTCTTCCATGACTGCAAGCTCACGATGCCTTGTATTCATGGCAGAGGCAATTTCATATTCCTCAGCCTGGTCGGCGGCTCGCATCTCTCGAAGGAAATGTAAATCAGCGTTGTTGAGTACTACCTTTGCCTTAGTGTATTGTCTAACATACTGGAGTATGTCTTCGGCAACGTTGTATCGTGTGATATATACCAGATCAAATTCGTTGCCTCGGTCTCTCAATACTTCCCCGATATTTTTAAAGAAAGGTGCGTATAGACACTCGACGCCTTCATTTTGTAAGGCAGTTGTGTATTTTCCCATGTGCGCCATGTTGCTAGGCACGAATGTAATTTTGCAGCCAAGCTCTTGTAAGAGACGCATCTCTTGCACGGCAGCGAAACTTCCAGCATCTTGGTCAGGTTTCGGAGTGGAGTGATCAAGCATCAACACCCTGAAATCTTTATCGCGGTCGAATTCGAAGTTTATGTCTTTTCCATACACGCCATGTTGTCTATACGCGTGACGCCATTTCTGGCGAAACAGAGGAGCATTTACTGTTTGGTAGCGCTTATACCCGCTGTCCAGATCACGCCCGTTACTCATGCCCTCGTAGTGAACAACAACTGAGGAGGGAACATATAAAGTTCTGTATCCAGCTTGGCGAACCTTGAAGGCTAAGTCGGTATCTTCGTAATAGGCCGGAATGAATTCTTTGCTGAAGCCACCAACGGTCTCCCAAACAGATCTCCTTATCATCATGGCAGCACCGGAGACATAATCTGCTTGGCGTACGTAGTTATAGTTTGGGTCTTCTGCATTACAGCCATTGCCCACATTCCATGGCTTTCCATTTCCCCAAACAAGTCCACCGGCTTCCTGTAAATCGCCATTTGGGTAAATGAGTTTTGATCCTGCCATGCCCACGTTTTCAAAACGTTCAAACACGTCAACTAAGCTGTCTATCCAGCCCGTAGTGACTTCCGTATCGTTATTTAGGAATACAACAAAATCGCTGTTCGACTCATTCGCACCTTTTTCAGCGGTTCGTAGGAAGCCAAGGTTTGTTTCGTTTTTGACGACAGTTAAATTTTCAACGTAGTCTGATATATCAACTGTGTAGTCACTGGATTCATCGTCTACAAGAATAACTTCAAAGGAATATTTGTTGTAAGACAAAATAAGTGAGGCAATGCAGTTATAGGTATATTCAAATGCATTGTGCACTGGCAAAACGACAGTGACCTTAGGGTTCACTACAGGTGGAAGTGTTAGTAGGGGAAACTTCTTCCTGTTGATAATGCCTTCAGTAACGATATCGTGTGCAAGCTGAACGTGTTTCAGTGCGTAGACGTCTTGGGTGTCCGAATCAAAATTACGTATATGTGATTGAAGTGCGCGGTACCTATAGGCGGAAACTTTGGGAATAGCACTGAAGTTCATTGCGGCAAAACTGCCACCAATGTGCTCCCATGGCGTTGAGATTGAGTCTAGTCGAACATAAGTAGGTGCAGATCGAGTGCCCTTTCCCTTAACACGCAGTTGATAGGAGTGGTAGTTGTCATCGAAGAGGTTTGACGGTAGCTCGACCTCCACAGTATGTTCGTTGAGAGTATTGTTAGCAGAGCTGAAGCACTCTAGAATAACGTTATTATCGGCCAGCACTTCAACGACGAAGGTTTCTGCGTTAGCGTCTGCGGTAAATTCTATAAGCCCGTGAATGATACCTTTATGAATATTCTTGATGGATGCGGTAGCGAAAATGGGCACATCACAATCGATGCTGCCAATTTCAGCTTCTGATTCCATTTCGACCGCTGTTAATGCGTGGCTCAATCCATCGAAAGTGTCGTCTGGTAGCAACATGCTGAATGCACAGCATCCATCACCAACTCCCGCTTCCTCTAAATCTGGACGATGCTGGTTAGCAAGTGTTTCTCCCAACAAGATACCGTTTTCGTAAACGCCAATCTTCAGAATTTCGCTTGGATTGTTTTCGTTGTTAAGCCATCCGAAAACAGAACCGTCTCTTACGCCCTCAAGATTTCCGCGAAGAGACTTCGGCGCAGCTATGCCAGTAGTTGGGTCGTTAGACGCCTGCTCATCGGCCGACGCTATTGATTTTTTATCAAACATAGTTTCGAGAACGTTAGATGGAATATCGTAGAGTTCACAGAAATGCAAAATTTACGCCATGCAGCTAACGTGCGGCTCGAATGTTTGATTATTCGCCTTAGTGGGCTGGGAAGCCCTATTTTTATTGGCTTTGGTTGCTCAAATTGGTCGTTTTTTGGGCGTATTACGGGCCCTTAAACGTGTGATTACAAGAGAGGTGGGCCGCATGAATGCTCATGCGAGCAGCATGTTACTTGAGCTGACTGAGGTAGCGTTCAGCGACTGCTAAATGATTATCGCGTTTCTCAGGCGCCATCTTGTCGGCATTTTTGCACATCATGGCCCATCTGAAATTGCCAGCCAGCTTGTCCTTGTTTTTAAATATCCAACGCCAGAACAAGGCATCCCATATTTCAGACCATTCACCTTTCTTGTAATGACTCATCTTAATGACGTAGTTAGAACCGGAGAAATAAGGCTTGGTGGTAATCAATCCACCATCAGCGTGTTGGCTCATGGCATAGACGTTGGGAACCATTACCCAGTCATAGCTATCGACAAACATTTCCATGAACCATTTATAGACGGCATCTGGCTTGATCTCACACAGAAACATGAATCCGCCTAAGACCATCAGTCGTTCAATATGATGGCAGTAGCCCGTGTCCAATAGGCGATCGATGGCATTGTCTACCGGCAAAATGCCTGTGCTTCCATCGTAGAAAGCCAATGGCATTTCGCGATGGTGCTCCCAATGGTTACCGGTTCGCATCTGCACGCCTAAATCTACATAGGTGGCGCGCATGAACTCCCGCCAGCCTAGAATCTGCCGCACGAAGCCTTCAATACTATTCAGAGGGATGTTCTGCGATTCGCACGTTTTCAACGCGGCGGTGAGAATCTGTTGAGGTGTTAGCAGACCCACATTGAGCATAGGCGTCAACACGCTGTGGTAGAGCCAGTTTTGATCTTCTTCTATGGCGTCCTCATAAGCGCCAAAATTTTCTAGGCGTTCTCGACAAAATACGTCCAACCATTCAGACGCTTGTTCGTGAGTAATTGGGAAATGTATTGCAGCTAAGTTGCCTGGGTTGTCCTTAAACTGATCAGAGATACTGGCTATAGCTGACTCTATTAACGGGGTTGTTGAAATAACTGGTAAGGCGGGCAGATTGGGTAGGGCCTTAATTGGGAGTTTTTTGCGATTATCCTCGTCATAACTCCACTGGCCGCCCTCAGGCTTTCCCTCTTGCATGAGGATGTCCTTGCGGGTTCTTTGCCATTGATAAAAATCCGCCATAGCCCAACGCTTGCGATCGGCCCGCCACGCTTGGTTCTCATCGTCTGTGTTCAAAAAACCAGGCGTACGAAGCTCAGTACATGCTATGCCGGCTACCGTTGTCGCTTGAGTCAATCGCCGCTCTAGTGAAAAATCTGCGAGTTCGCAATACACGATGTTTTGGAAGCCGTCTGCTGACAACTCTTTGAGAATATTCTGCATTGCCGAGTCAGAACTTGACCATCGTACAATGGAAACTGGCACGGAATTACTCTGAAGTCTGGCTTCGAAAGCCTGAATAGTTGCCCGGTGATAGGCTAGTTTTTGCTTGTGATACTTCGCCGGGTATTGGCTGTCGCTAAAAAATAGCGAGTCCTCAATCAGTAGGATGCAGTCCGGTTTTGCTTCCAAAACAGGATGATCGGCGAAGAGCTGATGAGGGAATATAAGGCCTGCAGTTTTCATGGTGGCTTGTACGGTGTGCGGGCTGTATTTGATCAGTTCACAGCGGGTAATTTTTTACCTAATTGAGGTTTGAGGGTAATACACTTTGGCCTGTGTCCCGTACAAATGGCTCTCAAATGACAATCTTGTCTACATTGTGTCGTCACACAGATCTGAACCACTCACTAAATTGACAACATAGGTCATGGAAATCGGTGTAGCTGATGGCTCGCAATAGGAAATCGGAAGCTGTAGAGGACTCTAAGTTGTGCCCTGTGTGCAACCGCTGGTTTGACAACCGAAAGAAGTGGCGGGCTAGAGGGCTTTGGGACTCCATTAAATATTGCTCCGAGCGTTGTCGGCGTGAAGCACCTAAGGCGGTTGTACCTGAATGAGTCGTCGACACGATCGCGTCATTTGGTGGATCAAGCGTGATATGCGATTGGCTGATAACGATGCGTTAAGCGCAGCTTTGGCTCAAGGCGAGCAAGTTATGCCTCTGTACATATTCGAGCCCTCACTCTTTTGTGCTGAAGACGCCTCATACCTTCATTTGAATGCGCAGTGGCAAGCGTTGTCTGCTCTGTCCGAGTCGATTCGACAGATAGGGGGAACTTTGCAATTTGCAGTGGGGGAGGTTGTTGATGTTCTAGAGCAATTGCGATGTGAAGAGGGCTTTGATGCCATTTATAGCCATCAGGAGACGGGTGCTGATATTACTTACCAAAGAGATCTACACGTAGGCTCTTGGTGCGCAACTCATACTATCCCATGGCATGAATCAACCCAAAACGGTGTAATTCGAAAACTACACAGCCGTGACGACAGGCAGAAAACGGTTAAGGAGCGTCTGTTTGATACACCGCCGAAAGCGGCACCAACTCAGATGCACAGCTGGCAAGCCTTGAGCCTACAATCCGATATTCCGGCCATAGATTCGATACCGGTCAATGGCTCGCACTGTAAGCGTGATGTATCTCTGTTTCAGACGGTAACTGAACAGCAAGCTGTTAGAGAGTGCCAGCGGTTTTTAACGGTGCGAGGCTTGGGCTATTCAGGGGGCATCTCCTCACCCAACAGCTCGTTTAAGGTGGGGTCACGCCTGTCACCTCATTTGGCGTGGGGAACCATTAGCCTGCGTACAGTTTTCCATGAAAGTTCGCAACGGCTGCGCGAGCTGGACAGCCACCAAGAGCGACGTGCTGCGCAGTGGGTCAAGAGTATTCGCGCCTTCCAATCCAGGTTGCACTGGCATGATCATTTTATACAGCGTCTAGAGTCTGCGCCCCGGATGGAGTTCGAGGCGTTGAATCCAGCCTATCGAGCTGTAGAATATCGTGATGACCCCGATATTCTTCGGGCTTGGAGCCATGGCGAGACGGGTATTCCCTTGCTTGATGCCTGTATGCGCTGCCTGATGCATACTGGTTTTCTGAATTTCAGAATGAGAGCCATGGCCGTGACAACGGCTTGCTTTGGGTTGGGGCAATCTTGGCGCTCTATTCACAATCCTCTAGCCCAAGTTTTCTTGGACTATGAGCCCGGCATTCATATGTCTCAGATCCAAATGCAGGCTGGAATTGTTGGCATTAATACGTTGCGAGTCTATAGCCCGCACAAACAACTCATTGATCAAGACCCCAACTGTACGTTTATCAAGCAATGGGTGCCTGAGTTACGTGAGTTTGATGCGAGCACTATCAGCAACTACGAGAAAACCAAGCTTGCAGGTTACCCTTCCCCCATTGTGGATATCAAAGAAAGAGGGAAGTTTATTAAGGATCAGGTTTACGCCATTCGTAAAAGTTGTGAAGGTAAAGATGCATCGGCTATCGTGCTGCAAAATCATGGATCACGCCGTCCCAGTCGAAATCGGAAAGCCAAGGCTGCTAAAAAAGCCGTTGTTGAAAGCCCGCAAATGAAACTCGATTTCTAAAGACACGTTAAGTCGTTAAGCGTATTGGGTGTTTTCGTTAAGAATTTAGTTCGTGTGTATGGTGTACGCTTAGCGCCATGGACGGATTTATACTAAAAAAATTACTCAGCAATGTTGTGCACCTTGTGCCAGCTGCGTTCTTGTTATTGCTAGTAGCCTTAATTTTTATGCGCTGGGCTCCAAGGCTATCGCGCATCGTTTTGTTTGCAGTGACCTGTTCATTGTTAGCTCTGTCTTCAGCCCCTGTCAGTAATGCCATAGTTGCCACTCTTGAAGACAGGTATGCAGTCGTTCAAGAATTGCCTGGCGATACAGCTCTAATTTTGGTGCTAGGTTCTGGCCATCATTATTTGCCAGAGCGTCCCGCTAATAGCGTGTTAATGCCAGTCGCTTTAGCGCGGTTGTCTGAAGGTGTTCGTCTGTGGAAGACGAGGCCTGGTGTGTATCTTATGCTCAGTGGTGCTAAATTTAGGAGCGAAATTTCCCACGCGCAAGCGATGGCAAACATGGCTCATACTTTAGATGTCAGTACTAGCCAGATTATATTGGCTGATGAAACGCGCGACACCGCAGAAGAGATTGCTACTGCGCGTGAATGGATGATAAACAACGCCGGTGCGAACAAGCGACTCATTGTTGTTAGTAGCGCAATGCATTTATCTAGAGCTGCACTAATGCTTAATGATGAACGGTTCGCCTATACGATGGCGCCGACAGACTTTCGTACGCTGGATGCCCCTTGGTATCGATTTAGTTCTCAACATTTAATGGATGTAGACGCAGCTGTGCATGAATACGTGGGAAAGTTGTGGCATCGACTCAGTCAATAAGAGACATACGCGTCGCTAAATCCTAGCGTTAGGTGTTATTACCGCTTTTCAAAATCTCGTGATACAAATCACACAACCGACTGTGCGCATTGATATATATCAATGGTTTATCTGCAAGCAATTTTACATGTATAAATTTTGTGGCGTTGCAAATACATGAACCCTTACTCAATACCTTCTATCGTACGACCAGTTACAAGATAAACCCGTTATTGTTTAGACAGAATTACTTCAGATGAGTCCGAACCTGCCGTTTGTTCTAATTGGGTCGTTTGAGTGTGCTTAGCGTTAGCCGTTCCTGACTAAGCAGCTCGTAGCGTTGTGTATTCACAAACACAGGCACATGGCTATCAAGCCTCTCATCTCACGTAGCCTGAACTAGAACACTGAATCTCGAGGTGACGCTTGTCTTATATATCTGAAGACGTTCATGGATCGAAGCAAGCCTTGAGTGAGCAATGGGCTTTCGTACGTACATTGCCCGAAATTGCGCATCAAATTCATAAGAACGAAACGCGCTCGACCTTTGCTAAGCGCTCTGTTAAGTTCTGCTTCAATGGCATGCGTTACCGCCAAGAGCTTCAAAGTCTACAAGACATATTTGCGTGCTCTGAGCTTTCATCAGTGCTAGAGAATTTTCCTGCGGTATTAGAAAAGCCCTTTTACCCTTATGTTTGCGCGGATTGGACGCTCGCAAAACGATTGCAAGAAGTGAAGAATCATTTTCTATGCGTAAAAAATGTATTGGGAGCTATGTCAGAGGAGATCTATAAGCCAGAAGGGTATCGGCTCTTTGACTTTGAGACGAACGATGGAGAGATATTCTCGGTTGATTTGTTTTCGGGATATAAAAACGAAGGCTCTATGGGTATACGTCTTTGTGATTCTCAAGGCAACGAGTTTTACTCGTTAACGTTTCACTTGTCAGATGTGTCGAGTCGCACTCTACAGATCGGAGCCTTGCAAGGTCCTAACGACAGAATTCCAGAGCGGCAAAGCAAGATAGTGATGTTGACTAAAAGCATATTTGGGTTGCGACCAAAATCATTGATGATCGAAGTTTTGTATAGGGTCGCTGAAGGATTAAACGTTAGCCATATTTACGGTATATCAAATAATTACCATATCTATCAGTCAGACTTCTATCCTGACGAGAAGCGTTTAAATATGGCGTTCGATGGTGATAGCTTTTGGGCTGAATACCAAGCAGAAAAAGATACCGAAGCTTTTGTAAAATTCCCGAAAAATATTGTCCGTAAAGATATTGCATCTCTAAAATCTAGCAAGCGAAGTTTATATCGTAAGCGCTATGCTTGGTTGGAAGAAGCATCAGTATTTACAGAGGAGGCTATGAAGTATCTGATAGTCCCCAGTGAAGTAGAGATTGTGCCAGAGAAATTGATTCGGGCGGCCTGACAGGCTAGGCCGCTTTGAAAAACTGTTTACGTGTCATAGCATCTAACATCTTCTGCGTTACCAAGACCACGCCTTCCTCCGATATGTGAAAGTAGTTTTCGTCTTGAGTTTTACTATAGCCGATCATCATGCCGGATGGGACGACGCAACCGCGATCTAAAATGACCCGCTTGAGCTTGCAGTGTTCTCCAATGATGCAGTCTGGTAGCACGACACTTTCACTGATTGTTGTGCACTCATTGGCTACTACGTTTGTATGAAGCAACGAGTTACTGATGTGTGCGCCCGATATTATGCAACCATCGCATATCATTGAATTAACTGCTGCACCGCATCGTTCTGCCGAATCAAATACAAATTTAGCAGGCGGGGATTGCGAGCTAAATGATCTAATAGGCCAAGACTTATCATATAAGTTAAGTTCTGGTACCACACCAATGAGTTCTAAATTCGCTTTCCAGAAAGCATCCAATGTACCGACGTCTCGCCAGTATGCAGGCCTGTCCAGTTTATGATCGTAAAATTGGTGTGCCATTACATTCTGATTGAGAATCAGGTTGGGAATTATGTTCCGCCCAAAATCATTCTGGGTATTAAGGCTGTCATGGTCTTGGATTAACTGACCATAGAGAAACTGACTGTTGAATATATAAATTCCCATTGAGGCTAATGCCTTGTCCGGCTTGCCGGGCATGTGTGCCGGACATTCAGGCTTTTCATCAAATTTTGTAACTCGATTGTCTGAATCAACGGCAAGTACGCCAAATTGTTTTGCTTCTTCCAGGTCCGTTTCTATCGCACCTATGGTTAGATCCGCATTAGATGCAATGTGAGCATTAAGCATTTCACGATAATCCATTTTATAGATATGATCTCCTGCGAGTATTAGTACATATTCCGGATTATGATTTCGGATGATATCTATATTTTGATAAATGGCATCGGCGGTACCTGAATACCAGGAATGCTCAGAGGTTCTTTGTTGGGCCGGCAGTAACTCGATCATAGGCGAGCCATCTGATGCAGTTAACCGCCAACCTTGCTGAATATGCTGATTGAGTGAATGGGACATGTATTGAGTAAGTACACCAATACGGGAAATTCCTGAGTTAAGGCAGTTCGATAGCGCGAAATCTATTAGGCGATACTTTCCACCGAAATGTACTGCAGGCTTCGCTCTCCAGTCCGTGAGTCCGTGTAGTCGAGAGCCTCGTCCACCTGCTAGAACCAACGCTAATGTTCCTGACTGTGGGCTGGGGGAAAAATTTTGTTGAGCCTGCATAACTCGGGTCTTTCGATATCCATTCAGTGCAACGACTAAACACATATCAGGCCATTAGAGAATTGTTTCGAGCTAGCTGTGTTTTGATGCTTTAGTCCTATTCACTTGTTAATTGAACAATTCACAGCGGGGACACACTTGGAGGGTTACTTGAGCCAACTTGCGGCTTGTTACTGCAAGAACGTAGACAGGAACTAACTGGAAAACCGAAAATTTGTTCCATCTATGTACAAATATAAAAAACTGTTATCTGTGACAAAAAGTGCTTCTAGGGTAATGCATTGGGTATGCATGCCCGTTCAACGCAGCTAATTCTTAGGCTCGAATTGTGTGCGCCGGTAACCAAGCACACGTGGTATGCGTTGAGAGAGTCTGTTAAGGGGGCGACTTTACAAGGGTTTTTATGATGTTCACGATGCGGCCATTTCGCACCAAAAGTGGGCTAAAAAAATATCGATTGCTTCATTGTGGACCGAGCTGAAACGTCATGTACGAGTTGGCGTATCGGTAAGTGCATGAAAAACAACATAAATAGTTTGGTGGAATCTCTGGCACGTTATTCGGAATAGATAGGTTACGTCGTTTACTATTCTGGAGAGATATACGTGTGTAGCAATAAGTTAAGTTGGAAGGTTGGTGCAGGTTGTATTGCACTTACAACAGCTGCGTTAAGTCTGCCTATGTCAGCCGTTGCCGCAGATACTATTAAAGTGGGTGTTCTGCATTCTTTGTCCGGCACTATGGCAATCAGTGAGACCACGCTTAAAGACACCATGCTCATGCTGATCGAAGAGCAAAATAAAAAAGGTGGTCTCTTGGGTAAGCAGCTTGAGGCCGTAGTGGTCGATCCTGCTTCTGATTGGCCCTTATTTGCTGAAAAAGCGCGAGAGCTGATTGAGAAAGAAGAGGTGTCGGTAACGTTTGGAGCGTGGACGTCTGTTTCTCGCAAGTCAGTACTGCCAGTACTTGAAGAACTCAACAGCCCCATGTTCTACCCGGTACAGTATGAGGGTGAAGAGTCATCTAAAAACGTTTACTACACAGGTGCAGCGCCTAACCAGCAGGCTATTCCGGCTGTTGATTATCTGATGAACGATATAGGCGCTGAGCGTTGGGTGTTGGCAGGAACAGACTATGTGTACCCCAGGACAACCAATAAAATTCTAGAAGCCTATCTAATGGACAAAGGCGTTGCAGCGGATGACATACTCATCAATTACACGCCATTTGGGCACAGTGATTGGCAAAGTATTGTTTCTGAAATAAAGACGTTCGGTAGCGCTGGTAAGAAAACAGCTGTTGTATCTACCGTAAACGGCGATGCAAATGTACCTTTCTACAAAGAGTTGGCAAACCAAGGGGTCTCGGCTGAAGATATACCTGTCATTGCCTTCTCGGTTGGTGAAGAAGAACTATCAGGCTTTGATACCTCACCTCTGGTAGGGCATTTAGCCGCATGGAATTACTTCATGAGTGTTGAAGCTGACGTAAATGATGATTTTATAGACGCTTGGCAGGAATACTTGGATGACGATGAACGCGTCACCAATGATCCTATGGAAGCTCACTACATTGGGTTCAATATGTGGGTAAAAGCTGTTGAGAAAGCGGGTACTACCGATGCGGATGCCGTTCAGGAAGCCATTATAGGTGTCTCAGTGCCGAACCTTTCCGGTGGGTACTCGACCATGATGCCTAACCATCACATAACGAAGCCTGTATTGATTGGTGAAATACAAGACGATGGTCAGTTCGATATTGTTTGGCAGACAAATGGTCTCGTTGCG
Organism: uncultured Granulosicoccus sp.; assembly: GCA_937991945.1. Lineage (GTDB taxonomy): Bacteria > Pseudomonadota > Gammaproteobacteria > Granulosicoccales > Granulosicoccaceae > Granulosicoccus. Next base: position 27,512 of record CALKLO010000093.1, read on the forward strand.
GGTGATGCTTGGTCTGATTACCTTCCGGATTCGAAAGATTTGATCTCGGATTGGCGTGCGCCTTTGTCTTGCGGTAATTACAACGTAAAGACGGCCACTTGCTCTGGGCAAAATCTGTAAACACAGCAAAGTAGAGACAGGCGCCACAGGTAGTGGCGCTTGTTTAACTACGGCACGCATATCTAAGTGCTGCCTATTTCAGTTATTTCTGATTGCCTAGGTTTAGAAAATCAAACAATGGTTATAGATTCCATATGTCGTCGTTCGCTCAGGCGTTCTGTGCTGACACTTATTCTGTCGCTCTTTGGGTTCTTCAATCTGATGTGGGCATCGACCACATACGCTGACTCTGGTGATGAATTAGTTCAAACATTGTCAGGTGAGTTGAGCGGTAAGAGCAAGGCAGATAAAATCCAGGCGATCCAAGCCATTGTTAATTCCGATTCTTCCCAAAAAGGCGTATGGCTACAAGCCATTCTAGATGGGGATTTGTTCGTTGAGAAAAAAAGCGGCATTGTTGTTTTTGCCGTTAAAAACGATAAGCAATATGACTTGATCTCGGCGGTGGATGGTTCGGAAGTGGGAGTCGTAAAGAAGCGAGCATTGAGGAAAATATCTATTGATAACTCAATTCGACGTTATCTTAAGTCGCAGATTGGTTTGTTAGCCATTGAGAATAAGGATAGTGCTGTACGTTTGGCGGCAATCAATATGCTGTCTGATGATGTAGACGTTGAATCGTTAGAGCGTATCCGAGTAGTACGGGTCAAAGAGGCTGATGAAAACGTTCAGCACGCAATGGACCTTTTATTATTTACACATGATTTGAAGAATGGTTCAGCTAAGCAAAAAGAGGCGGCGTTGAACTTTGCTGATGGAAAGCTCGATAGTGAGTTGCTCAATGCGCTAAAGGTCGTTGCCGAGGATGACAGCGTTCCTTTGTTGAGTGAAAAAGCGACCAATATGTTATTGGATGCGCAAAGTAAGCGTCAGTGGTATTCCAGAGTTGAGCAGGTGTTTTTCGGTGTCAGCTTGGGTTCTGTCTTAGTTATAGCGGCAATAGGTTTAGCTATTACGTTTGGTGTTATGGGTGTTATCAATATGGCGCACGGCGAGCTAATCATGCTTGGAGCCTACACCACATGGTTCATTCAGCAAATGTTTCCGGCCGCGGTCAATTATTCCCTCATTATTGCGGTGCCTGCGGCATTTATGGTGTCGGGACTTGTGGGCATACTCATAGAGAGGACTGTCATCAGGCACTTGTACGGTAGGCCGTTAGAAACCCTGCTAGCAACGTTTGGTATTAGTTTGATGCTGCAGCAGTTCGTACGCACGGTTGTGTCTCCCCAAAATGTAGCGGTCATTAACCCTGTATGGATGTCAGGTTCCTGGGCTGTGAATCCGGCTTTATCGTTGTCGTTAAATAGGCTAGTTATTATTGGGTTTTGCTTGTTGGTGTTCGCCTCTCTGGTGTTTGTGTTTACGCGAACTGGCTACGGTTTGCAGATGCGTGCAGTTTCCCAAAATCGGCAAATGGCAAAGGCCATGGGAATTCGTTCGGCTCGGGTCGATGCATTGTCGTTTGGATTGGGTTCTGGGGTGGCAGGTATTGCCGGTGTGGCACTAAGCCAATTGGGCAACGTTGGGCCTAACTTAGGGCAAAGCTATATTATCGACTCATTCATGGTTGTTGTATTTGGTGGTGTTGGTAACTTATGGGGCACCCTAGTGGCTGGTATGTCATTAGGTATAGCTAACAAATTTCTCGAACCTTGGGCTGGTGCGGTACTAGCCAAGGTTATAGTGCTGATTGGTTTAATCGTATTTATTCAAAACAGACCCCGTGGATTGTTTCCGCAGCGTGGCCGGGCTGTGGAGGATTAGACAATGGAACTCTACAGCGATAAACCGGATTTACTGGATAAAGCCATTGTGCTGTGTCTGCTTGCATCCGTTATTTTGGTTCCCTGGTCGAGCCTGTGGCTACCTGATACCCATGCGTTGTATTTGGATACGTTTAACGTAACCCAGCTTGGCAAGTTCCTATGTTTGGCATTGCTGGCTTTGTCTGTCGATTTGGTGTGGGGATACCTTGGCATACTGAGCTTAGGGCACGGGGCCTTTTTTGCGTTAGGTGGGTATGCGATGGGCATGTACCTTATGCGGCAAATTGGTGATAGAGGCGTCTACGCAAATCCAGACCTGCCTGATTTTATGGTGTTCTTAAACTGGGAGGAACTACCGTGGTTCTGGACTGGTATGGATCAGTTTCCTATAGCGCTTGTTGCTGTCGTGTTAGCACCGGGTCTGCTTGCCTTTGTGTTTGGTTGGTTTACGTTCCGCAGTCGGGTAAACGGTGTCTACCTGTCGATCATTACACAAGCCATGACGTTTGCACTTATGTTGGCGTTTTATCGAAATGAAATGGGCTTTGGTGGTAACAACGGACTAACAGACTTCAAAGATATTCTGGGTTTTTCACTGCGTGAAAAAAGTACGCGTGTGGGTTTGTTTATGGCTTCAGCAACCCTGCTTCTAGTGGCATATTTGGTTTGCCAGCGCATCGTACGTTCTCGGGCGGGCAGGATCGCTCAAGCCATCAGAGACTCTGAGTCCAGAGTGCGTTTTTTAGGTTTTAACGTTGAGCATTACAAGGTTTTCCTATTCACAACATCGGCAGTGCTTGCCGGTATTGCCGGGGCTTTGTATGTGCCCCAAGCAGGCATCATTAACCCGAGAGAAATGGCGCCGTTGGGCTCTATTGAGGTTGTTGTGTGGGTCGCACTAGGAGGACGCGGCACGTTGTACGGACCTGTTATCGGAGCCTTAATTGTGAATTATGCGAAAAGCTGGTTTACGGTTGCGCTGCCTGAATACTGGATTTTTGCTTTGGGTGCATTGTTCGTGTTTGCCACCTTATATTTGCCACAAGGTGTTACTGGGTTGTTTAGAAGGACTAAAACATGAGTGATAGCATAGGCACGAGGCTGATCCGTCGCGATAGGGTATTCGATATGCTCGCGCCAACAGCATTGGAAAGGCTTGATACGACTTGTAGCACCATGCTGTACATGGAAAATGTGAGCGTATCTTTTGATGGGTTCAAAGCCATTAACGATTTGAATTTCTTTGTCGACACGGGAGAGCTGCGGTGCGTCATCGGTGCTAATGGCGCTGGCAAGACCACTATGATGGATATCATCACGGGTAAAACCAGACCTGATACAGGCAGGGTCGTTTTTGGTCGCCATGTTGATTTATTGTCTTTAGATGTTGCACAAATAGCGCTGGCAGGTATTGGAAGAAAATTCCAAAAGCCAACGGTCTTTGAGCAACTAAACGTCTTTGAAAATCTCGAACTCGCACTCGCTGATGACAAGCGGGTTTTCGCAACCTTGCGTGCCCGAATCAGTGACGAACAGAAAGGTCAGATTGAAGACGTTGCCGCCACTGTGGGTTTGGATGAGCATATGCGCAAGCGCGCGGGGTCGCTTTCGCATGGTCAAAAACAGTGGTTAGAAATCGGTATGTTGCTAATGCAACGACCCTTGCTACTGCTTGTTGATGAGCCTGTCGCCGGCATGACTCATCAAGAGATGGAAAAAACGGGCCAACTGCTAAGCGATTTGGCCGGGCAGCACACCGTAATTGTTGTTGAACATGATATGGAATTCATACGATCAATTGCTAATCGCGTGACTGTCTTGAACCAAGGCAGTGTTTTGGCTGAGGGCAGCATGGATGATATTCAAAACAATGATGCCGTTAGGCGCGTATACCTAGGTGAGTAGCCCATGCTGAACGTTAATAAACTGAATCAGTTCTATGGGCAAAGTCATACGCTGTGGGATTTATCTTTCGACGTGCCTAAGAACGCCTGCCTGTGTGTGCTTGGACGCAATGGCGTGGGTAAGACGACTCTCATGCAAAGTATAATGGGGTTAACAGCATCGGTAACCGGAGATATCCTGTTTAACGGCGACAACCTTGTGGCTCAACCGGCCGAGAGTCGGGCTCTATCGGGTATTGGCTATATACCGCAGGGGCGTCAGATATTTTCTCAGCTATCGGTGCAAGAAAATATCCGCACTGGGTGTTTTGCTAAAGGCAATTTTAATAGTGAAATGTGGGATAGGGTGTACTCGTTGTTTCCTGTGTTAGCAACGATGAAAAATCGTCGAGGCGGAGATCTCTCAGGTGGGCAGCAACAACAACTTGCTATCGCTCGTGCTCTGATGCTGGAGCCTCAATTGATCCTGATGGATGAACCCACTGAGGGTATACAACCAACCATAGTTCAACAAATTGGTGAAATTATTAAACAGCTTTGCGATGAGGATAATATGACCGTCGTGATCGTTGAACAGAAGTTGGCATTCGCTCGTCAAGTCGGCACTCACTTTATAATCTTGGACCGAGGAAGACTCATGGCTAGTGGTGAAATGAATTTATTAAGCGATGAGCTTGTGCAGAAATATTTGACTGTTTAGAGTATGGCTATCAACAACAAAGGAGCGAATATGTTTCGTCGAGTCACCCTAGGTACACTTCCTTTTCTCAGTGTGTATTCAAGCTCATCAATAGCGCATGGGTATGATGTTCCGCATTTTCACCAAGGAGAGCTTCTATTCGCAGGGGCTATTGCGGTAGTGGCCGTTTGTGTCGTGTTAGCAGCGTTGCGTGTCAGGTCTGCTGACAGTCAGTGACACCGGATACTGCGCTTGTTGATACGCCAAACACCGACGATGGTTGGCGTGCACACTTATGGTGCAATTTCGAGACAGGCCCACAACGGACCATTGTTCGACGCAGCCACGTAGGACCATTGAGCATGCAGCGTCCCTTTTATCCTGAGGGAGCTACAGCGCATGTTTATATGCTGCATCCACCCGGTGGCGTGGTGGCTGGCGATGCCCTACACGTTGATATGCGAGTAGATGAGGGTGCTGCCGGATTAGTCACAACGCCAGGTGCAACCAAGTTTTATCGATCAGAAGGTTTGACGGCGCGTTTGCAACAGCGCCTTGCAGCCAGTGGTCACCTGGAATGGTTTCCGCAAGAGAATATATTTTTCAACGACAGCCATGTAGCCCTTGAAACACAAGTGCATATAGATAGCGCTGCCACGTTAGCGTTCTGGGAAATCAATTGTTTTGGTCGTCTTGCTGGAAAGCAACCTTTCGTTAAGGGTGATATTGCTACGAAGCTTACGCTCTATAAGAATAATCATTTAATCTTGCACGATCGTTTTGTCGTAAACAGTGGGCAAGCACTGCAACGTACGACGGGGCTAAGAGGGCATAGTGTGAGCGCAATACTGTTGCTTACGCCGTTACCTACTGAAAGCGTTGAGCCTACTATCGCGCTGTTGGATGGCAAAGCTGGGTTTTCTGTCACTTGTATCGATAATGTTTTAATCGTTCGTTACATCGGTGACAGCGCCGAACAAGCGAAAGAAGGCTTCACGATGCTGTGGTCGCATCACAGAATGGCGCTAAGTAAGAGAGACGCCTGCGTTCCTAGAATTTGGGCTACCTGATGGCTTATTCGTCAATACGTACTATGAAATATAGAGAACAGTTATGGAATTAACACCACGGGAAAAAGACAAACTCCTTCTGTTTACCGCGGCAATGCTTGCAGAGCGAAGGTTAGAGCGAGGTGTAAAGCTTAACTACCCAGAAACTATTGCGTATATCAGCATGCACATCATGGAAGGTGCACGCGACGGAGAAACGGTCGCACATTTAATGGGTAAAGGTCGAACATTACTCTCATCTGATCAAGTCATGGATGGCGTAGCTGAACTAATACATGATGTGCAAGTAGAGGCAACCTTTCCTGACGGCACTAAGCTCGTTACCGTTCACGAGCCTATTCAACCAGTAGGCAGTGGTTCTGCTGCAACACAGATTGTGCCGGGCGAGATACGCACAGCGGAAGGTGACATAGAGCTGAATGTAGGGCGTGAGACTGTTTCAGTTGACGTGGCTAATGAAGGTGATCGACCTATTCAAATAGGCTCTCACTATCACTTCTTTGAAGCGAATCCAGCCTTGGTGTTTGAGCGTGACCAAACGCGTGGTTTTCGTTTGAACATAGCGGCAGGCACCGCGGTGCGTTTTGAACCAGGACAGAGCCGAAAAGTCGAGCTAGTCGCGTTGTCAGGGAACCGACGTGTCTTTGGGTTTAATCAAGCCGTTATGGGCGAGCTGTAGGAGAAGCAAGATGGCAACGATTACACGGGCAGCTTATGCCGAAATGTTTGGTCCAACGACTGGCGATAGAGTCCGTCTGGCAGATACCTCACTGTGGATAAAAGTAGAAGACGATAAAACAACCTACGGAGAGGAAGTTAAATTTGGTGGTGGCAAGGTCATTCGTGATGGCATGGGACAGTGTCAACTGGAATCTGCCGACATCGTGGATACGGTTATCACCAATGCGCTCATAGTCGATCATTGGGGCATCGTTAAAGCAGACGTGGGTCTTAAAGGTGGCCGAATACACGCCATTGGTAAAGCAGGCAACCCTGATATACAGCCTGCGGTTACCATCGCGGTAGGTCCGGGTACGGAGGTTATCGCGGGTGAGGGCATGATCCTGACTGCGGGTGGCATTGACGCGCACATCCACTTTATATGTCCACAGCAAATCGAAGAAGCGCTGTGCTCGGGTATAACAACGATGTTGGGTGGTGGGACGGGGCCTGCAACAGGCACCAACGCGACAACGTGTACTCCGGGTCCTTGGCATATCCACCGTATGTTGCAAGCATCGGATGCCTTCACCATGAACTTAGGTTTTTTGGGTAAAGGCAATGCCAGCCTTCCTGGCCCATTGCGCGAGCAGATAACCGCAGGCGCCATTGGCCTTAAGCTGCACGAAGATTGGGGCACAACGCCTGCAGCTATTGACTGCTGCTTAGGCGTTGCAGACGAAATGGATATACAAGTGGCGATACACACCGATACGCTGAATGAATCGGGTTTTGTTGAGCATTCACTGGCGGCCATGAAAGGGAGAACGATTCACACCTATCACACTGAAGGTGCGGGTGGCGGCCATGCTCCTGACATTATCAAGGCTTGTGGGCAACCGAATGTTCTTCCGTCGTCAACCAATCCAACACGTCCCTACACGATCAACACTATCGACGAGCATTTGGATATGCTGATGGTCTGCCATCATCTAGACCCCTCTATCGCAGAAGACGTGGCTTTTGCAGAGTCTCGTATTCGCCGTGAAACCATTGCTGCTGAAGACATATTGCAAGATCTAGGTGCCTTCTCCATGATCGCGTCCGATTCTCAAGCGATGGGGCGAGTGGGCGAAGTGGTTTGCCGTACCTGGCAGACGGCTCATAAAATGCGCGAGCAGCGAGGGTCTTTAGCAGGCGACCCGCGCGATTCAGACAACGAGCGTGTTAAACGATACATCAGTAAGTACACAATCAATCCGGCTATTAGCCATGGTATCGCCCACGAAGTAGGCTCAGTTGAAGTGGGTAAGCTTGCCGATCTTGTTTTATGGAAGCCAGCATTTTTTGGTAGTAAGCCGACAATGATTATCAAAGGTGGAATGATAGCAACGGCTGCCATGGGTGATCCTAATGCTTCAATTCCAACACCTCAACCGGTTCATTACCGGCCAATGTTTGCAGCGTTTGGTGGGGCGCGATCATCTACGTCATTAACGTTTCTTTCAGAGGCCGCCTTACAAGCTGATGTTGCAGGTCAGCTGGATTTAAAACACAACGTTGCAGCTGTTAAGAATTGCCGAGAAATTGGTAAAGCTGACATGATCAGAAACGATTGGCAGCCAGATATAAGCGTTGATTCACAAACGTATCAAGTCAGAGCAGACGGAGAGCTCTTGGAATGTGAGCCTGCGACATCCTTACCGTTAGCCCAGCTATATCAATTGTTTTAATCATGTTAATTTTCTCTGAACTCGTTGATACCCTAGATACCCCGAAGCATCAGGTAGCGTTGTCTTTTCATGAACGCACAAAAGGGCGCATACGAATAACCACCCTAGCGGGGCTCGATGCAGGCATTCATATAGAGCGTGGTCAGATTTTGAACAATGGCCAAAAGCTATTAAGTGACACAGGTGAGGTATTGGAAGTTCTCGCCATGGCTGAAAGCGTTAGTCTTGCCACAACGGACTCATCATTGTTATTTGCCAAGGCGTGTTATCACGTAGGCAATAGGCACGCTGAGGTACAGATTGGTGATCAAGAGCTCGTATATCTACATGACCATGTCATGGATGACATGCTTCGTCAGTTAGGGCTTGACGTCAGTGCGCAACAACTGCCTTTTCAACCTGAGAATGGTGCGTACGCAGCTGGTTCGCATTCGCATGGGCATTCACACGATCACTCAGAGCCTCATGAGCACTGATCTTTCTCCTTTAGCGCATTTGCGATTACTGCAACTATTGAGTCCAGTTCTGCCGGTCGGTAGCTTTAGTTACTCGCAAGGTCTTGAATGGGCGGTGCATGCACAGTGGGTGACAAATGTAGACGATTTTCGGCGTTGGATACTTGAGTGGGTTGATGGTCCCTTAGCGCAGCAAGATCTACCGCTACTTCAAAGGCTCTACGGCGTGAGTCAAGCGAATGATAGCGATGCGTTGATACAGTGGAGTCAGTTTGTGTTGGCAACTCGTGACACTCGTGAGCTACGAGACGAGGAAGTGACGAGAGCGAATGCGTATCTTAGAGTGCTGAAGGGGCTTTGCTCTGACTCAGATAATGTGCCGCAAGAGGCTCTAAAAATTACCCCGCTAGCCAGCATTGCATGGGCAGCAGCGCAGTGGGAAATTCCGCTTGCGTCGTTGCAACTGGCCTATGCACACAATTGGTTGGAAAATGTCGTAGCCAATGGCATAAAGTTAATTCCATTGGGGCAGTCGCTTGGCCAGCAGCTTATACATGAGGTGTCACCTCAACTAATTAATGCCATTAACTACAGCGAAACCGTTAATGATGACGATATCGGTTTTAGTATGCCTGCCGTTAGTATGGCCAGCAGCTCGCACGAAACTCAATACTCTCGTTTGTACCGATCTTAGAAAACCATGAAAAAGAAAAACCCCTTAAGAGTTGGCTTGGGCGGACCTGTTGGTACAGGTAAGACCTCAACACTGGATGCTTTGTGTAAACACATGAGTCGCGATTACAGCATTGCTGTGGTTACCAACGACATCTATACCCGTGAAGACGCGGACTTTCTCGTAAGAAGCCAAGCACTACCTTCTGAGCGAATCATAGGCGTGGAAACCGGCGGGTGTCCTCATACTGCTATCCGTGAAGATGCTTCTATGAATCTTGCTGCCATAGATCAATTGCAAGAGAAATTCGATGATCTGGATATCGTGTTTATAGAGAGTGGTGGCGACAACCTAGCTGCTACCTTCAGTCCAGAGCTGGCTGATTTGACCTTGTACATCATCGATGTTGCACAAGGTGAGGAGATTCCGCGTAAAGGGGGTCCTGGAATTACCCGGTCCGACTTGTTGATCATCAATAAAACTGACTTGGCCCCATACGTTGATGTATCGCTAGATGTGATGCGAAGCGACACCGCGCGTATGAGAGGGGATAAACCTTTCGTGTTTACCAGTATTAAGCACGGTGATGGACTGGAAGAAATTAGCCAATTCATCGTTCATGAAGGCATGTTGTCAAAGGCCTAACCCTGGTTCCATATGAGTTTTGCTTGTAAGCCCCTTATTGTGCGATTAGAGCCGGTATGATTCTAAGCACACGGTAAATGCGGGATAATCGCGATGAGCATCACCCTTTATACGTCGGAGACCAGTATCGGCATGGTGTCCCATATTGCGTTGGAAGAATCTGGGCTCGAATACGAGCTTATTGCTATGGACTTCTCTAGCCAGCAGCAATCTAGTCAAGAATACCTACGTATAAACCCGAAAGCGCGGGTTCCTTCGCTGGTAGCGCCACAAGGCGTCATCACTGAGACGCCAGCAATTTTGACTTATCTGGCTCAGCTATCGCCAGAATCGGCTATTGGTTTGCCTAGTGATCTATTTATTCAGGCACAAATTCAGTCGTTTAACGCCTACCTGTGCTCTACCGTCCATGTGGCGCACGCACACAAGCAGCGCGGTAAACGTTGGGTAGACAATGAGGTGGCCTTAAAAGCGATGACTGAGAACGTCCCAATAACTATGGCCTTGTGTTTCGACATGATCGAACACAGTATGTTGCAGGGTCCTTGGGTTCATGGAGACATGTTTTCAATCAGTGATCCGTACTTGTATCGAATATCCAGTTGGGCGGCGGCTGATGGGGTGAACATTGACGACTACCCCACTATTAAGGCACATCGATCAGCAATGGCTGCAAGATCATCAGTCCAGACAGTAGAAGCATTCTTTCGGTCAGTATCTTAAACAGGTTCTTATCCTATGAACAAATATGAAAAATCAGAGGCAGCTATTGCTGCACTGACACCTGAGCAATTCAGAGTGACCCAGCAAGATGGTACTGAAAGGCCTGGTACCGGACAGTACTTAGCTAACAAGGAGCCGGGTGTCTATGTCGACATCGTATCGGGTGAGCCGCTATTTGCCTCTTCCGACAAATTTGACTCAGGTTGTGGGTGGCCCAGCTTTACCAAGCCGATTACACCCGTGTATGTGCAAGAGTTAGTAGACGATTCTCTGGGGATGCGGCGAACCGAAGTACGTTCTGCTAGCGGCGACTCGCACCTGGGGCATGTATTTAACGATGGTCCGCAAGAGCGAGGAGGGTTGCGCTATTGCATTAATTCAGCATCACTTAAGTTTATTCACCGTAACGATATGGAAAGTGAAGGCTACGGTGAGTATCTTGATCAAGTTGAGGAGATTGGATAATGAGTCATGAGAGAACAGTGTTGGCTGGTGGCTGCTTTTGGGGTATGCAGGAGCTTATAAGGAAACTACCTGGGGTTGTTTCTACACGCGTTGGATACACTGGAGGTGATGTGCCTAATGCGACTTACCCGAACCATGGAACACATGCTGAAGCTATTGAGATTGTGTTCGATAACGAACTGACTAGCTATCGAACCATGCTGGAGTTCTTTTTTCAAATCCATGACCCTTCTACTAAAAATCAGCAAGGCAATGATCGGGGTACTTCCTACCGATCCGCTATTTACACTGAGAATCAAGAGCAGAACCAAATTGCCTTAGATACCATTGCCGATGTAGACGCATCAGGATTGTGGCCCGGACCGGTAGTGACTGAGATTGAAGCTGTGGGAGATTTCTGGGAAGCTGAACCTGAACACCAAGATTACCTAGAACGACTGCCACACGGGTATACCTGCCATTTTGTTCGACCGGGTTGGGTGCTGCCTAAGCGATCAGCGACAGCTTGATATCACTGGGCCGCCGGCAATCCAACCGCTGCGCGGCCTTGCGGTGTTTTGATTGAAAAATCGCCGCCGTCATATGTTCGAGCGTCGTCAGTGCAAAGCCACACTATTGCCTCGGCTGCAGTCTCTGGCGATATGTGAGTAGACCAGTCTAGTTGGCTAACTGGATTAATATTTGAATCAGCAATACTTCTCTGCATTTGTGTTGCCACCGTTCCTGGGGACAAGCCGACGCAGTGAATACCATCGGCTTCATTTTCTTTATGAACACATTGGGTCAATGATAAAACAGCGGCTTTGGTCGAGCAGTAGTGTGACCAACCCTCCAGCGCATTAGAAGCGGCCCCAGAAGAGATATTAACGATTATTCCACCGTTACGTTTCATGAGTGGAATGGCAGCGCGTATGCCGTGAAATACACCTTTGACATTGACGTCGACAACGTCCCCCCAAGCCAGCGGGTCAGCATCTTCAATACGCGCAACAGGATCAATGGTCCCAGCATTGTTAACCAAGATATCTAACGAACCGAATTTCTCGATGGCTTGATTAAATGCGTCGCTAACGTTCTGCCAGTTTGAGACATCGCACGGTAATGCCAAAGCCGACTCGCCGATATCTTGCGCAATTCTAGAAATATCGCTTTGACTACGTGCTAATAGAACAACGTTGGCTCCCGCTTTTGCAAGGCGTCGTATTGCAGCCTCACCAATTCCTCGGCTTGCCCCTGTGACTATTGCGGTTTTTCCTGAGAGGTTAATATGGTCATTAATCATAGATAGTGCCGATGCAGAAAGTGAGGTAAATGTGAATAGCGCAGTTAGCTCTGTATGAGTCTGTTTTTCCAAGTTCCGCTGCGCATACGCAGGTGAAACGGTATCGCTTTTAGAAGCTCTTCAAAGAGAACCAAGGAGAATACCCAGAACACAGAGACATCCAATACTAAGACGCACAATAAAGAGGCTGGAACGGTAAATAACCACTGAGTGGAGACATGCACCTTAAAGGCATAAGCGGCCTGTCCCCCGGCGCGCAGGACGTTTCCACAGATCGTGTTAGACGCCTTAGTGAAGGGTAGTAGTATTAATAACGGTAGCAGTGTCCAAACAACATCGATGGTCTGCTGTTGAAGCTCAGGATAAATGATGCTGAATAGAAAGGGGATGGCGCTGTAAATCAGTGCAACAAGAACGGCAAGATATAAGGCAACGCGCCAGGACCTACCAACGAAACTGTCTAACATTTCGAATCTGTTTTGGCCCAATAACTGACCCACTAATATGCCTGTTGCTTGAGCCCATGCAGTGATCATCATGCCTCCAATCCGTATCCAAAGATACAGTATGGTTAAGGCGGCAAATTCGTGAGTGCTTAATTGGCTGTATATCATCAAGCAAACAGACATGGCCATACTCATGCTGATAAAGGTGCCCGCAATAGGTAGCGCGTTTTCTAAATGTTGTTTAACAGAATCGACGATGTTGTCGTGCAGCCAGCCTGAACTCAATAAATATTGGTATTTAAAGTAGGCTAAGCAAGCTATCAGAAATAGCGTTCTGAACGTGACGGCTGCTGCGCTTCCGATAGCGGCTCCCGCTAAGCCGTATTCTGGAAATCCTGCCTTACCGTATATGAGTAGGTAACTTATTACGGCATTGAAGGGTAGTTCTATCATCTTGCTGAAGAACGGAAGTTTGGGTCTTCCTGTGGCATTAAAGAAGACACTCATGTTCTGGCACAGAGCAACGCCGAAAATAACAATTGTGAAAATGGTGAGGTAGCTACTGGCAAGTGTTGCCACTTCAGGGGCTTTTGCCAAAAAACCAACAATGGCTTTGTGTTGGGTCAGAATAAGCAACGTGCCGGTTGTTGCAATGACAACGGCGATGATTGAACCTGACCAAAAGCTAGATTTTAATGCAAGCTTATTATCGGCACCAAATGCCTGTGCAACAAGAATTTGGGTGCCGTTAGATAGCGCAAATAGCACCCCAAGAATAAGTCCACCAATGCTCGTGGCAATGCCCATTGCGGCCAAAGCCTGCTCTCCGAGAGCGCCCACTAAAATAGTGTCAACGATCAGAGTGGCCTGCAGGAGAATCGCATTCATGGCCATAGGCCATGCTAGTGAGTAAACGGTACTATTGGTAGGATTTTCTAAGATCATCTCAGTGTGGATGATCGCACTACTTGCACGTGATGCCTATGCAAGAAAATCCTCTCTCATTGGTGTGAATACATCAATGAGTATGCCTTCAGTTATTGCCACGGCTCCGTGTAATTGGTTGGATGGCACAAGAAAGCTGTCTCCCGTTCGGAGTATTTTAACGACGCCATTAATAGTGAGTTCGAATTCACCACTTTCCACATAGCTACATTGGATGTGTGGGTGAGAGTGAGCAACACCAATGGCACCGGCTTGGAATTCAATTTTAGCCATCATGACCTGATTTTCATAGGTGAGTAGCTTGCGTCTTATGCCATCACCGAGGTCTTCCCACTCAACATCGGAATCGTGAACATAGCTACCTGTTGTTGTCTGATCCATGCTGGCGTTAGTTCCTAAGATGGGTGTTGTACTTGGATGAAATCCAACGAAGCTAACTACAATACTAGTATCTGAAAATATCGTCAACAAGCCATCAAATCCGACTTACGAACTCCGATGCAAAGGTGTCATTGACTAGTCAATGACTGTGCTTGCGACGCTGTTAAATATGGCGTCGAACCGCTCTGGTTCATGTAGATAGAACCCTTGAGCGTATTGAATGCCCATATCGCTAACGAGATCGAGCGTCTCCTGAGAGTGAACGTGTGCAGCCAGAGTGGATATGTTCATAATTTGAGCGACATCAATAATAGATCTAACGGCTGATGCATCTATGGGGTTGTGCCTCATGCCTTTTATGAATTCGCCGTCAATTTTAATAAAATCAACTACCAGGCTATTCAAGTATTTGTAGGTTGGGGCATTTGCGCCGAAATGATCAAGAGCGACTCTGACGCTGAGTGATCTAACTTGGCGGATGAAATTAGCAACATCAGTAAAATTTGTGACTACGGCAGTTTCAGTAATATCAAAACACAGACGGCTACAGACCTCAGGACCCACTTGAGCCAGTAATGTTAACGTTTTTTCTTGGAAAGCTAGGTCTCCTACAGACTGTGCTGACAGGTTGATGCACAGGGTATCAACCTTTGATAATTCAACACTGTTAGATAATTCGTTTGTCACTTGCGTTAACACCCATGAGTCTATGCGTGTTGCGATACTGAAGCGCTCGGCTGCAGGTAAAAACGAATTGGGGGGGATGAGGCTGCCATCTTCATCGTCCATTCGAATAAGCACCTCGGCATACACGCCCGCATGCGCCGCCGACAAATCGGTGATCTTTTGGGCATGAAGCACGAACCCGTCGTTACTTATTGCTTGGGCTAATTTGTTCGCCCATTGGGTATCTTCCTGCCTGGCCCGCACAAGTTTGTCAGTATCAAACCAAACGTGAACTCGGTTTCGACCTGCATCTTTGGCAGCGTAGCAAGCACTATCTGCCGCTTGGGTAGCCGCTTCGATATTTGTCCATCGAGTGTCCAGTGGGACGAGACCTATACTTGTGCCTATACGAAAGCGACGCTCCTCATGGACAAAACTATATTCGTCCATGCGCTGGCAAATACGTTGAGCCACAGCTTGAGCATTGGCGGTATCAACGTTATCTAGAATGATACCGAACTCATCGCCACCAAGACGAGCAACGACATCTTTGCTCGTGACATTGTTACTTAATAGTTTGGCGATTTGTTGTAGCAGTAAATCACCTTCTGCATGACCGCACGCATCGTTGACCAACTTGAATTGATCAAGGTCGATATACATAAGCGAGTGCGTACGAGTACTCTTGTGGGCATCGTCAAGCGCTAGTTGTAGGCGAGACTCAAACTCGATTCGGTTGACCAACCCCGTGAGAGAATCGTGAGTAGCGCGATAATTCATCTCGTTAGTGCGTCGCCGCTGCTCAGTGACATCTTTAAAGATAAGAATAGCGCCTAGCAAATCGCCCGACTTGTTAAAGATGGGGGCAGCTGATTCCTCAATACCTAGTTCATGGCCATCCTTAGCAATAAGAATGGTTTGATCGGTGGGTGTTATGACTTGTTCTTGAAGTAGACACGCATCAATCGGGCTTGAAAGCTCACAACGATTGCTTTGAGCGATAATATTAAATACGTGAGCAACGGGTTTATGTATGGCATCGTTTGATAGCCAGCCTGTCATTTGTTCTGCAGCGGGGTTCAACCAAGTAATTTTCCCCTTGTTGTCCGCGGTTATGACTGCATCTCCAATGGATTGAAGCGTCACTTGCAACAACTCGTGTTTTTTAATGATCTCTGAACGTAACGTGTGCAGTGGCGTTACGTCCCAGTTGACACCCAGAAATCGCAGTGCATTTCCTTGTGCGTCACGGGTAATTTGAGCAGTGGCTCGAATGATGTGTATTGAAGAGTCTGGCCACAGGATACGGAACTCCGAATCAAATACTTTGGCCTGTTTGTCGTTAACAGCGTTCGTTAACGAGTTGATTGCTGATAGGCGGTCCTCAGGGTGAACACACTGAGACCATAGATCGTAAGTGGCTTTGTTATTTTCGGAGTTAAGCCCAAACAATGCGAACATTTTTGGTGTCCATACTAAAACGTTTGTGCCTGGATTCCAGTCCCAAACACCTATGTTCCCACTCTCTGTAGCCGTTGTTATTTGCTCGTGTGCATATTCGATAGCTTGTTGTTGTATAACTCTATCGGTAACATTTTGAAATGCGCCGACAATTCGTGCAGGGGAGCCATCGTTGACTTCAACTTGCCCGACAACTCGTACCCATATCGAAGTGCCATCGGCCTTGATCAGTGGTAGTTCTAGGTCCCAACCGCGACCGTCTCGCCTTGCACGGCTCACAGCCTCTTGAATGACGGGTCTGGCTTCAGGTGCAAAAAAGTTGAGTGTTGTTTCCAAATGTGGAGCGTAATCAACGGTTAGACCATGTATGCGGCATGTTTGATCCGACCAGATAAGGGAGTCATCTCTTAAGTCTAGTTCCCAGCCTCCGACGTCTGCTAGGGTTCCTGTTTGTTGTAACAGTGTGTTGATTTTGCGTAAGGCTTCCTGCTGAATTTTGTGGCTGGTCACGTCTTCTAGAGATCCAACAAAGCCAACGGGTTGCCCAGATTCCCCTGTTACGGCGTTTGATATGGCCCTTACATGTCTGATGACACCATTTTTGTGTTTTATACGAAACTCTTTGTCAAATGCTGTGTGGCTACCCACTGCTAAAGACCATTCTGTATAGACTGATTTTTTGTCATCTGGATGAATGGCATTAGCCCATCCAAAACCCATGGCTTCAGACTCAGACATATCACAGATGGTTTGCCATGTTGAATTCACGTAGTCACAACTGCCAGTTATGTCAGACTTGCAAATACCGAGAGGGGCCGATTCGCTAAGTGCCGACAGCTGGGATTCGCGCTCTTTGAGCGTGCGCGTAACATAGCGCGCTTCCAGCATTTTCACAGCAACATTTGACAGGTTTTCGAGTGTGTGTTTTTGCTGTGTTGTAAGTAGGCGTGGTTGCTGATCTAACACACACAGTGTGCCTACGTGCTTACCATTGCTCAAGCGTAGTGTTGAGCTTGCATAGAATTTAATGAATGGCCCACTGGTGACGAGTGGGTTGTTACAACAACGAGGATCTTTACTCGCATCGACAACTTCCGTGAACCCATTAGGCTCGTCAGTATGAGTAAAGAATGAAAAATCTGAATGAGTCTGGGTTAGGTGCCCTAAGCCGATGTCTGATTTAAGCCATAGGCGATCATCGTCTACCAGTGTTAGCAAAGCGATTGGAACGTTGCACACCGTAGAGGCAATATTTACTAACTCATCGAAAACTGCCTCTGGTTCGGAGTCTAGGTTGTTCGAAGTCCTTGGCGAAGATAGTTGATTGAATTCTTCAGTGTCGACAATAGGCATTGGTAATCCCTCAGAAGAGCTTTGTTTGACTCGGACAGGCTAAATAGGTTACGTCTGGTTGCCGATGCAATATTTTCGAAAAAAACAATAAAACTCAACGATACAATTTGCTGAGGTCTATATTTAATAGGACACAATAATACAAGTCTTGCACTTGTTTCGGCCGTTAAGTTCAAATATAAAGTACACGGTATTTATGACAAGTCTGGAGTGTTACATGTTCAGGGCATGAACACGCTAAGTTGGTTTATTGAGATTGCTTGTGCTCAACCCAAATGAGCTCCTCTACTGGGAAGCCTAGTTCTGATGCGCGGACTTTAAATAAGTCGATCACTTTTGGGTCTGGTTTTGAAGACCTAGCCAGTAGCCATAGATATTTTTTGTTAAACCCTGATACAAAAGCATACTCGTAGTCATCATCAAGTTCGAATACAACGTAGCTACCGTAGAAGGGGCCGAAAAACGATACTTTCAAATGGCCAGTGGACGAACTTTCTACAAACTTAGCCGTTCCTTCTGCAGTGTTTGATTCTTGCTTGCTTTGTGAGTACCCGCTATTGAGAACGCGCACGTCGCCGTTATCCAGTAAGCTGTATTCAGCACTTACCTCTGATAGTCCTCGTTCAAAACGGTGATCTAGCCGTGCAATTTCGTACCACTTTCCTAAATATTGGTCTAAGTCGAAGTTTTCAACAGGTGTTACACCCTTAGGTAATGATGTGCAGCTTGTTAGTGCAATGGTGATTAATAAGAGCACGCCTGTTTTTACGATATTGCTTAACATTGCGGTAACACCTAGTAGTTCGGAGTCAAACAGTTTATCGGCAAATAAAGTGTTGCTGGTGCGTTTAGAATAAACTATTGATAAATATTGTAAGTTTTGATCATGACGAATTTCATACAGACACACCGCTGGTTTCCTGACTCATACCCTGTGTCAGCTAAGGGCTGCCTATATATACTGCACGGTACGGGTGAGCATGCGGCTCGTTACGCGCCATTAGCGTCTAGGCTGACGTCTATGGGGTGGGTTGTAGGTGCACATGATCACCCTGGACACGGTTTGTCTGAGGGCAAGCGAGGGCTCATTAGCCCTGCGGGAAGTCTAGCTACTCAAGCAGCTATCCAGATACAAGCTTTCGCCAATGAGACCGGCACCACACCTATCGTATTCGGTCATAGTTTGGGTGGTGTTTTAGCAACTGAGCTTGTGCTACATCATGGCCTAAAGGTAGCTGGTCTTATATTGTCGGCACCCGCGTATGTGCCTATAACAAGCGTTTTGGATAGGTTGAAAATACAGTTGTTGACTTGGTTGGCTCCTGAACTTTGCCTAGACTTAGGCTACGACGCCAGCAGGCTTACACACGACGAAACTATTAAAGGGTTGGCTCACGCTGATCCGTTAATACATGGTTTTAAATCAGCCACTCTTATTAATTGGTTAATACGATCGGGCAGTCGCTGTGTAGCAGATGCACAGAAGCTAAATGTGCCAACGCTTTTGCTTATAGCGGGAGCAGATTTAATTATTGATTCCGACAAAACGCAGGAATTTGCTGACCGTGTTGCTTCAAAGGAAATTACAGTGCGAAATTATGAGGATAGTTTTCACGAGCTTCTTAATGAGACACCTGAACGCCGTGAAGCGGTGCTGATAGATATTGAAGCTTGGCTGGCAACTCAAGCTTGAATATTGTCAATAGTGTGTAGGATTGCGCTCTAACATTACTTCTTGGCTGAGGACAAAGAATTCATGGAATAGTTCCTTGGACCTGCGTGTTATTGATGTATGAGCCCGGCAAGAATCACCTTTGAAAAACAATTCAACCAAGAGTTAGACGCTTTGTGGCGATTTGGTTTTCGTCTTACCTTGGGTTCTGATGCGGCCTCGCGCTTAGTTGAAAAAACACTCGTAAGAGCTTTGGAGCAACGCCACACCAGTGCTTCCAGTAGTCAAGTTCGCAGTTGGTTGTTTCGATTAGCGCATCGTATCTGGCAGAATGAAATCAGAGTAAGGCATCTTCGATTGTTGCCCTCTTTAGGTGCAGATAGCCCAATGCTAGCCTTGCAAAGCTCTACGCACGACTCAGGCTCTTTGCCCCAAACTTATTCGTTGATGGATCAATTGCCGGAAGCTCAGCGGCTCGTTGTTTTATTAGTTTATGGTGAAAGATTTTCCTATAGTGAAGTAGGTGAAATACTCGATATATCGGTTGCAACTGTTAAAAGTCGTTTAGTTTGTTCACTGCTTGTCATCGGACGTTCACAAAAGCAGGCATCGCTAACAAGCCATTCACACCAGGAGATTCACGCAACAAGGGTCAAAGCTCCTTGAGGGCTAGCGCAGTCTATGTAATCGACTCTATGAACGACGATATAAATACTAACTTCAATAAGAGGCTTGTTAGTGACTGCAATATCTTGGGTGGGTATGTGCAGACGTAAAAATGTTACAAAAAAGTGATATTTTGAGTCGCACCTCTAATGTGCTAACTAGTCATACTGACTTAGCAATCAGTGAATGACGCAGACAATGCCAATCCAAGAAAATGATTTCGCGGAAAATATGAAGCAAGAGCTGACTGCATTGTGGAGATTCTCCCTGAGGTTGACCGCTAACACGGATGACGCTTCGGATCTTGTTCAAAGAACCTGTGTCAGGGCGCTTGAGCAACAGGAGAGCTATCTCGCCAACGAGGAGTTTCGTAGCTGGATTTTTCGGATTCAACACCGGATTTGGCTCAATGAAATGCGGTCTAGAAAAATTCGTAGCCATTGTGTCACTGATACGCTCACAGCAAATATCGAAGCATCAGATGAGCTTCTCGCATCTTGGGTTTGCGGTTGTTCGGGTCTTGTATTGGAGGCAGACTACTGTCTAACTCAAGTCAGTGCCGCTGTTGAGCAACTACCTGAGGCTCAACGTCTCATTACCTTGTTGGTAGTTGTTGAGGGGTTAAGCTATGCGCAAGCTGCAAAGGTGCTTGATGTTCCAGTGAAAACCATAATGAGTAGATTAGCCAGAGCCAAAGTTACCATCGGGCGTAAGCGGATTGTAAAAGAGCCTTCGGACGTCGCACAGTGAAGGATCAAGTAATGGGTTTGGTGCTTCTTGCTGGACGATGCATGTACAAGGAGATAGCGGGGCTGCTTCAGTTCCTCCATTTGATGGTGTCGAAAGAGTTTGCTCGGTAGATACATTGACGAGATTGCGTGCGAGTAAACATAGTTGTCTCCAATGTGGTGATAAAAGTATCGGCAGCATGTCAGTGCGCTAATACAAGTACTGTTTGCTCAGTCTTGCAAATCATGTGAAAAGGCGTGGAATAAAATCACTAGCTAAGGTGTTTTGAGAGCGAGACCCAAGTATTGACCGATTTTGGGATGCCGCTAAGGGATACACTGTCGTCACAGAACTCATGTATGCGTAACCCAATTTAGGGGTGCGAACTTATGCCTCCGAGGGGGTTGTCTCTGAGTTAGTGGTGGTGGCGCAACTGACCATAGGTGTGGAGTAGTTGTCAGTGTGGGTAACACGTTTTCGGGAAGTAATATGTACGGTAAGCAAGTATTGAAATTCACCGAGTTTGCCATTGTGCTGGCAAGCTTCAAGATCAGAAGATAATTACATGGACGCATTAGGCGATGATGTTGCGAGTTTGCTTGAATCTGAGCTGAATGCGCTGTGGCGATTCGCCCTTAGGCTGACGGCTGATAGTGACGATGCTGCTGACTTAGTCCAGCGAACTTGTCTGAGAGCCCTTGAGCAGCAGCATAATTACCATCACAATCCTGCTGGGAAATTTAGAAGTTGGCTTTTTCGAATTGAGCATCGTATTTGGCTTAATGAGCTTCGCTCTAGAAAAATTCGTAATCACAGTTCCTTAAATGCCTCAAATTCAGCGGTTGAGTTCGAATCAGGACGTCTTTCTCCGCTTGGTCACGATGGTCCCGTTGATGCAATGGAAACCACGCACTATCTTTCTCAGGTCTGCGAGTTTGTTGAGCGCCTGCCGGAGGCGCAAAGGTTGGTCCTACAACTTGTCAGTGTGGAAGGGTTTAGTTATGGCGAAGCAGCAGAGGTATTAGACGTTCCAATTGGTACCATTATGAGTCGACTTGCTAGAGCGCGAGTCACTATTGGGCGATTCCGACTTGAGAGTGCTCTGCCAATGGTTTCCCAAAAAACGAACCTTATCTAATTGTGAGTATGAGCGCGTTAAACCTACCGATTGTTAACAATCGCTGTCTTCAAGATGTGAGTAAAAACGTATGAATCCAACAGATGACGACTTAGTGCTCTATGCAGAAGGTGTTCTAAGTCAAGAACGTAGACAACAATTGATTGATGCGTCGAAAAACAACCCTGATTTGGCAGAAACATTGGCAGCCTTGGATGCGTCACGATTACCGTTCAAGCAAGCGTTTGACCAACAGGCTGTGCCGGCTGTGCCAGATGCGCTAAAGAATTCGGTTCGCGATCTGATAAAAGAAAACGCTGAAAACAATCTCATTTCGGTGAGGGATAAGTCTACGTTTTCTCAATGGCCGTTGCGGTTTGCACAGGCTGCTTGTCTTGCGCTTTGCATTGGTGCTGGATACGTAACGGGGATAACCCAAGGTGACAATTTGAGTTTGGTTGCAGGTGGCGACACAGACACCGCAGGCCAGGGCGCAAACGCTGATTTACAAGTTGCCTGGGTTCAACGAGTGGTGGATTATCAGTCGCTCTATGTGGCTAATACTGTTGGAAATGTTGAGGTCGATCTCAACGCAAGTCTTCGCCAGCTGGAAAAACTGAGTGAGTCCTCAGGGATGCGGACTGCAATACCTGATTTAAGTGAGGCAGGGTACACGTTTACCCGTGCCCAAGAGTTGGGTTTTGATGGCACGCCTTTAGTGCAGCTGGTTTACACAAAGGAAGGCCATACGCCTTTGGCCTTATGCTTTATGCCTGCTGATGGCGACAGCGATCAAGCCGCTAACATCGCGCAACAGCGCGGATTAGGTGCGGTCGATTGGATTGTTGATGACCAACGCTTTGTAATAGTGGCTGATGAGAGTGTCGAAGCAATGGAAAGATTGTACAAAGCCACACAGGGTGTTTTTTCTGACGTCTAAACAGTACCGCCTGCTTCAGGCTCACTATTTAGAATGTGTAACTATTGAGTAAACTGGTTTGGCCTACTTGCACATAGCGCTTTGTGTTCCTACTCTGTTGTGATGCGTGATACGCAAAGACGGTACTTGA
Source organism: uncultured Granulosicoccus sp. (assembly GCA_937991945.1). Lineage (GTDB taxonomy): Bacteria > Pseudomonadota > Gammaproteobacteria > Granulosicoccales > Granulosicoccaceae > Granulosicoccus. The sequence goes on from CALKLO010000093.1 coordinate 50,196, forward strand.
AATCCGTCTTAATCGCCTCAAGATTCAGGTGTTGAGGCTAAACGTAGTCAACTTACAGGAACACATTGATGGATGCTAAAGCAATACTAGACGGGTTGTTGGAAAAGTCGCAGCGTGCCACAACGGCAGGCATGCAGATGGCAGAGGAAAGAAACATTATTCCACCTGCTGGCGATGAAAGAACCGCTATGCTGAAAGGTGCTGGGGCAGGTGCGTTAGCCGCTGGAGCAATCGCACTTCTATTTGGAAGTAAAGGTACACGAAAATTCGCGGGTAAAGCTGCAAAGTTGGGTGGCACTGCTGCCATCGGCGGACTAGCCTACAAAGCCTATACAGATTGGCAGGCACAACAAGCCCAGGCCGCGCAGTCAGCAGCGCCAGCGCAACTAGACACGAACACTATACAGCCAGCATCATTGAATCTTAGTCAATTTGATATAGGCACTCCCATTAACGATTTGGCGGAGCAGGCGGCAGCCAAGCGTAGCGAAGCGTTAATGCAAGCTATGATTACAGCTGCACGTGCAGACGGGCATGTTGACGATGATGAGATGAGCATGATCACTCAACAAATCAATAACCTAGGTCTTGAGCAGGATGTGACCCGTTTTTTACTATCTGAAATGGGAAAGCCTGTTGATGTCGAACGTATTGCAGCATTAGCTGACACGCCTGAGACTGCGGCAGAATTGTATATAGCTTCAGCCATGGTAATTGACATGAACGATGCGGAAGAACGTCAGTATCTTGATAAGCTGGCAGCGGCGCTTAACCTCGATGCGGCACTAGTGGTTCAGTTGGAAGCACCATTGCGTGCTAGTTAACGGCATAAGGTATGGCAGAATGACTGCCCAGTAACCGTCTGATGCTCCAATGACTGACCTACCTGCTTGCCCCCAATGCCAGTCCGTCTATACCTATAAGGATGGCACTATGCTCACATGTCCTGAATGCGCGAATGAGTGGTCACCTGCGGAGGATGCAGCCAATGAGAGCGCCTCAGCGATCAAAGACGCGGTTGGCAATGTGCTGACCGATGGTGACACCGTTACGGTTATAAAGGATCTGAAAGTACGGGGAACCTCATCGGTAGTGAAGGTTGGAACTCGCGTAAAGAACATTCGCTTAGTCGAGGGGGATCACGACATCGACTGCAAAATAGATGGCATTGGCCCTATGAAGCTCAAGTCTCAATTTGTCAGAAAAGCTTGAATTTACCCATCAATACCTACGTCTTCATTAGAGCATGGAGACGTGGTTCAACCTGTTACAGGTTACAGACTTTAGCCATTGGGTGAGGATTGCTGAGCGAAAGTCTAGTGTTTGCGAATGTAAGTCCAGATTCGAGACACAAAAACGCTAATCTGTCGTTTATATTTGTTTGCCAGTTGCCGATATCAGGAGTGTGTAGTTCAGATCAGGTTAGGGCATTCCTATGTACGGACTGGTAAATAAAGCGGTCGAGCAGTTGGTTAAAGTCAACTTCGGCGACGAGAGGTGGCAGGAAATTGCGAAGAAGGCTGGCGTTGACCAAACGTTTATCATGATGAAGCCTTACCCGGATCAAGTAACCTTTGATTTGGTTGCCGCAGCGAGCGAAGTGCTGGAAACACCTGCAGAGGATATCTTAGAAGCATTTGGTGAGCATTGGATCCAATTCACTGTCGATGAAGGCTATGGCAAGACCATGTCTTTATACGGTGATTCTGTACTTGAGTTCCTGCAGAATATGGACAGCTTGCATGCTCAGATCCGATTGACTTTCCCTGAACTACGTCCACCTAAAATTTCCTGTGAGCAGAAACCAAACGGCCAATTAGTAGTCAGCTACCAGTCGGAACGTGCAGGCTTAGCCCCGATGCTTGTGGGGTTGGTCAGAGGGCTAGGTAAGCGCTTTTCTACTCCGGTAGAGGTTGAATACTTGCCATGCACTGACACCGATTCAACGAGTGAAAATTTCCTTGTGACGTTCGCGCAGCAGCAGGTTGCTTAGATAATCTATGAGCGCTTATTTCCACAATGATGAACTTAGTGATGCGATGCTGTCGCAAGCATTTCCCTTTCATTTGGTTATCAACGAATCGGGTGAAATTGTAAGTTGTGGGCAATCTCTAGCTCGTAAGCTCCAATTTAGCGACACTGAGGCTGTTCAACTATTTGATCATTTCACAGTGCAGCACCCATCTGAAATTTATGCTGTAGGCCAGTTGATTAATGTTAAAGATAAGTTGTTTCTACTTAACTCCACGTTTTATAAAGATCTGGTATTGAGAGGCCAACTCGTTGTTAGCAATGACGAAACGCATTTTGTGTTTTTGGTATCTCCCTGGATAACAGATGTTGATGTGTTAGATAAATTGGGATTCACTCTAAACGACTTCCCCGTGCATAGCCCAATGTCAGATTTTCTCATCTTGGTCCAAGCACAACGAGTTTCATTGAACGACAGTATGCGTTTGTCTGAAGAGTTAACTGTTTTGAACAAGGAATTGGAGGATAGAGTTTCAAGGCGAACTCAGGCGCTAGAGCTACAAGCGAATGAAATCCAAGAGTCAAAAGCTGTGCTCGAGCGAGAGATGAAGGAGCGTGAACGCGTTGAAGTTGAACTTAGGCACGCGCAAAAATTGGAATCAGTGGGCCAGCTGGCAGCGGGTATTGCTCACGAAATAAACACGCCTATGCAATACATTGGCAGCAGTCTTGAATTCCTTAAAGGTTCGTTTTCTGATCTTGAGTCACTCAATGCGATGATGAGCGACTACTTAGCGCAGGATGCCCTAGCGCAAGATTTTAAAAGCATTGAGCTGCAACGCTTTCTAAACGAAATTGATCTTGACTACCTTTGTGAGCGTGGTCCCAAAGCACTTACGCGCTCCTTGGATGGAATTGCCCGTGTCACTGAAATAGTGGGTGCAATGAATGAATTTACGCACCCAGATAGAAAAGAGATGAATAGCGCTGATATTAATCGTGCGCTTGGCACTGTTATGACTGTTGCAAGCAACGAATATAAGTATGTTGCAACCATAGAAACTGATTTTCAAGATCTGCCACTAGTTGACTGTTTTCTAGGGGATTTAAACCAAGTGTTCCTAAACTTAATTGTGAACGCGGCTCATGCTATCTCAGAAAATAACGTAGAAAATGGCGTTATAAAAGTGAGTACGCGAGTTCGGGAAGGCTTTGTTGTCGTCAGCGTTGCTGACAATGGCACCGGTATTCCAAAACATATTCAACATAGAATATTTGACCCGTTTTTTACGACTAAAGAAGTTGGGCGTGGCACTGGTCAAGGGCTGTCAATTTCGCACAGCATCATTACGGAAAAACACAGAGGGCAGCTGAGTTTTGAAACAGTTCCAAATGAGGGAACTACGTTTTCTATAGCACTGCCAATAACGGATAGTTCCACACAAGGCCTATCAACTAAGCCCGAGGATGGGAGAGATATAGCAGCATGAAGAAAATATTATTCGTTGATGACGAGCCGGCAATCCTAGATGGCTTGCAGGACTCACTACGTAAACATAGAAGACGTTGGGATATGACGTTTGCTTGTGGTGGTGATGCTGCAATAACTGAGCTGTCGTCAAAGCAGTATGACGTTGTTGTCTCCGACGTGCGTATGCCTGGAGTCGGTGGTATAGATGTTCTTACTTACGCTAAAGATCACCATCCTGAGGCTATTCGTATAGCGCTAACGGGTTTTGCTGATGAAGATAGCACTATCAAATTGACAGAGTTAGCACAACGATATTTAACCAAGCCTTGCTCTGTTGAGGACTTGGACGAGGCAATATCTCGCGATAGTGGTCTTATTGAAGCCTTCGATAATCCTATTGTTCAAGAGCTGGCTGGGTCGGCAGGTCGGCTTCCCGCTAGCGAAAATGTTCAGTTAAAAATATTGGATAGCTTGAATTCAGGTGAAGGTTCTATCGATGATATTGCCTCTATCATTGAAGCTGATGTCGCTTTAACTGCGAAGATTCTTCAATTGGCTAATTCGTCGTTCTTCAGGCGCCAGACTTCCGTTGTCTCTGCAAGGCACGCAGTTACACATTTGGGTGTGGATGTTATTCGTTCTTTGGTACTGGCAGACCAATTGTTTGAACGTTCGAAAGATATTCCGCCAATGGATTATTTCGATGTTGGTGCGATGCGTAAGCATAGTTTTTTGTGTTCGTCTATTGCTAAAGAGATCGCACCAGATCCCGAAACCGCTTCAGTGGCGATGACTGCTGGATTGCTACACGATGTAGGGAAAATTATCATTGCACTAGAAAAACCGGAGAGCATTGCAAGTTTGCTTAATGTGAGTGAGGGAGCGCCTTTTGTATGGGCCTCACCAGACGTCGAGCGGGAAATACTCGGCTGTACTCACGCCGAGGTGGGTGGGTATTTTCTAAAC
>CALKLO010000094.1 GCA_937991945.1 uncultured Granulosicoccus sp.
AATAGACCATCTAATGTTCAGGCAGAAAATTTGCCGCATTGCCAGTGAGTGCAATGATACGTCCAAATAGGGACAACAAACCAGACAATGGCCTTATTGTTTAATGCCCACGCCTTTATTCAGTAGTGTCATGGCGATAGTGCCTAACGCAATAATGAATAAGATGATGACAATGAAGCTTGTCAAAATAGGTATGTCACTAGAGCCTAAAATACCGTAGCGAAAACCGTTAATCATATACAGCATAGGGTTAAACATAGAGACGCTCTGCCAAAACGGAGGCAGCATACTGATTGAATAAAACACACCGCCAAGGTAGGTCAGCGGAGTCAGTATAAAATTGGGAACAATGGAGATGTCGTCAAATGATTTAGCAAATACGGCATTAATGAGCCCCCCCAGCGAAAACATCATGGAAGTAAGCACCGCAACCGCAATAGTTATAACTGGATGGACAGGCTTAATATCTGAAAAAAGTAACGATACGATAGCGACCAACGATCCGACTAAAAGACCTCGTGCCATACCACCGACCACATAGCCAAGCACAATAGTGACGTTACTGACCGGCGAAACCAGCATCTCTTCTATGTAGTTTTGCATTTTCGAACTGAAAAATGAACTCACAACATTAGAATAAGAATTGATGATTACAGCCATCATGATGATGCCGGGTACAATGAAATCTATATACCGAAAACCACCCATGTCGCTGATTTTTGCGCCAATTAGGCTGCCAAAAATCAACATATACAAAATTGCGTTAATGGAAGGCGGCACAATTGTCTGCACCCAAATGCGAGCAAACCGTCTAATTTCTTTGCGAACAATAGTTTTAAATGCAACGCGATTAATCGCTAACAAATCTAAGGGTTGATCTGTTGCACTCATGATTTTTTACCCGCCTCGCTATTCACCAGTCGTAAGAAAAACTCTTCCAACCTATTCGTCTTGTTGCGCAAGCTTGTTACTTTCACGGAATGCTCAGACAACAAAGAAAACAGCTCATTGAGCGTGTGGCCCTTCGGCACATCCACTTCAATACTGCTTTGATCACGTTGCCGGACAGTGAAAGGCCCAAGAGTAGACAGATCATTGATTGGGTCTTGAGTGTCCAATACGAATGTTTCAAGCATGGACCTGCTTAGTAACTGCGCGACGGCTCCTTGCTCTATTATTTTCCCACCATCAATGATGGCAACATTGCGGCACAAGGCTTCCGCCTCTTCCAAGTAGTGGGTTGTTAAAATAATGGTTGTACCGTGCTGCTCATTAAGCTCTTTAAGAAAGCTCCACATTGAGCGCCGAATTTCTAAATCCACACCGGCAGTTGGCTCATCTAGTATCAGAAGCTTCGGCTCGTGAATAAGCGCTCTAGCGATCATTAGTCGGCGCTTCATCCCACCCGATAACTGGCGCGACGGCGTTTTGCGCTTATCCCACAAATCCAATTTTTTCAGATAATATTCTGCACGTTTGAGCGCTTCAGGACGCTCTATGCCGTTGTAGCCCGCCACATTTAAAAGGGTAGGAAGTACCGGCTCAAACACGTTGAAGTTAAATTCTTGTGGAACCAAGCCTATTCTGGCTTTAGCTGCCTCAGCGGATTCGTCGATATCTTGATCAAACACCTTTACGGTGCCGCTGGTTTTATTGACCAGTGACGAAATAATTCCGATAGCGGTGGATTTTCCCGCGCCATTGGGGCCCAGCAAAGCGAAGAAATCGCCTTCAGGTACACACAAATCAATACCTTTTAAGGCATGTACGGAGTTGCCGTAAGTCTTAGACAGACCACTTATAGAGAGGGCATTCACGAAATGATGACAATAGCTTACGCCAGATGCGGGCCCACATAGTACCGCAGCATGGATGATTCAGCGATGCTTAACTGCTATGCCCATTAGCTAATCGCGTTGCTGCAGAGTAGCGGCGATAGTTTGACTGGACCTTACGCAAGTAGGCCTTGGTTTCGGCGAAAGGAGGTACACCATTGTAACGCCGCACGTTGCCGGGACCTGCGTTGTAAGCTGCAAGCGCGAGCTCGACCGATTCGAATTCTCGAAGTAATGATGATAGATATCGTACGCCGCCTTTCAGATTTGCCTTGGGATCCTGAGGGTCGCTGACCTTCAGCCACGTTGCAGTTTCAGGCATAAGTTGCATGAGCCCTTGAGCCCCAACATATGACAGCGCATCGTTGTTGAAACAGGACTCTTCTGTTACAACCGCTTTCACAAGGTTAGAACTTACCTTGTACCGTTGGCTAAACTCTTTTATGAGGTGCTCATAGCGATCCAAGCGACGGGCAACAGCCTGAGGGGAGAGCCCCATACATCTGACGTGAGCGATTGGCTGTGATTCGCCACCCGCAGTTTTTGAATCTCGCCATGTCACTAGCGGATTCCACTGCGTAGGATCAACCGTTACGGCATTAAAGTAATGATCCGGGACCCTATCGGTACGTATGTCTGGAAAACCTACCCCATGGAACGTCACTGGGCGATCGCCCCACATTTGGGCTCGCGCTAGATCAGGCGAATATTTTGCGGAAGCCAACCAGTGCCGGCTGCTCACACCTTGCAACACACCTGTGATGGTTGACGCAGTTGCGAAGCTCATCGGACGTTGCGCGCGTATGCCAGGAGAAATTGTTGTCGGTGGGCTGCCCATTGTGAGAGCCAAAGAGCCCACGTCTTCCGCGTGAGACTCTGGAACAGGCTGAATAACCGGTCTTGCCACCCATTCTGCCAACGACATTCCAGTGGTTGTTTTTGCCGCTTCACCCTGCAAATCTGGCTTAGCAAAACCGACTACCAAGGACGCAGCCGCGCACAATCCTATGACCCGTAAGATCTTGATATTGCCAATATTTTGTCGGTGATGAGTGATATTCATTATGCTTCGAAACAGCAAAAAGACACGTGCAACTGACACAAATTGAATACTACCTTGTTTTTAGCAAAATAGCGTCTACGCTTGTATCGGCCGCAAGTTTAACCACCAATTGCGTTAACCACTCAAGTTCACAATAAAATTTGTGAACCACGTACGGTTTTAGTGCTCTACTTGAAGCTAATGGTAGGTCTGTCCTTCTGCCAAAGCACTTCACTGCCCCCATCTTCACGTGACAACACGCGTGCAGTGACGAATAATAAATCGGATAATCGATTCAAATATTTGACACTAAACGGTGGCACTTCTTCAATCCGCTTCAAGCTAACAACCAATCTTTCAGCCCGTCGACAAACAGTTCTAGCCACGTGGCATTGAGCGGCTGCAACACTACCACCTGGCAAAATAAAGTCTTTTAGAGGGGGCAAGTCCTCATTGAAATGGTCCAACGTTTCTTCTAGCCAGTCTATGTGTGTCTGAGCAATAGCCTGATGTCCCGGGATACACAACTCCCCACCCAGATCAAACAGATGATGCTGAATCTCGTTTAGAACTTGTTTAACCGTGTCCGGCAACTCACTAGTGAGCAGCAAACCCAGCACTGAATTGAGCTCATCCGTTGTGCCGTACGCGGCTACGCGCAGTCCATCTTTATCAGTTCGACTACCATCACCTAAACCCGTTGTTCCATCATCGCCGGTTCGCGTATAAATCTTAGAAAGTCTGTTGCCCATAAATGTACTTAGCGCTCTGTATACGTATATTGGAGTTGAAGATGCGAACTGATTTGATGCACAACAGTATAATCCCTTAACCGAAACCCAACGAGGCGTGCAGCGTGATTGAAGAGACTATTTTCAGCAAAATCATTCGCAAAGAAATTCCGTCAGATATGGTGTACCAAGACGAATTGGTCACCGCTTTTAGAGACATCAGCCCTCGCCTTCCGACTCATGTCCTGATCGTGCCGAATCGACACATTCCCACCGTCGACGATGTCACCAAAGAAGACGAGGCCGCTATGGGGCGCATGCTCAGCGTGGCCCGAAAAATCGCTCGCGATGAAGGTATCGCTGAGTCTGGCTATCGACTTGTCATAAACTGCCGCGAAGACGGCCGACAAGAAGTCCCGCACCTGCACATGCATTTACTCGGCGGCGAAGACGTTGGACCACTCATCTCTAAAAAAGGCTAGCTTACGTGACAAGTTCAGAAAACCCGCAGTCCAGCCAAAGCACCTACATCACTACCGATGATTTGCAGCAGGCAGTTGATGCTGCATTGACCCTTGAGCGCCCACTACTGGTTAAGGGCGAGCCCGGTACAGGCAAAACTGAGTTAGCGATAGACATTGCTAAAAGGCTTGACCTTAAGCTTCACACTTGGCATGTCAAGTCCACGACTCGTGCACAGCAAGGGCTCTACGAATACGATGCTGTTTCTCGTTTGCGTGACTCTCAACTCGGCGACGAGCGTGTTAAAAACGTCGGCAACTATATACTACGCGGCGTGCTGTGGGATGCGTTTACCAGTGAAGAACGCTGCGTTGTTCTTATCGATGAAATTGATAAAGCAGACATCGAATTTCCTAATGATTTGCTGCAAGAACTAGATAAGATGTCCTTTGAAGTCTATGAAACACGGGAAATCATAAAAGCTAAAATTCGTCCGCTAGTCATCATCACAAGCAACAATGAGAAAGAGTTACCTGACGCATTCTTACGACGCTGCTTTTTTCATTACATTAATTTTCCTGACCGAGAAACGATGCTGAAAATTGTTGAATCACATTTCCCTGGCATTAAAAAGGACCTCCTTAGTGCCGCAATGGAAGTGTTTTTTGATTTACGAGATGTACCTGGGCTCAAGAAAAAACCCTCAACATCAGAGCTACTAGATTGGTTAAAACTACTCATTGCGGATGAGCTTCCAGCAGACGCTTTAGGTGCAGAGGATGTGCGCACGGTACTTCCCAAAATGCACGGTGCTTTACTAAAAAACGAGCAGGATATTCACTTATTCGAACGACTTATTTTTCTGCATAAACAACAAAATAAGCGCCATTAGGCACTGCTATGCTTCTCGATTTTTACGACAGATTAAAGCAAGCTGAGCTTCCCGTTTCCATGGGCGAATGGCTCATGCTCATGCAAGGTATGAGCAAAGGCATCGGCACGCTCGACATAGATAGCTTCTATGCTTTCGCCCGCGTATGCCTGGTGAAAAATGAAGCGCACTACGATCGTTTTGATCAAGTCTTTAGCGATTATTGGTCAGGCCAAGCAAGTCGATTTGACAACTTAGTCACGTCCCTTGATCGCAACATCCCCGATGAATGGCTTAAACGTTCAGCCATGGATGAGCTAACCGAAGAACAACGGCAACAAGTTGAGGCGTTGGGTGGATGGGATAAATTAATGGAAACGCTGGCCCAGCGACTCGAAGAACAAAATGAAGAGCATCACGGAGGCAGTCGCTGGATCGGCACCGGTGGAACATCCCCTTTCGGTCACAGCGGATTTAACCCTGAGGGTGTACGAATAGGCAATGCTGGTAAACGCCAAGGCCGAGCTGTGAAAGTGTGGGAAAAACGCCAATACAAAGACTTGGATGGCAACCGAGAAATCGGTGTTCGCAACTTCAAAATGGCTCTTCGTCAGCTGCGTCGACTTGCGCGTGACGGTCGAAACGAGTCGTTAGACCTTGATACGACCATCCGTAAAACAGCCAGCAACGCAGGGCTCCTAGACATTCACATGCGCGCTGAACGGCAAAACTCCATCAAGGTGCTGCTGCTCATAGACATTGGCGGATCGATGGATTATCACGCCCAGATGTCCGAGACCTTGTTTTCAGCTGCCCGCACTGAATTTAAACGACTAGATACCTATTGGTTTCACAATTTTGTTTATGAACGGGTCTGGAAAGACAACGCTAGACGCCACCACGTCCAAACACCAACAGCCGAATTAATACGCTCGTTTGGAAAAGACCACCGGCTCATCATTGTCGGGGATGCCACCATGAGCCCTTACGAAATAGCCGTACCCGGTGGCAGCGTCGAACATTGGAATGAAGAACCAGGAGCAATTTGGCTTAGGCGCCTTCAACAAGCTTTCCCTCATTGTGTGTGGATCAACCCTGAATCGCCTGAATGGTGGCAAACAACCCCTTCTGTCCGACTCACTAAAGAGCTCATGGCAGATCGTATGTATCCCATGACAGTCGACGGGCTACAGTCTGCGATTCAAGCGCTGAAAACCCCAATGGCTGCAAACACGCACGCGCTATTCACGGATAAATAACCATTTCTGTGATTGCCACCCGACTATTGGCGATATAACCCCTAACACCTGCCTCAGGAACGGTGCGTTTCTTGCTCCAAGTAACCTTGCGGATGGGGTCTATAATCCTTCGGACAACTACTACAGACGGCTCAAACCGAATACTTGTTTAAGCCGAAGTACAATGGCCCCATTCGCACCTCTTTCTACGTCACTCAGGTGGAGTATCAGACTTGCATACTCATCCATCCAAAGATTCAGCGACTACTACGAGCATCGCTCATACATTGAGCGCCTTTGACCTGCCCGCTAAGTTAAGGGCAGTGCTCACAACAGCCGTCGTGGCTTTGAGTTTATCAGCATGCCAATCTGGCTCGGTTGGCACTCCCACTGTTGCGGTGCAATCTGACTCAACGGTAAACGTTGGTGCATCAGCCGACCTGAGCGCGGACTCTCTACTACCTCCCACACCAATCGCTTTTACATTGTCCTCCAAACAAGGCACGTTGAGCCTGAATTGGGATCCTATCGTGGATCAGCAAATTTCTCGCATATACCAATACGATGTCTTGGAAGACGTTGAAATCCTCATACACTCTTCCAACAATGAGAGTCAGGCCACCCACGATATAGCCAGCCAAAGCCATCAACGCGCCTGGCACAGGGAATTATTCCGAATTGAATTGTGCGATAGCGAAAACTGCTTCAGCTCAACTAGACAGTCTATAAAAGACCTGGTGGAACCTACTGCTCAACGATTAACACCCGCCGTATTCAACAGCGGTGAACGATTCGCTGAAAACTTTGCTCTTAACAACGATGCTCGGGTTCTAGCAGCAGCACTACCCCATGAGGGTGCCGTTGATATGTACATAAAACCTTCGCTCACGTGGGAGTCAACGCAGCGCATTCGTTTAAACGCTTTGGCAACATCTAATACCCGAAAATTCTTTATGGATCTATCAGCGGAAGGAAACACACTAGCTGTTTTCATCAGGCATCATAATGGAATAGATACATCGGAAATTCGTATCATCGAGCGACTTGGCGAAGGCTGGTTCGAAACAAATCGCATTGCTCTTGACGAGGTATCTGACGCTGAAAACGTAAACGTTTCTAGCTCAATAATATTGTCCGATGATGGCAACAAATTACTATTTTCTGCAGGCGAACAGCTATATACAAGCAACCAGGTGTTAACTAATTGGTCCTCGCCGACACCTCTTCTTCATGCAACTATTGAGGATTTGGGCGCAGACTTTAATAGCCGCTTTGCTGCCAATGCCTCATTGAAAGCCCTATCAGCGAGTAACAACCTAGATCGTATTTTTGCCGTTCATGTCGTCGACCAATCATTGTGGATTAATGTGTGGCAACAGGATTCAGCTGATGTAACTAATTGGACGAACATCACTGCGTATCCGTTAAATGCTCTTGACCCCACTAAAGATGTGCTGATGCACAGCCATGCGAGCGGCGAGCAACTAATGCTTGCGGGTTGGGAAGCGATAGACAATGAACAGAACACACCGGTTGCATGGCGATACCAACTACCCCTAATAACAGATAACCAAAGCACAACAAGTAGCTCGCTGCTTACGCTTGATTCGATCCGCTTCCCATCGACCCAAGACGCTTCAGCACAACTACGGTTTAGCGCTGACAACTCTCTATCTCGGATCTTGCTGGGCTGGCAAGGCAATGATGCGGTATCCGTTGCACCCGATGCTGCGCTCATTACTTACGAGTACAGTGAATTAGCAATGCGCTGGATACCTAAACTCGAACTACCCGAGGTATTTCCGACATTTGCAAAACAGGCTTTTGTTCACTCAAGCAAGCTGTCCGCTGACGGAAATGCACTCATGATTGGTATTGCTGCGGGGCAATCCTTGTCAGATAACAACCGAGTTGGTGAAATACTCACGCTTCATTAAAGTGTGACTGACAAGCTAACGACCCACTACGATCGTGGTGACATGACATCTTTTGTTCGCTGACTTTCTGCGCTCGGGTATGCACTGAGCATACGACGAAGATCCAACAATAATGTTTGATTGGGTGAGCGTGTGTTGACCAAATCGACACCTTTAAACGCATGCGCCATAAGCACATCGAGAGAACGCTGATCGTTGCTACTGATACTGAGTAAGCTTCCAGAGCAACTCAATTCAATGCCGTAAAAGCCATGCTCTATCTCGAGGCATAGTTGCATAATTTTACGTACCAACAGATAAGCCTGAGGCTCTTCTGTATGCCTAAGTAAGAACGCGTATCGATTATCCTTCAATACAGAGACGTGTCCACTGCGTTTATATATGGCCTTTAGAGAAGCACGTACCGTAGATTCCAAATCAGAATAAGACGACACGGGTACTGTTCGTCCATTGTCTGTCGTTACAAAGACATCCAGCACGAACAGACTCACTCGATCTGTCATTGTCGACGCTGTATTGAGATAGTTTTGAAATTCAACTAACAAAGGTCGACTCTCATCGGATAAGCCCATTGCCTTTACCAGTGGATCTTGACGATCAGTGCTAGCTGCAGAATCAGCGATTAACGTCGTAGCAGTGTTTTCAAGAGCGACTTTGTTTTGAGCAAAGCGCAGAATGCTCCGCCCTGACGATTCTATAAACACGTGCTCATAATCGACTGCTATATTTTTTCCATCTGGCAAACGCCAGCTAGCCGAATGCAACCCCGTGCCTGCAGATTGCGGCCCATCAGCTTCTAGTAGCTCAACTGATGTTCGGCCAATGAGCTCATCGGGGCTCTCCATTTGCAATTCAATGACTGCAGCCGTGCTCAAATAGCTGATGCGTCTGTCAGACTCAATAATAATGACAGCACCCGCCAGAGACTCGATAATTTCAGCCAACAAGGCACGCTCTTGCTCAAGCTCACGTTGTTGACGAACAAAACGACTGATAGCGTCTATACGACTGAGCAATAGCTCGCTGGACTCGTTTTTAAACATGCATTCGACGGCGCCTGCCCTCAAACTGCGTTTAATAATATGGTCGCTGTAGGTGCCGGTCAAAACCGTACACACTATATCGCCTGTGTCTTTATGAGCGATTAATTCTCGGCAAAGAAGATCACCCGTGGTTTCTTGTAAATAGAAATCTAGTACGGCGATGTCAAACGACTGGGCTGAGGCCAACTCTAGCGCCTCTATCCGCGAGGCAGCCAGGCTGACTTGATAGCCTTGCATGCGAAATAAATCACGTAGCGAGTGCCGTATGGTTGAAGAATCATCCACCACTAACAGGTGAATATCCCGATTATCAAATTTGGTGGGTATGGCCTCCACGTTAGAGGGTCCTTCATCTAGCAATTGAACCAGCAAGGCTTCAACGCCTGAATACTCTTTCCAGCCAATAACCGCAGTGTTATCCCGCCCCGCTACCCAAGCTCGCGTTTCAGCACGCAAATCAGTGGACATCACAACAACCGGTAGATCCTTGAACTCCGCCTGCTCGAGAACGTTTGCGAGTACCGATGCCTCTGTCTGGGGTGTTGAGGGCCATCCAAATAGCAACGCACTGTACTCTGTGCCAAACTGCTGATACTGATTTTTGAGCCACTGCAACGAATCACCGTAGGATGCTATCGCGTCCACAGTGAAGCCTAGTGACTTGACATGTTTTTCAAGCACATAGCGCATCGTGGCGGAGGGTTCCACCAGCAGTAGTCGTTTGGTCATGTCCTAAAACCGCCTAAACTTAGGACACAAGCAGTAATCTTGGGGCAATGAACAGTTACTCAGTTAGCTTTCACAGGTATCAGGTTGCAAGAGATGTGCACTAGGGTACGCATGTACGCTAACGCATAACGCCACCACACTGTGATGCATATCACAATTTCGCTTCAACATTCCACATGATATCCAACAACACGCTGCAACAGGATCCTCGAGAGCACGGTTTCGTACAGGACCCCTATACGTTATACCACCGCTTGCACGAGGCAGGAGAACCCGTTTTTTGGGAAACCTATGGCTTTTGGTGCGTCCCCTCGTTTAAGGCGGTCAATGCCATCTTGCGAGACAAGCGTTTTGCTCGGCTAGCTCCTGCAGGTTATGAGCCGCCAGCCATGCCAAGCCATTTACATGACTTTGCCGCATCTGAACAATATTCTCTGCTAGCCCTTGAGCCGCCAGAGCACACTCGCTTGCGCAAACTAGTCAATCAGGCTTTCGTCAATCGTCAGGTTAATTTGATGTCTGAGGGTATTCATTCCTTAGCTAATGCTTGTCTGGCAAAAGTGGCCGAGCAAGGCCACTTCGACGTGCTAACAGACTACGCCACCCCGATACCACTCAACGTCATAACACGCTTACTAGGCGTCCCAGAAAGCGCGGGGGCCAAGCTGATCGAATGGTCACATGCCATGGTGCGTGTTTACACCATGACTCAAACGCATGATGAGGAACTAACAGCCAATAAGGCTGCTGCCGACTTCCAAACGTTTCTAAGAGACATTCTTGAGCAGAAGCGTAACGTTCCCGGCGATGACCTGTTGTCGCAGCTACTCATCCAACAAGCCAGTGAAACAACGCTGCTTGATGAGGAGATAATATGCGTGGCAATTCTTCTACTCAATGCGGGTCACGAGGCAACGGTTCATCAATTAGGAAATGCCGTACTCACACTCTTGAATCACTACCCTATTGATAAACGTAGCGAGCTTATGGACATACTCGATGATGACACTAGGAGCGATGCCTTAGTCGTCGAGTGCTTACGGTTTGCTGCACCACTGCATTTATTTACACGGTACGCGCAAGTCGATATACAACTAACAGAATCTGTACATCTGAAAGCTGGGGATCAAGTGGGTTTATTGCTCGCAGCAGCCAATCGCTGTCCTGTGCGTTTTGAAAACGCTAATCAATTTAATCCGATGCGTAGCGACGCAGGCCATTTGTCATTAGGCGCTGGTATTCATTTTTGTGTAGGAGCCCATTTGGCAAAACTTGAACTTAGAATTGCACTACAAGCTTTGTTTAAGCGGTTTCCCAACCTGCGCTTAGAGGGTTCGGCTGAATATCAAAACAGCTACCATTTCCATGGATTAGAAAAACTGCCCGTCGCTTGGGACTAGCCAGGCAGCAATCCGTGGAAAGGTTGGACCATGACAGTGTCCCCTGGGAGAACCCCATCAACAGAGGCTGCAATGACAATAAGGCAGTTTGCAAAGCTCATTGAACTTAACCTACCGGCACCTTGTTTGCCGGTAGATTCAACAACGAGCTCGCCGTTGCCATTTACTTTCATGACACCTCGTTGATACTCAACACGGCCAGGCGATTTTCGCAATTGAGATAAACACTTTGCGGGGATTTCCATTGGCAGCACATCGGTATTGCCGGAAACATGCCGCAATGCCGGTTGAACAAACTGCAGAAACGTCACCATAACCGCTACTGGATTTCCAGGCAGACCAAAAAATGCGGCATCGCCGATTGTGCCATAAGCCAAGGGGCGCCCCGGGCGCATGGCTAACTTCCAAAAGCTAACTTGACCGATATCGTGGAACGCTCGAGTAACGAAGTCTGCGTCCCCGGCGGATACACCGCCCGACGTAATGATGAGATCAGCGACTTGCGACGCTTCTAGCAAAGCCTTGCGTGTATCTTCTTCATTGTCACGAACGATACCTAAGTCAAACGTCTCAACATGCAAGGCTGACAACATAGCCGCCAGCGTATGTCTGTTGCTATCAAACAACATCCCAGGCGCTAAAGCCTGGCCTTCAACGTGAGTATCTAAAGCTTGAAGCTCGTCTCCAGTCGTGAAAAAAGCGACTTTCAATTGGCGAAAAACCTCTACAGACTTTATGCCTAACGATGCGATCACACCGATATCTGCAGCTTGTAGACAACGTCCTTTTGCCAAGATCTCTTGACCCAACGTTACGTCCTCACCCGCTTGACGGACGTTCTTCAATGCGGTGACATCGCTATCTATGTCTATGCAATCTTCGTGTGCCTGCACATGCTCTTGGATAACAACCGTATCGGC
>CALKLO010000095.1 GCA_937991945.1 uncultured Granulosicoccus sp.
CTGCAGAAAATATCCGACCAGACGAAAATTTTGCACGTGAAGTTTTGCAGCTGTTTTCCATTGGCTTATTTGAGTTAGACAGTCGTGGTGAAATTGTTAATGAATCGAATCCAACACCGAGTTATACGCAAGACATTGTTGAAGAATTCGCTCGGGTTTTTACGGGTTGGGAACATCCAACCTCGCGTTTCTGGAACGATACCAATCTTTCTACCGAGGCTTACTATGGCCGAATGGTGCCGGTTGAGGAACACCATGATACCGGCAGTAAGACGTTGCTAAATGGTGCGGTTGTGCCGGCAGGGCTTTCTACTGAGGAAGACATGCAGCGAGCCTTGGACAATATATTCCTGCACAGTAACGTTGGGCCATTCATTTCAAAGTTGCTCATACAACGTTTTACCACTAGTAACCCATCTCCCGAATATGTTGAGCGAGTAGCTGCGATATTTAACGACAATGGCAGCGGTGTTCGTGGTGATCTAGGTAGCGTATTCAAAGCTATATTGCTCGACGAAGAAGCACAGCTAGGTGAAGCGGTTAATTCTGATTTCGGCAAAATA
The DNA here is from genome assembly GCA_937991945.1 of uncultured Granulosicoccus sp. Taxonomy (GTDB): domain Bacteria; phylum Pseudomonadota; class Gammaproteobacteria; order Granulosicoccales; family Granulosicoccaceae; genus Granulosicoccus. The sequence continues at coordinate 564 of CALKLO010000095.1, forward strand.
CGCGAGCCCAATATAAAACTTGCGCACTATTGGCGAGCATTAGAAGCAACGCCTGGTCCTGAGTCCGATGGCATACACAGAACAGCTGACTTTGCTTTGTACCGACTGAATCAAATGGGTGGGCAAGCAGTCATGAGATCTCCGTCTGTATTTAATTTTTACCAACCAGAAAATCAACTGCGTCCGGGTTTGCCATTGCTCTCACCTGAAATGCAAAATATGTCTGAGGCGTTTATTGCTGCCACGCACATCAATTACCACCACATGGTTTATCGTTTTCACAACCGTGCAAATTTGGACGACGATAATCCCCGCGTCACCATTACAAACCTAGATCCTCTAGCAGATCTTGCAGCTGATCCTGATGACTTACTGGATTGGTACAACCTCATGTATTTTGCTGGAAGCATGCCCGACACCATGAGGGCCTCGTTGCGTGACTATATGGGCACCTTACCTAACACCGACAGTGGGCGATTTGCTCGCGTACAAGACACTTTGTTTATGGTGATGGTGTCTCCCGCCTTGAACGTACAGCGATAAGAGAAAAATACTATGCGCAGCTCTGTAGATCGCAGTCGACGTCGATTATTAAAGCAACTTGCCTGCTTGCCATTAGGCAGTGGTGTATCACTCATGGCTGGTCAGCAAGCTCACGCCATGACGTGTGGCACGGGCAAATCACTTGTTTGCCTCTTTATGGCCGGTGGTGCTGATTCTTTCAATATGTTTGTTCCAGGCGGCACGTCCACTTACCAAGACTACCGCGAGACACGCGGTGACTTGGCGATAGACGAAAGCTCCTTGCTTGAAGTGAGTGACGCGAATCAAGGAGCGTTCGGTTTCAATTCAGCGCTGCCTGGCTTGGCTGATCTGTATGCGCAAAACAGGCTAGCTGTTGTAGCGAACACTGGGCCGCTCGTGAGGCCAACAACAAAAGCCGATTACCTGTCGACAATTTCATTGCCTGAATCGCTGTTTTCTCACAACACGCAACAAAAACTGTGGCAGACAGGCGCAGGCATTGTTAACGGTAGTAGTTCCTATGGATGGGGTGGGGCGATTGCTGATCATGCAGCAAATTGCAATGGCAATATCAACATTGCACCGTCCTTTTCAATAGCGGGTAATTCGGATTGGCTTACATCAGCCAACAACAATTACATCAGCTTGAACGCCAACATTGCCGTTGAGCTCATGTACGGTTACGACAATAGATCAGACTGGATTCCCAGGGATCGGTTAAACAATATTGGGCCAACACTTGAAGATCTCATAGCGCAAGCGCAAGCCGCACGAAATGCCACTATGCTCAACGAAGTGTCCAATGCCGTTGAGCGTGCTACTGATGCAACCGCATCTCTATACGCGGCATTGGAGGACAACCGCTTGTCGCAGATGCAATTTGACTCGACCAATAAGCTAGCGGTTCAGCTGCGTTTGGTTGCGCGATTAATTGCATCAAGAGAGCAGCTGGGAATGGAGCAGCAGGTGTTTTTCGTACAGATGGGTGGCTGGGATACTCACAGCAATCAGATAGAAGCATCGGAAGATCTGTACCGATATCTAAACGAAGCGGTAACGGTATTTCAAGACACTATTGATGATATCAACCAATCGCAATCGGTTACCACGTTCACGGCATCGGATTTTGGGCGAACCTTAACCAGTAATGGCAATGGCACTGACCACGGTTGGGGCGGTCATAATTTTGTATTTGGAGATGCTGTAGACGGTGGTCGTATCATTGGCCAAATGCCAAACTACTCGTCAACTAACAATGATGACGATGTAGGTGATCGAGACGGTAATTTTGCTGGCAGAATTATTCCGCAAATATCGGTTAACCAATACGCTGCAACACTGGCAAATTGGATGGGTGTGGACACGGTTACATTGCAAAACGCACTGCCTGATTTAGCTAATTTTGCTCAGCAGGACCTTGGTTTCTTCCGAACCTAGGCTGCATCATTTAGAATAGCACCCATAGATGTTTTGAATTTATAACGTTGGGTGCTGAGCTTTATGACTACTCATACACAAGCAACCATAGCCATGATGATGGCTATGGATAAAAATAAACTCATTGGTAGCGAGGGCGGACTGCCGTGGCGCATACCGGGTGATTTGGCTTATTTCAAACGTGTGACGATGGGTAAGCCTGTCATCATGGGTCGTAAAACGTTCGACTCTATTGGTAAACCTCTGCCAGGACGCACCAACATTGTCGTGACCCGAAATACCCATTGGCAGGCCGATGGGGTCGTGGTGGTTCATAGCCTCGATGATGCAATCGTTGCGGGTAATGAAGCGGTTAAGCAACATCCTACTGATGAAATCATGATTATTGGCGGTGCGTCCTTATGCCGTGATGCTATGAGTATGACTAAACGGTTCTACTTAACGACTGTCGACAAAGCTTACGACGGCGACACCTGGCTCGAAAGTTTTGATTGGTCTGATTGGCAGGTTGCTAGTGAAGACGTGCAACTCACAGAAAACACCGGTGGGCTGCCGGTTACGTATTGGGTCCTAGAAAAGTAGCGAGGTGTTAAGAGCCGATTTTCCTAACTCTTAGCTATTGTGTACCCAGTAGCTTTCTTCGGGTTCTATCGCAAAGGCGGTTAAACTGCCTCCCCAAACACAGCCCCTGTCAGTGGGTATGGCGTTATGTGGGCCGATAGCTGGGTGACTGGACCAATGCCCGTAGATTATACGAGTGTTCAGCTGTTGGCGGTTAGGCGCTGCATACCAAGGGTAGAGCTGCGCGGGTGCTGCGCTGGGTGGTCCATTAAAGGTGAAATCCAATTCACCATTGCTATGGCAATAACGCATTCGGGTGAAGGCGTTCACCGTGAAGCGAAGACGTTCGCGTCCACTTAATTCGTTGCTCCAAAGAGCTGGGGCATTGCCGTACATATGCTGCAGAAAATCGGCTAATTCAGTTTCGAGTTTTTCGCATACCTCATCAGCCAGTGCATGAGCTAATTCAAGTGACCATTGCGGGTGTATGCCGGCATGAACGAGAGTACAACCCAGTCGTTCATCGGTGTGCAGTAGAGGCCGGTGAGCCAGCCAATGGCTGAGTTCATCTCTATCAGGCGCTTTCAGGATTTCGTCCAGGGTGTCTTTGCGTGAGGCTTTACGAACGCCATGTATGACAGCCAACAAATGCAAATCGTGATTGCCAAGCACGGTAACGGCCTTGTCGCCCAATGATTTAACAAATCGCAGCGCTTGCAATGATTCAGGGCCGCGGTTGATCAGATCGCCTACAAACCAAAGTGAGTCTGAGGCAGGGTCATATTGAATATGATCTAGCAATCGGTGCAGTGGGGTGAGGCAACCTTGCAGATCGCCAATGACATATGTAGTCATTCGTCCGATACCCCTTGTCGAAAGCTGTCTATTTAGTGGAGGGTGCGAGGAGCTGAGAGTAAGAAGTCAGCAATAGGTGCCTTGAACTCTTCTCCTTTGTCAGTAACCAGCAGATAGCTGCCGCCCATGGTACCCATGGAGGTTTCTAGCATGGTGCCACTCGTGTATTGAAAGCCTTCTCCAGGTTTTAGATGAGGCTGCTCACCAACTACGCCATCACCTTGCACCTCTTGTACTTTGCCATTGGCATCACGAATAATCCAATGGCGAGTCAATAGTTTGGCTGGTATTTCCCCCACGTTGCGAATAGTGATGGTGTAGGCGAATACAAATCGGTTGTTTTCTGGGTCCGATTCAGATTCCACGTAGAGAGTATCAACGTCGACCTGAATGCCGTCAGTGACTTCTACTTCCATCATGCTTACAAACGGGGTGTCTGGGGGTGCCGCTATAGTAGCACCGCTTAGCCTTCACTCAAGCGTTTTGAGAGCCGATGAAACGCGTTTATATCCAAAGTTTCCGCCCGAGCTTGCGGATTAATGTCTATAGCCTCTAGTGATTGATCATCAAGATAGCCTTTCATGTTGTTACGTAGGGTTTTACGCTTGCTGGCAAAGGCTATGCGCGTGCAACGCTCTAGCGCTTTGATGTCATCAGCACTTAATGGGTTTTCCAAAGGAGAGAGCCGAACAACGGCAGAATCAATTTTAGGTGCAGGTTCGAAAGCCGTTGGAGGGACTGTAAACAACGGTTCAATTTTGAATACACTCTGCATCATGACGCTAAGTCTGCCAAAAGCTCGGTTGCCACATGTTGCATCTAAGCGATCGACCACTTCTTTTTGCAGCATGACGTGTACGTCTCGCAGCATCGGGTGTATATCTAGTAGGCGTAAAAGAAGTGGGGTGCCTATGTTGTATGGCAAGTTGCCCACCACTCGCAGTGAGTTGCCCATGGCTAAGGTTTGTAGGTCCACTTTTAAAACGTCTGCACTTTGTATGTGCAAGCCTTCTAGTTCTTTGGCCTCCAAGCGTTGAATTAAATCGCGATCAATTTCGATGACATGCAGCTGCTTAAGCTGAGCTAGCAACGGTAAGGTGAGGGCGCCCAAGCCTGGACCAATCTCAACAACATTGTCATCGGCGTCAAGCCGCATGGACGACACAATACGTTCAATGACTGAGAAGTCTTGAAGAAAATTTTGTCCGAAACGCTTTCGGGCCCTGTGATTCACGCGATATAAGTTCTCAAGTTAAGGATTGGCAAGTGTGCTTGCCAGCGACAGCGCTGCATCGAGGCTGCCAGTGTCGATGTTACCAGTACCCGCTTTGTCTAGCGCGGTACCGTGATCAACAGAGGTTCGGATTATAGGCAGCCCGAGGGTGATATTAATAGCGTCACCGAAGCCGGCGTACTTTAAAACGGGTAGACCCTGGTCGTGATACATAGCCATGACTGCGTCAGCCGTGTCCAGATGTTGTGGCGTGAATAGAGTGTCGGCCGGTAGTGGGCCAATCAGTTGCATGCCTTGAGCAATGAGTTTGGCTAGTACCGGCTCTATGATATCAATCTCTTCACGGCCCATATGCCCACTTTCGCCGGCGTGTGGGTTTAGACCCGCAACAAGAATTCTAGGGTTCTGTACACCAAACCTGTCTTGTAAATCGTTGTGCAAGATACGTAAGGCACGCTCAAGAACATCAAAGGTCAGCGCTGCGGGCACTGCCGACAAGGGCAGGTGAGTCGTTGCTAGCGCCACTCGAAAAGGCCCTGATGCGGTCTCGGTTGCCAGCATCATGACCGGTTCGCTTTGCGTTTTTTCAGCCAAGTACTCTGTGTGACCGGTGAATGCAATACCGGCATCGTTGATGATGCCCTTATGCAACGGTGCCGTTGTCATGGCGCCGAATTGAGCGTTTAAACACCCATTAACAGCGTGATCCAGTGTTTCGAGAACGTAGGCTGCATTGTCTGAATTGAGCTGCCCACAAACGGTCGGGACCTGCAACGCTACGTGTTTTACGCACAAGCTTTGAGCATCGCAAGTCACAGCCGAAACAGACTCGTCGTAATCCTGAATCGTTAACGGCAAATTCAACGCCGCTGCTCGCTCGAGTAGCAGCTGCTTGTCAGCAATCGCAATGATGGGGTTACTGCGGGAGTGTTGAGCGAGCATGACCGTAAGGTCTGGCCCAATGCCCGCAGGTTCTCCTGGGGTCAGGGCAATGTTTGCCTTCAAGAGCGAATTTCCACGAATGACTCATCACGCATTTGACGTAACCAGCGTTCTGTTTCCTGCTCTACTTTGCTTTGGCGTAAAGAGCTATTAGCTTGGTCTCGTAACGCCTCATCATCGACTTCACGAGTACGTTTGTCCATCAGTTGCATTAAGTGCCAACCGAACTGAGTGCGAAAGGGTTGGCTTAGTTGTTTTACTTTAAGGGTATTGGCCATTTGCTCCATTTGCTGTGGCATTTGCCCTTTACTAAACCATGGCAGTTCGCCACCGTTGCTAGCGCTGTTCGGATCTTCACTCATCTGCGCGGCAAGCTCTTTGAATTCTGTTCCGCTTTGCAATTGCTGACGAGCTACTGCTAACTTTTGCTCAATGTTGGGGCTATCGCCAGCGACGAATATGTGTCGAACTAATGATTCTTCAATTTGTGTTTGATCGTTGCTTTCGCGCTCAATGAGTTTAACGATATGTAAACCATTGGCAGAGCGTAGTGGCTCACTTAACTCGGCAGGTTCCATTTTACGAATGGCCTTTGAAAGAAAAGCGGGAAGCTCTTGCAATGTTCTCCAACCCAAGTCTCCACCTTGCAGTGCACGTGCACCGTCAGATGATGTCGCAGCCTCTTCACTAAAGTCAGCACCGCCGTTTAATTTGCTAAGTATGGAATCGGCAGTCTGGCGGGCAGCACTCACCTCCTCAGGACTGGCAGTCGGGGCTATGGCAATCAAAATGTGTTGAATACGGTAGCGTTGATTTTCTTTCTCGTCGCCTTTGACGCTTTCAATGAAATCGTCTATTTCCTGAGCAGAGACTCGAATGCGCGGTTGCACCTCACGTTCGATCAAGCGCTGCAGTAACAGTTCTTCTTCTATATTTTTACGAAACAAGTCGTAGTCAAAGCCCTGCTGATTTAATGTTCGGCGAAATTGAACCGAGTTCATGTTGTTGCTTCTGGCAACCTGTTCGATAGCACGGTTAACACTATCTGCATCGACAGCTATACCAATACTGGTTGCACGCTGGCGACGAATTTCTCGATCTACCAATTCTTGAAGTATGCGTTCTGATAAGACGCTGTCTTCTGGAAGGGATTGCTGGTTGCTGGTTGCTTGTTGCCGAAAAAAGCGAATGGCAGATGCGATGTCACTATCAAGTACAACGCCTTCGTTAACAACCGCACGGATTTTGTCGAGAACGAGATCTTGTGCTGTGGCAACGCTGACGCTTGCAACCGATGCCGCAAAAGTAACGGCGACCAATGACTGCTGAATAAATTTACGCACGTGATGGATTCCTATTATTGAACATCGTCGCGATATCCCAAGATGGCGTTTTCAAGTAACGCTCCATAATTTTGCCCCAGTGGCGCTAAACCTTTTAGTACCAACTGGAAATATATACTGGTGTCGTGATCATCGCCGTCATCAGCGATGTAGCGGCGGGCAGCTAATCTGACTGCCCAGCAGCAACTGTCGTATTCAATACCCAGCAAGGTCTCGATACTTCTATCTGCATCGAGAGAGTAATTCCAACGGCCGGCTAAACGCCAGCTATCTCGAATTTTCCAAATCGAAGACAAATCAATTTGCTCGGTTTTTTCTTCTCTTGATTGATCATTGACCACACGATGCGCCACGTTGATGATTTTATTGGGCCCTGGGCGATAACCTAAGGAGAGCGCACTTCTGACAGTTTGTTCCTGCTCAGGGTTCCATTGGATGCTGCCTTTTCCTACCCAGTTTGCAGCCAACGTAGTGGATACCTCACCAACGACATCGGAGGTGCTGCGCGTTTCCACTTCCTCATCTGAAGAGAGAGTGACGCGCCGGTTATCAAAGTATTTAATTTGCCCGATGCTCGCCCTAAAACGTTCTTGCCCGTCATCGCCATTGATGATTCGTGTCGTTAGGGCAACAGATAGCTGATTGGCATCGGCAATTCGGTCTGCGCCACTAAATCGGTTGTTGCGAAATAGTTGGCTTATGTTGAAATCGAATGCGCTGGAATCAAATAATGGGATGTCAGCTTGATCGGAAAAAGGTACACGTAAATAGAATATGCGCGGCTCTAACGTTTGAACCGAACCCTTATCATCCAAAATACGATCAAAAAACAGACCGCTGTCCACACTTATAGTGTTTAAGTTACGGCTAACGCGTCGATCAAATTCGTCACCGGTATTGTTCAAACGATAGTACGAAAATCGGTGGGATACGCTGGGTTTAAAGAACCAGGCATCTCGAACAATAGGCCACGATATATGCGGCAAAATATCCATTCTTGCGCCGGTAACTGCATCTGTTTTATCAAAGTAGACAAACTCACCGGTTATGCCGCTTCTTAATCCAAATGGAAGCTGTTCAGAATCTGCGTTAATTTTCAGCTGAGGCAGGCGACGATGGGGTCGATCCGCTGCGACGATATCTTTGTCAACCGTCTGAAAACTCTGCAATCTAGCCAGTGCGCTAATTCTGCCCCGTTCGAAGTTGAGATCGGCACGTTGTTCTAGATGCGTGATGCTCGCTACTTGCAGGCTATCGCCAAGGTCTTCTAGGTAGTCTTTATCCGATACGCGTCTGGCCACAATGGTCGAGGTCAAGTCAGCATTAAAGCTGCCGTTGTGACGAAGCTGGGTGAAATACCGAGAGTCGTGATTTCTTTCTTTGTCTTTTAGGTATTCATGATCGAGCGTCCACAAGCCTTGGCGATTTTTATAACGCCATTCAGTTTGTAATTGTGCGCCTCGTTTGGACATAAGCCGCGGAGTAATCGTGGCGTCCGCGTTGGGTCTGATGTTCCAATACCACGGAATATGCAGTTCGAGTCCTGTGCTTTCGCCGCGCGCAAGAATCGGTGCCAGGAAGCCTGATTTTCGTTTGTCGCTTATCGGAAAGCTAAATGCTGGCAGAGCTAGCAGTGGCACGCCTTTGAACACGAGCCTGAGATCTTTGGCAACGCCGATACCTTCCTCTGGGTCGAGTTTGATGCTGTCCGCTCGCACAAACCAACTGACATCGCCTGGTGGGCAGGTGGAGTAGGTGGCACCTTGCATCAAAAAATTGCCGTTTGCCAGTTGCTCCATAGCATCTGCGGTGCCCGTGGCACGCTTGCCGTTCAGGTCAAGCTCATACTCACTCTCACCTGTGCGAAACACATCGTCGTCAATATCGATGAATGCTTCATTACTTTTTAATTGAATGCCTTCACCGGTAAAGCTTAAATCGCCATCGACCGCTATTTCGCCCGTTGCCGCGTTGTAGCGGGCGTTCTCAGCGGCTAACTCGCGCCCTTGGAAGCGGATGCTCGTGTTGCCTCGCAAGGTGACTTGGCCGTCTTCAGAGAGCAGGCTATCGGCCTCAGCCACAATAGGGTCGTCGGGATTGCTCTCGAATGTACCCGGCTCGTAGACGAAACGAGGCGCAGGGCACTGCGATCCCAGAGCTCCATTGGAGATGAAGAAAGCGCCCAGCAATCCAGCAGAAAAAAGTTGCACGCGCCTGATGTGATGAGTCCAGCGAAAGGGTAGGGCCAAATGATAGTCTCCTTTGCACTCGGTCTCAATCCTGCGTGATGCTTTAGCGGTTAAACTGCCTAGATTGCAAGGAATACAGCCATCCTTTGAGCGGAATACAGCTTTGACACAGAAACGATCTGCACAACCTTTGGACCCTAGCTGGCAAAAACGGCTGGAAAAGGAGTTCGCCTCGGAGTACATGACCGAGCTGCGTGAATATTTGGCACACCGAAAAAAGCAGTCTGCGGTGGTCTTTCCGCACTCGTCAGAGTGGTTCTCAGCATTTTCCTTGACGGCTTTCGATGACGTTAAGGTCGTTATTTTGGGTCAAGATCCTTATCACGGCGCTAATCAGGCTCACGGCCTGAGTTTTTCCGTACCCGAAGGTAAAGCTATTCCGCCATCGTTGCTCAATATGTTCAAGGAAATTGATGCAGATGTTGGCGATGGCGAACCAACGCTGACTACTCGCCGCCAAGGGTGTTTGATTCCGTGGGCGGAGCAAGGCGTGTTTTTACTCAATAGCGTGCTCACAGTGGAGCAAGGGGAGGCAGCCTCTCATCAAGGTCGAGGTTGGGAGACATTTACCGACAACGTGATTCGTCAACTAAGCGATGAGCGAGAAAACGTCGTGTTTTTGCTGTGGGGAAGTTACGCCCAGAAAAAAGGGCAGGTAATTGATGACAAGCGGCATTTGGTTCTGAAGTGCCCGCACCCTTCGCCATTATCTGCACATCGCGGGTTTTTAGGTTGCCGTCATTTTTCTCAGGCAAATCAATGGCTAGAGAAGCACGGGCAAGACCCAATCGATTGGTTTGACGTCAGGTAGACCTAAGTTTTTACAGTTTTGAAATAAGTCGCTCCTGATTTGTTTAAAGTCCTGAACTAGACTTCGGGCATGATCAGTTTTCACTCTCGCATGGCGCTTCTGGCGCTCGTGCTATTCACCTTTGTGTCCGCAGCCAATGCTGAAAATTTTCTGCAGCGTGCGGACGTGCGTCAATACATTTCACAGCTCAGTGAGGAGCAGGGATTAGATGAAGATTATTTATCCAATCTGTTCGTCAATATTTCGTCTCAGCAAGGCATTCTGGACGCGATAGCAAAACCTGCAGAGCGAACGCTGACGTGGCGTGAATACCGCCCGATATTTCTCACTGATAAGCGGGTGAAGGAAGGGCGTGAATTTATTGACCAACATAGGGCCTTGCTGCAGCGGGCTTCAGACGTTTACGGCGTGCCGATCAATGTCATCGCATCCATTATCGGTGTTGAGACATTCTATGGTCGCATTACGGGCAAATACGGCGTGCTCGAGTCACTAGCCACGCTGGCTTTCGATTACCCACCAAGGTCAACATTTTTCAAACGTGAGCTGACTGAATTTTTAGTGCTCAGTTCAGCTGAAGAGTGGGATGCGTTAAACGTACGTGGCAGTTATGCCGGTGCCATGGGAACACCCCAATTTATTTCGTCCAGTTACCGCCAATATTCAGTGGACTTTGATGGTGATGGGCGTCGAGATTTATTCAATAGCATTGCCGATGTGGTCGGTTCAGTAGCCAACTACCTGTCAGTTCACGGCTGGGTTGATCAGGCACCCATCGCAGAGCCGTGGGAATCCGGTATGACCAGCAAAGCGTCAGTCAAAGCGTTGGTGACGAAGTCGCTTAAACCCAAGCACACGGCCAACGTGGTGTCCGAATTGGGTTTCAGCTCCACACAATTAACAGAAGCCACCCAAAACGGCCGTCTCCTCAGTGTCATGACGATGAAAGGCAATAGTGGTGAGGAAGTTTGGGTGGGATACCAAAATTTTTACGTAATTACTCGTTACAACCATAGTCGGTTGTATGCATTAGCTGTTGTTCAGCTAGCTGATGCTTTCAATCGTTCGGTTCAGTGAAGTTGACTGTCAGGAAATTAGCCATGAAGACTATTCCCCCTCTAAAAACGTCTTATCGTCTGGCAGGATTCTGTCTTGCCACATTGCTGCTTAGCGGATGTGCCGCTATGGGTGGCTCTGTTGAGCCGCCTTGGGTTGCCGCAGTTGCTGGTGATGCCGAAGGTGATCTCAGTCGGGTTCAGACTGATAACGCGATTGTTGAAAATCTACCCAAGTCCCTGCGTGGAAACCCTCCGGTATATCGAGTATTCGGTGAGTCTTATCGGGTGTTGGATTCTGCCGAGGAATTTCAGGAATGGGGTGTTGCGTCTTGGTATGGGACAAAGTTTCACGGACGGGAGACCTCCAGTGGTGAAATTTACGACATGTACCAGATGACCGCAGCCCACAAACATTTACCGATTCCAACCTTTGTGCGAGTCACGCGAGTCGACTCGGGTAAATCCATCGTGGTTAAGGTGAACGATAGAGGCCCATTTGTTGGTGATCGGATCATTGATCTGTCTTATGCCGCAGCGGTTGAGCTGGACATGGTCAATAGTGGGAAAATGGATGTCTATATTGAGGCGCTGAGCACTCACCATGTTATCGAGCCATTGCTAACAGAGCCTTTGGATTACGACGTTGACCAAATGGCTGCATTGAAGTCGGCCGAGCCTCTAGATGTGGGTGTTCAAGAGTTGGTTAATACTGATGTGTTCATCCAGGTTGGGGCGTTTTCGCAGGCACCCAATGCCGCTAAATTAGCCGATAAAGTACGCAACACATTGAGTTTTCCGGTAGGAGTGAACCACGATTCGAACCGACGTCTGCATTTGGTTCAAATCGGCCCCATGTCCAACGAGGCGATGGTTGAAGACGCAATTGCTTCGCTCTCCATAGCGGGAATTGAAAGCTTTACGTTTGTCACTGCCAACCCGTAACGTCAAATCCTTTACACTGAGGGCGCAGTACCTTCAGAAAAACTTTAAACTAGGCAGCGAACCAACCCGTGCGATGCTTTCGTGTTTTATTTATCCAGGTCTTTGTATGATTGTTTTACCGACAACCTTCTTTGCTAGTGCGTTAAGCAAACGCGCACTCAGCACCTGCGTCGCTCTATTACTGTGTGCAGCGGCTTCGCTTGCTAACGCAGCACCATTGCCATCGCCGCCATTGCTCTCCGCTAACAGCTATTTGTTGTTTGATCATAAAAGCGGTGAAGTGCTGGCTTCTAAAGATCCTGACAAGCGTATCGAGCCTGCCAGTCTGACCAAGATGATGACGGCGTATATCGTTGCCACAGAATTAAAGCGTGGCAGCATTGCTCTAGACGAGCCCGTCATCGTGTCAGCAGAAGCTCAAGCGATGCAAGGTTCTCGCATGTTCATTGAAGCCGATACGGTTGTGCCTCTTATCGATTTGCTGCGGGGGTTAATTATCCAGTCTGGTAACGATGCCAGTGTGGCGTTGGCAGAACACATAGCCGCTAGCGAACGCGGGTTCGTTGACATCATGAATCGCATGGCACAGAGCCTCGGCATGAACGACACGAATTTCATGAATGCCTCAGGTTTGCCGCATCCTGATCACTACACCACCGCTAACGACCTTGGCAAGATATCCAGCGCGATTATTCGCGAGCATCCTGAAACCTACGCCTTGTATTCAGAGCGTGAGTTCACGTACAACAACATCACTCAGAAAAACCGTAATACATTGTTGTGGCGTGATGATTCAGTAGACGGCATGAAGACGGGCCACACAGAAGCAGCTGGTTATTGCTTGGTAGCTTCATCGGTACGCGACGGCATGCGACTCATCAGCATTGTGCTGGGTACTGGTAGCGACAAAGCCCGTATTGCAGAAAGCCAAAAGTTACTCAACTACGGCTACCGCTTTTTCAAAACTCGTCGCGTGTACGCAGCGGGTGAACAAATCAGCGAAGCTCGAATCTGGATGGGCGAAACAGAAAGTCTTGCACTAGGTGTGGCAGATGATCTGTACCTAACGCTACCCAGAGATTCGTTCGACACGCTGCAAAGCACGATTGAGGTGGCAGAATTTATCAAAGCACCGATGCGAATCGGTCAGGAAATCGGTCGCAGTGTACTCATGGCTGATAACCGTATAGTCGGAGAAGTACCGTTACTGGCCTTGCAAAAGGTAGAAGAGGGCGGCATCTTCTTGCGTATGAAGCACTCTATCCAACGATATTTCCAGTGACCGATACACTGATCGAGTTTCCGGCAGAGATTGCTGTGAAAGCGATGGGGCTTAACAGCCCCGAATTTGAATCGCAAGTATCGTCTCTGGTGCTGCCGCATATTGAACCTGCAGCGGTTACTTTCACTACCTTGCCTAGCAAGGAGGGTAAGTATTTGTCCGTTAGTGTCCGCTTTACCGCTACGAGTATCGAGCAACTAGAAAGCGTTTATGCCGCGTTGAAAGCTGAGCCTAAGGTGCTCTACACGCTTTGAAAACCCGTCATCTCGGATTGGCAGATTATCTCGAGACCTGGACTGCTATGCGGGCTTTCACCGACGAGCGCAACGAAGACTCCGAGGATGAGCTTTGGGTGTGTGAACATTCGCCGGTCTACACATTGGGTCAGGCTGGTCGCGAATCGCACATCCATAACGCGGCAAATATCCCCGTTATTAAAACTGATCGAGGTGGGCAGGTCACTTACCATGGGCCTGGGCAAATTGTCGTCTACACGCTAGTCAACTTACGGCGTGCAGGCTTCGGTATTCGTGAAATGGTAGAGCGATTAGAAAACAGCGTCATAGCGTTGCTGCGCCATGAGGGCGTAGAGGCCATGGGGCGCAGAGATGCACCAGGTGTGTATGTAGGCGAGGCTAAAATTGCAGCGCTAGGCCTTCGAGTACGAAAAGGTTCGACATATCATGGGTTAGCGTTGAATATTGACCCTGATTTATCGCCTTTTTTGGGCATAGACCCCTGCGGTTTCGCTAACTTGGCCGTTACTTCTGTGCAGAAATTAGGAATAGAGCGTCCAAAGGCACAGATTGTGGATCAACTTATTCTTGAGCTTCACAAGCAATTGGCAGCGCCCGATCGCGCCGATTCAACAACTTTTTAACTGGTAGACTCAGGTATGGATCATACAGCCCCCTCCCGTTTTGACCCCAAAGGTCATCAGCGCGGTGCAGACAAACTGTCCCGTATACCTGTTAAGGTCGCGCCGACTGAAACTATGCCGCGAAAACCAGCATGGATTCGCACCCGTGTTTCTAACAATCCGCGTGTGCAAGAAATCAAGCAAATGATGCGTGAGCTGAACCTCTCGTCTGTTTGCGAAGAGGCCAGTTGCCCAAATTTGAGCGAGTGTTTCAGTCACGGCACAGCCACGTTCATGATCATGGGCGATATCTGTACTAGACGCTGCCCGTTCTGCGATGTGGCACATGGACGCCCAAACCCGCTAGACGAAAAAGAACCTGAAAACCTTGCCAAAGCGGTAGCTCAGCTGGGTTTGAGCTACATCGTAATAACCTCAGTCGATCGTGATGATCTTCGCGATGGTGGAGCAGGGCATTTCGACGCCTGTATTCGTGCAGTGCGTGAGCAGAGCCCGGGTATTAAAATTGAAGTGTTGGTTCCTGATTATCGTGGCCGCATGTTGAAAGCACTGGACGCTATGGCCGACAACCCGCCTGATGTGTTCAACCACAATCTAGAAACAGTTCCGAGACTATACAAACAGTGCCGACCAGGCTCTGATTATGAATGGTCTTTGGATTTGCTAGAGAATCATAAAAAGCGTTTCGCTTCAGTGCCGACCAAATCTGGTTTGATGCTCGGGCTAGGTGAGACGATGGAAGAAGTCCAGGCTGTGATGCAAGACCTGCGCGATCATCAGGTCGACATGTTGACACTGGGGCAGTACCTACAACCGAGTAAATCGCATTTGCCGGTTTCACGTTTTGTGCACCCAGACGAGTTTGACGAATTGGCCCGTATTGGCGATGAAATGGGCTTTTCACATGTTGCCAGCGGCCCTATGGTTCGTTCTTCGTACCATGCTGACAGACAGGCTGCTAACGTAGTCGCAAACTAAGTACAAGCAAAGTCAATTGGGCTAACGCAAGGCGCCTCAGATCGAGGAGGCGTTAGCAATTTATGCTTGAAGACGGCCTGGGTACGCAAGCTTTACAGCTTGCCAGCCGCTAGTTCCCGCAAGCTCGCTATTCTCTTAGCATTGGCACCTAAGTCGCTCTTGCCTAGCCGACTTGCGCTTCGCACTTGTATGCTCGAATTGTCGTCGCTTACCAGAAATTCAACATCGTCAACAAATCGCATAAGCGATGACGTGTGCGTTGCGTAAAGGTAGGTTTCATTGAACTGAACAACGCTCATACCGGGCATCGCTTCAACCACTCGAGCCAAGCTTGCTATTGCAACATCTGGTGCGGTAGTAATAGGGAATCGCTCAACGCGCTGATCAGCTTGGCTGGCTTCAGAGTGTTGACAGTTAGGCGTACTCGGGCAAGCGCCGAGGGTAGGCACTCCATTGATAACGGTCACGCCAGTAGCAACAGAGCTACCTAAAACCGGCATGTAATGCCGGAGAGCAAAAACTATAACGACGAGTACAACTAGCGTGACAATGTATTTCATGGAATGCGTTACGTGGGTGTCAGTTATGGGGATATACGCTGCGTTGACCAATCAGCATTCGCCTCTGTTTGTTCAAATATAAATCGATCGTGTAAACGATCAGCCCGGCCCTGCCAAAATTCTAGGCGGTTGGGGCGTAAACGATATCCACCCCAGACAGCAGGGCGCGGCACGTTTCCATCAGGGTACTGCTCGTGCAACGATTGAACACGCTGCTCTAGCACTTGTCTGTTGTCAACAGGCGCAGATTGCACCGAAGCTGCAGCACTAAATCGGCTGCCTTCTGGGCGAGAGTAGAAGTACTCATCAGCATCTGCAGGGTCTAACTTTTCAACGACACCTTCGATTCTCACTTGCCGCTCGAGTGCGCACCAGTAAAATAAGATAGACGCTTTTGGGTTCTCTTGAATTTGTCGTGCCTTATCGCTTTCTTGGTAGGTGTACCAAGTAAATCCGGCATCGTCGAAGTGTTTTAATAGGACGACGCGGGAGTGCGGTTGCCCTGTCGCATCAGCGGTGCTC
>CALKLO010000096.1 GCA_937991945.1 uncultured Granulosicoccus sp.
GATGCAAACCCGTATTTGATTCTCAACACACTGCTAGGAAGCGTTCACTACGGCTTGGAACAAGCTCGAACCCCAGCCATGAAACCGCTACTACCTGGCGAACACTCTACGGGCACTCAACTGACCCATGATTGGATAACAGCCATTGATAATTTTGAGCAGTCTGTCGCCATGCGTAATTTATTAGGCGATCGATTTTGCGAGATGCTGGTTCGAATGAAACGGCACGAGGCAAACCGATTCAACCGTCAAGTGTCAAATATTGATTTAGCCACCTATCTCACTCGGGTGTAAACTGGTTTACGTTGCAATGAAACCATCGGAAAGAATAGACAACTACTACAACGCTAGTCGCAATGACTTTACTGAACACCCTGTTTTAGAAGGTGAAAAGAGAGTCGATGTGGTAATCGTTGGCGGCGGCTCCACTGGTGTATCCACGGCGGTCGAATTAGCTGAGCGCGGTCTTAAAGTCGCACTGGTAGAAGCAAACCGAGTCGGCTGGGGCGCTAGTGGCAGGAACGGTGGGCAAGTGACGGGGAGCTTGTCTGGCGATGCCGCGATTCTTAAGCAGCTGACGAAAACTATCGGCTCAGAGGCGATTGATGTTGTGCGCATGCTGCGATGGCACGGGCACGACATTATCAAACAACGTGTTGAACGCTACGGAATTGATTGTGACTTACAACATGGGCATTTGCATACGGCCTACACCGAAAGTGACATTCCTGAATTACAGCAAGCGTTGCAAGAGGCCAAAGACGCAGGACTCGGTGATGACGTGCAATGGCTGGACACAGCACAAGTACAAGAGAAGCTAGCTACCCCGCTCTATCACGGCGGTGTTTTAAATCGGCGTAACATGCATGTACATTCGCTCAACTTGTGTTTGGGCGAGGCTGCGGCTGCTCACTCTCTGGGTGTTGAGATCTTTGAACAATCTCCTGTGTTATCCATCGAGTACGGCAAAACACCATCTGTTACGACAGCTGCGGGCCGAATTACGGCTGATTCAGTTGTGCTTGCGGGCAACGCTTATCATCGTTTGGCTCAGCCCAAGCTGAAGGGCTTGTTGTTTCCAGCCATATTGGGGAATCTAACAACCGAGCCGTTGGATGCCGAACTGGCACATCAGCTTAATCCTGAAAACCTTGCTGTTTATGACAGCCGGATGGTGCTGGATTACTACCGCATGACAGCTGATAACCGACTCATGTTTGGAGGCGGCACAAACTACTCCGGACGCGATATCGACGATGTCGCTGCCACCCTACGCCCCGCGCTTGAGAAAACCTTCCCACAGCTTAAGGGCGTTGGCATTGAGTATTCCTGGACCGGGACCGCTGGCATCATCATTAACCGCATACCGGCGCTTGGGCGTATAGAAGGTAACGTCTACTACGCTCAGGGCTACTCAGGCCACGGCATAGCCAGTTCCCATATTATGGCTGAGGTCATGGCAGACGCCCTTACCGGCACCTTGAAGAACTTCGACCTCTTCAGCTCCCTATCGCACATACGCCTCCCCGTCAGCCCCCGCATAGGCAGCGCCCTAGTCGCCCTAGGCATGACCTACTACCGCCTAAAACAAGCCCTCTAACGCAACTAACACGCGGGTCGGACCACGCTATCTTACTGAAAACTATATGTTTTCCACCAAAATACGCACCTAAAAACACCCTTAAACACTAGTTTTCACCCTTAAAATGCCTGTTTAAGAAACACACGCAGAAAAGCTGTGTTTTTAAATTGCCCTTTTACCTGACCTAAAAGGCGAATTAAGCCACGAAAATCGCTATTTCTAGCCCATAACCTGTTAATTTTTAGAGACATATCATGGTCCGACCCGGTAGGGGGAATAAACTGGGGGGATGAATAGTTCAATAGCCATAGACAAGCGCGCGGACCTGGAAAGGCGAACGTATACACTCACAACGCTTAGGCAGTGCCTAAATAGCCCTAGACGTATGGAGGGCCGTCGCACCGATGATCGCCGTTATCCGATGCTAGACAATCTAGATGCCGGTGCTGTGAGCATGGGCATTGCGCTAATGATCCTGTCGATCATGGATTCCTTATTCACCCTCACCATCCTGGCCAATGGGGGTACGGAAGTAAATCCGGTCATGAACACCCTGCTACAACACAGCGTGCTGACTTTCACCATCATCAAAATGACGCTCACCGCCGTCCCAGCAATCCTACTCATCGCTGTCGGCAACCTAGTGGTGTTCAATCTCTGGCGAGCACGGTCGATCCTTGCGACCTTTGTTGGACTCTATTTAGGTCTGATCGCCTATGAGTTATTGATTTTGTCGTCTATGTGAGGACGTTTGCCAAGCTTTGCAGTGGATCGATTATCACTGAGTAAACCCGCCGCGCGACGACGCTCATCGCGCGGCGGCAAAGAAAACGTATCGCGATAGCACTTGGAAAAGTGCGGCGCTGAAATAAAGCCACACGCTAATGCGATATCCACTATCGGCATACTGCTCTGTAATAGCAGTTGTCGCGCACGCTCAAGTCGAAGTTCAAGATAGTAGCGAGTTGGCACACAGTGTAAATACCGCTGAAACAGCCGCTCGAGCTGACGCCTGGAAAGACCCACATGATGAGACAACTCATCTAATGTCATGGGCTCTTCGATGTTCGCTTCCATCAAAGAGACAGCTTCCGCTAATTTAGGCTGATTAGCCCCGATTCGCTGCGTCAGAGGCACTCGCTGCCGATCATTTTGATCTCGAATACGCTCACACATGAACTGTTCAGAAATTCTTGTGGCCAACGCGCTACCGTGACGCGCACGGATTTCGCTGAGCATCATGTCCAGCGGTGCTGTTCCCCCCGCACACGTATAGCGTTTGCGATCAATCTCAAATAATTCCGCAGAGATGACCAGCTGAGGAAACTCTTCCCGAGCCGCCGCTAAGTTTTCCCAATGAATTGTGCAGCGATAGTCGTTGAGCAACTCCGCCCGAGCCAGCAAGTAAGTACCCGTACAGATAGCCCCCAACACGCAGCCTTGCTTATCCAGCTGTTTAAACCAATGAGTGCCAGGCTCGTCCCTTATCAGGTGTACATTCAGACCACTACAAACGAACACGGCATCGTAGTTTTCACGCGTCACAGCACTATGGGTAACCGGAAAAGTGATTCCGCAGCTACTCATGATGCTATCACCGTCAGAGGATATTAGGCTCCAGCGGTATAGTTCCTGAGCGCTATTGTGATTAGCCATGCGCAAAGCTTCCAGCGCACTGCTGAAAGCCAGCATGGAAAACTGGGGCACCAGGTAGAACCCGATACGCGTTGTGGACTCGGCAGAACCGATCATTGTGCAAACAGCTGGATCATTAGGAAATACTACCGGTATTTGACGCTCTCACCAGGGCCTATCTCGACCCCGGTCGCTTAACCGAGAGTGTGACTAATAATTAGCGTCAGGAAAAGAATCTTTTCGCTTTTTTATGAAATCCTTTAGCGCTTCGTCCGTTGCTACGTCAATATCTGGCGCTTGGTAAGAAGCTAAGGCCGCTTTCCACTTAACATTGGCTCGTTGCGCGGCATCTAATGACCCTTCTGACTGCCATTGCTCGAAACTGTTATTGTCCGAAATTTCGGAACGCCAGAACGCACTCTCGAAATTGCTTTGGGTATGCGCGCAACCCAGAAAATGCTTGCCTGGCCCTACTTCGCGCAGCGCATCCATTGCCTGACCATTCTCAGACAAGTCGACGCCTCCCAGCAACACTGCCAACATACTGGCCTGATCCGCGTCCATCATGAATTTTTCATACCCCATCGCTAGGCCACCTTCCAACCAGCCAGCGGTGTGAAGCATGAAATTGACCCCAGCTAACGCAGCTGTTTGCAAGGTATTAGCCGCCTCATAGGCCGCTTGAGCATCTGGCAGCTTAGAAGCGCATAAACCACCACCACTACGAAATGGCACTTTCAAGCGTCTAGCAAGTGCTGCACAGATATACATGATTTGGGCAGGTTCTGGCGAACCGAAAGTCGGCGCACCTGATTGCATAGAAACCGAGCTTGCAAACGTGCCAAAGACGACCGGCGCACCTGGACGTACCAATTGAACAAATGCCATTCCGGCCATAGCTTCAGCCAAAATTTGCGCAGCCGTACCCGCCACAGTAACTGGCGACATTGCACCCGCAAGAATAAACGGTGAAACAATGCAACCTTGGTTCGCACGGGCGTACACCTTGGCAGCACCGAGCATCGTGTCATCAAACGTCATCGGTGAATTGGCATTGATAAGATTTACGACCACGGTTTTCTCTTGTCCCGTGGCAGGGTCTATCCATTCGTCACCAAACAAAATTTTTGCCATATCGACAGTATCTTGAGCACGCTCAGGAGCCGTGACAGATCCCATAAAAGGTTTGTCTGAGTAACGCATGTGCGAGTAAATCATGTCGAAGTGGCGCTTATTCACCGGTAAATCGACAGGTTCGCAAACAGTGCCTCCCGAATGATGAAGCGAATTACTCATGTACGCTAGCTTCACAAAATTCTGGAAGTCTTCAATGGTGGCGTAGCGTCGCCCCTTGTCCAAATCATGGACAAATGGAGGACCATAAGCGGGCACCATAACGGTGTTTTTCCCACCGATAACAACCGAACGCGCAGCATTTCTAGCATGCTGAGTGAATTGTTCCGGCGCGCTGTCCATAACCAGCTTACGACATAGCCCACGAGGGAACCGCACTCGCTCGCCTTGAACGTCAGCACCCGCGTTACGCCACATCTCTAAGGCTTCAGCGTCGTCCCTGAAATCGATACCGATTTCTTCAAGGATCGTATCCGCGTTGCGCTCAATGAGCTCCAGCCCTTCTTCGTTCAATATTTCAACGAAAGGGATATTACGCTTGATGTAAGGTGATATTGGGCCACTAGCCGCCGCTCTTGCGAGTTTTGCTTCTCGACCGCCTCCGCGCCTACCGCGCCGAGGACTTGCTCCTGTGCTACTCATTTACGTGATTTTCCGATACGTTTATCGCTAAATAATGAACTGTAGTGGTAGGTGTTGGTGTTGCACCTAGCGACGCAGGCATAACACCCAGCGACCTCATGAGTGCTCTATCACCTATTTGCCACATCGAACAATTGTAGATCTCTACTGGCTATCAACCAGTGAATAGCAACTTCGCACAAAATTAGCTTGTGCTTTGTTCTGGATACGTCGGCGATTCTCACGCCTCACCCGGCGAATGGCCTGCTCAGGTTCGACCCCAAATTCAACTAAAATTCGCGCCGCGATCATGCCTGTTCTGCCTAAGCCGGCATAGCAATGGATAGCGACCCGTTCGCCAATTCGCAACGCGTGACGGATACGCTCACCTTCGACAGCCCAGATATTTTCAAATTCTTGATTGGGAATGTCCATATCGATGATGGGCAGATGCTTCCACCACATACCCGCATTTTGTGCAGCTGCTGGAAGCCCTTCCACTCTGTTCAACGTGAGCTCGTGTGGCTCAACCAGGCATAGAATACCGTTAGCACCCCATTCAATGATTTCATCCATATCAGTTTGCAATAATCGCTTATTGCCGGATGGGGGCTTATCAATTCGAGTTCCGGGGCACGCAACCAAGCCCATACAGCCCACTGAGCCGGGAACAGGAATGGTATCTATAAGGTTGGCCTGAGGCGACTTGCCGAGTCCTAGAAACATATCAGCAACTAAGCCTTAGGTTGCACAAGCACCGACGGCACTCAGAAGGTAATTGAACGCTTGCCATTTGGGCTTTGACGCCCAGTAAACAACTTTTGATTACAACAATCGCGTTCATGAATTAAGTTTCGATTTAACGTCTTAGAAAAGCTATCGGCTGAATGGGCAACTCACAAGAGTGTCAAAAGGGATCAACTAACATGCTCGCAACACAAGTAGCCTGACGAGTCCCAATTACAAAATGACGCCCCTGACGTAAAGTTCAAGGCAAACTAACTGGCACACGCCTCCAACTGTAGGCTTGTGCATAAATTTCACAGCACACATGTAACCTGCCCATTCCCATCGAGGCGCGGGGTGTGCATGCTAGTCTTCGCATTATGACAAACAAACTTCAAGAATTGCTCGATCGCAAGGGTCTTTTACTCGCAGACGGAGCCACAGGGACTAACTTGTTTGAGGTCGGATTACAAACGGGCGACGCTCCTGAACTATGGAACATCGACCACCCCGATCGTATCAGTAATTTACACCGTTCTTTCGTGGAAGCTGGCTCAGACATTATTCTGACCAACAGCTTTGGCGGAACCCACTTCCGATTGGCCCTTCATGACGCCGCTCACCGCGTCCATGAGCTTAACAGCCGCGCTGCAGAGCTGGCTCGAGCGGAAGCTGACAAATCAGACAAGACGGTACTGGTTGCAGGCTCGATGGGCCCAACTGGCGAAATTCTGGCTCCAAATGGGCCCGTGAGTATCGATGAAGCTCGCAAAGCTTTTGCAGAACAAGGAAAAGCGTTAGCAGATGGCGGCGCCGATATCCTTTGGATCGAAACCATTTCCTCGGCTGAAGAAATTGAAGCTGCAGTCCTGGGCGCCGCTGATGTCGGGCTGCCTTTGGTATACACGGTCAGCATTGATACCAACGGTCGCACCATGATGGGCCTCACACCTGCTGAAACTCTAACCATTAGTACTGGCCTGGATGCCCACATTACGGCCATTGGCAGCAACTGCGGCGTCGGCGCATCAGAGGTTGTAGCTGCCGTGTGTAATCTTGTTACAGCCGCTGAAATAATGGGCAGCCGCCCTGCTCTGGTGGCCAAAGCCAACTGCGGCATACCCGATTACGTTGACGGCAAAATTGTTTACAGCGGAACACCTGAATTAATGGCTGAGTACGCTGTTTTATCAGCCAATGCCGGTGCCTCTATTATCGGCGGATGCTGTGGCACCACTCCTACTCATGTCAAAGCCATGCGACAGGCCATAGACTCTTGGCAACAGGGTACGTCACCCACTATTGACATCATCACAGACGTCTTGGGAGAACTATCGCAAGGTGCGAAAGCCCAGATGTCAGGTGACTTGTCTATCGAGGGTGGTTCAGCATCGGGACGAGGTAGTCGTACTTCTCGCCGCAAGCGCTCAAGCACCTGATAGCACACGCTAAATAATAAGAACATGCTGGATAAAAATCTAACGCCTAACCTGGTCGCGCTACTGCTGATTCTTGTCAGCTTTGCGCTTCCCGAGCCTTGGCACGCACTGGTTCTGAGCGTTGGGTTGTTTGCCCTCTCAGGTGCCCTAACGAACTGGTTGGCAGTTCACATGCTGTTCGAAAGAGTGCCCGGCCTATACGGCTCAGGTGTTATCTCGCTGCATTTTGAAGACTTCAAAGCCGGCATACTGCGCATGGTGCATGAAGAATTGTTTAGTAAAGACAATGTTGAACGTCTGCTTAGCTCACCAAATTCGGAATCAAGCAATGAGGCAAAGGGTGGCTCCTTGATTGATGCGGTGGATTTAGAACCGCTACTTAATGCGATTGACTTGGATGCAGCATACGATCAACTAGTAGCAACGGTTGTTGAGTCCTCGTTCGGTTCCATGCTGAGCATGGTTGGTGGAGAAGACGCATTACAACCGCTGCGTGATCCTTTTAAAGAGCGCATGGGCATTTTCTTAACGGATGCCGCACACTCGCCACGCATTCAGGCAGCCATTGGCGAACAATTAAGCAAAGCCGCTAGTAGCGATCAATTCGTTAATAAACTAGATCAACTGCTGCGAGCCAGACTCGATGAAATGACTCCAGAGATGGTCAAGGAAATCATGCAACGCATGATCCGAGCGCACTTGGGGTGGCTTGTGGTTTGGGGAGGTGTATTTGGAGGAATAATCGGCCTGATCGCCGCTCTACTCCAGCTGTAGTCTTGCTAACTCTTTGCTCGTAACGGGACGCCATCAAACTCAATGCCTGCCCAACCAGTAGCCATAAACTGACGGATGTTTGGGTGACTATCGCCGTCAGGTGTTTTTAAAACATCAGCCCGATAGAAGGCACCAAACAATGCTAACGTTTGCTCCTGAGTTAATTCATGCAGCCTTGCGAACGCAAAAATTTTACACGAACCCGTGTTTTGCCCCGCCTCATTCACAATATCGTGATTGCGAAATAAAGTGGGTATGTAGGTGTATTTGCTGTTGATCAGTTCAATCACATCCGGAAACTCAATGGTTTTCGGTTGTGTATTCAATTGATTTAAAAACAGTTCAAGTTGCATAAACAAACCACTTATTGCAATAGCTGCCAGTGCGGCAGCTATGTGAATTAGACCTACTTACTGGCTTTGTAATCGATGGCATCGACTGCCGCTATTGCGCACAGATTAACGATACCCCGAACCGTCGTCGATTCGGTTACGACATGAGCTGGCTTATTTAATCCCATCAACATTGGACCAACAGGCAGAGCATCTCCCAATGCCTTCACCATATTGTAGGTAATGTTTGCGGCATCAAGGTTAGGCATAACCATCAAGTTAGCGCCGCCTGTGTAGCTGGCATTTGGGAACACTCGACTTCGTGTCTCTTCTGAGAGTGCCGCGTCTGCATGCATTTCACCCTCTACGGCAAGACCCGGATAACGCTCTTTAACCAACTGCACTGCACGCCTCATTTTCACAGCAGAGTCGTTGTTTCGGCTGCCAAAGTTAGAATGCGACAGCATGCCGACCTTAGGCACCATACCGAATCGTTTAACAATTTTTGAAGCCATATGCGCCGTCTCTGCCAGCTCTTCAGCCGTTGGATTTACAGTGACATGTGTGTCCGTTAAGAAAACCGTACCGGTATCTAGAATCATTAACATCAGCGCTGAGATATCACTAACGCCCTCTCGTATACCGATCACGTCAACCAGGTAACGGATATGCCTTGCATAGGCACCTTGAGTTCCACATACCATGGCGTCCGCCTGACCCTCGCGTACCATCAATGCGCCTAGTGCAGTCGGTCTAGTGCGTATAACGTTAGCTGCATATTCCGGCGACACACCCGCACGCTCCATTAAGCGATGATAGGCATCAACGTGAGTATCAAAGTTAGGGTTGTCCGATGGATCAACAACGCTAAAACCGTTATCAATAGTTAAGCGTAAAGCCATGTCCTCAATCTTCGACCGAATAATATCCGGACGACCAATCAATACCGGATGACAAATACCGTCATCAACCAATATTTGCGCAGCGTTAAGCACACGTGAAGATTCACCCTCGGCAAGCACCACGCGTTGGATATCGGCTTGAGCCTGCTCGAACATAGGCTTCATAACCAATCCCGATCGGAACACAAAACTGCGCAGCTTACGACGATAAGCGTCGAAGTCTTCAATAGGACGTGTGGCGACACCTGAGTCCATGGCAGCTTGCGCAACCCGCTGAGGAATTTCCATCATCAG
>CALKLO010000097.1 GCA_937991945.1 uncultured Granulosicoccus sp.
ACGAAAGCAATGGTCTCACCGCTATCGATACGCAGCTGAATATTTTGGAGTACAGCGGGTTTATCACTTTGGTACTTAAGATTGACGTTGCGGTATTCAACGCTTTGAATCTTTTTAGGCAACTCCTGTGTTCCCGTATCACGCTCAGATTCTAAATCCAGAATAGCGAATAGACTCTCTCCCGCAGCGATTCCTCGTTGAATTTCATTGTTCAAATTGGTTATGCGTTTAAGCGGTGCGAACAACAACAACATCGCTGTGATGAACGACATAAAACTACCCACGGAAATTCGATCAGCCACATCACCGCTTGAAGCGATGTAAACAATGACCGCTAGTGCTATAGCAACCAAAAATTGAATAATCGGCTGATTGAGCGCCTTAACCAGTGTCTCTTTCATGTTGAACGCACGATTACGCTCATTGGCTAATTCGAATTCAGACAGTTCTGTTTGTTGCCCGCCGAATATTTTAATGACGCGAGCACCTTCAACCGCCTCCTGAATGACATGACTAACATCACCCATTGAGCCCTGTATATTCCGACTGATAGCGCGAAACTGTTTGCTCACCCGAGCAACAATAAAACCGATGATTGGGCCAATGACTAAAAAGGTCAGAGACAACTGCCAGCTTTGATAAAACATCAATGCGAACAAACCAATTGCGGTTAGCGTATCGCGCACCATAACCGTTAGTGAGGTGCTGGCAGCGTTCGCTACCATTTGGCTATTAAAGGTGATGCGAGAAATCAGTTCACCTGATGAAGCTTGGTCATAAAACGCCGTGGGCAAGGTCAGGTATTTACCAAAAATTTCACCGCGTAGTTGTTTGATAACACGCCAACCTATCCATGACATGTAATACGTCGATGCAAAACCGGCAATTCCACGCAATATGAATATGCCCACAATCATTAATGGTACAAACAGTATGAAACTACGATCTTGTTCGACAAAACTACCGTCAAGCATCGGTTTCATAAGAGCCGCAAAGGCGGTGTCAGTTAATGCGTATCCGACCATGCCCAACACGGCAATGGCAAACTGCCGTCGGTAAGGTTTTACATAACTGAGTAGGCGTTTATAGGTCTCCTTGCCAGACACTACTTTGGTATCAGCGCTTCCATGCTGTCTTGTGGTACTCGTCTGCGTGGACGCAGGCAACTCTCTCGTGTTGGCCAATTTACTATCCGACATCTATGGCGTCTATTCAGCGCTTCGTGATGTTGCAATGGACATTTTTAACATGCCCAACTGCCCAGCTGCATCCATAGCCGTAACCACCGCCTGATGAGGTGCTTGAGCATCGGCACGAATCGTTAGCGGAATATCGCGCTTACCACCTGATACTTTAAACAACGCATTTTGCAAGCTAGCCACATCACCCTTAACCAACTCTTGATCGTTAATGAAATAACGGCCAGCAGCATTAATCAACACTTCAATTCTCTCTTTTGACTCTTGCACTTCAGAATCGGATGCACGCGGTAACTGCAAGGAGATCTCGGACTCTTTTTGAAAAGTTGTCGAGACCATGAAAAATATCAATAAGAGAAAAACAACGTCAATGAGCGGAGTCAGGTTCAGCTCGAGTTCTTCACGTGCCTCTCGCTTAAATTTCATTGTGGGCTGACTCGCGCTTGAGGTTGACGCTTTTGCAGCACATCGACCAGCTTTAATGACTCTTTTTCCATGTCAACGACTAGCCCATCGACTTTTCCACGAAAGTATCGGTGAAACATCAGACTGGGAATCGCTACCATCAAGCCACCTGCTGTGGTGATCAGAGCCTGCGAAATACCACCCGCCAGTTGTGCCGGGTTACCCACACCAACCGTCGTTATGTTGGTGAATACGCTGATCATACCTATGACGGTACCCAGCAAACCCAGTAATGGCGTAACCGCAGCTATAGTGCCTAGGGCATTCAAATAGCGGCCTAACTCGTGAGTGACATGACCACCCACCTCTTCTATGGAGGCTTTCATGACATCGCGATCTTGGGTGCGGTTGTGCAAACCTGCAGCAAGAATACGTCCCAATGGTGACCCTTTTTGAAGCTCACGGACTTTGTCTTCGGTGAGTTGCCTGGTACTCGCCATTCGCCAAACGTCAGCGACCAAATTCGTCGGCAATACACGCTCAGCACGAA
The DNA here is from genome assembly GCA_937991945.1 of uncultured Granulosicoccus sp. Taxonomy (GTDB): domain Bacteria; phylum Pseudomonadota; class Gammaproteobacteria; order Granulosicoccales; family Granulosicoccaceae; genus Granulosicoccus. The sequence continues at coordinate 2,155 of CALKLO010000097.1, forward strand.
GCGTAAAAAAGCGTTCTCCGACGATAGCGAGTGCAACAATGGAACACGCCACAATGGGTAGCATTAACCAGCCGCCCGCAGTTACTATTTCCCACACAGTGATTGTCCTTTTTGCGCCAACAAAAGCTGTTGAATTACGATAGCGTGCTCAGCAAATTGCCCTGAACAAGCCGGATTAACGAAACCGTGCCAAAAGCGACGAGAAGTCTGCCACCACGTTACTGGAGGCTCTAACAAGCCAGTGCGACCGAACGAAAATGCTACCGCTCCGTGCGTACCGGTTGTGTATTGCTTTGCACCCATTAGTTTATAGCGCAATTGTACCTCGACGTGAGGAAATCCATACCGGTTCTGATAGCCGGCGGTAAAAACCACATGCTTTGCGGGCACTTGCGCCAACAACTCAGCGCTCGACGATGTCCGACTTCCGTGATGCGGTGCCACGATTAAATCCACAGGTAAGACACCTTTAGCACCATTACCTAGCTCACCTAACCGTTTAGCCAGTTGGGTTTCACCTCGACGCTCAATGTCACCGGTGAGAAGCGCTCTAGAGGTACCAAAGTGAACCAAGATGACGCAAGATCTATCGTTATCGCCTCCAGCGTCTCCAATGGCTGGATGTAAAACACTAAATTGCACGTTGTCCAGATTCCAGACATCGCCAGCCTCACAGGGGGTAGAGTCAAATTCCACCTCCGTCTGCACATCTCCACCGCCCAGAATCGTGACGTTAGGAAATCGCCGCACAATATCCGCCACACCAAACGCATGATCTTCGTCGGCATGAGATACCACCAGGTAATCAATTTCACGACGACCCTGAGCATGCAAGTAAGGCATGACAACCGCTTCGACCATACTTAAGGAACTGGATATTTTCCCACCCGTATCGAATAGAAGCGTATGACTCTCGGTGAACACCAATGTTGCTAAACCTTGCCCAACATCAAGCACATGCACATTAAAACCTGTGACTCGCGGGGGCTTTGCGTTGAACAGCAACAAGGGTAATAACAAAATAAGCGCATAGCGTTTAAACCCCAGCCCTTTCGGTGAAAACAGCGCCAGCACACCCACAAGACTCAACACGAGAGCCGTGACTGATGGAACGGTAAGAGGTACCGAGGCATGATTCAAATCTGCCAAACTCTGCAGATAATACAACAGTGCGTTGATTGACCATTGAGCCACCATAAGCGCCAAATCAGCCGCACTCGACCACCAGGCACTGAGCAACACAGAGAGAAAACTGAGTGGTACCACTACGAAACCCACCCACGGCACAGCAAATAAATTGGCCAAAGGTGCCACGACCGAACCTGCTTGAAAAAACCATGCAGTAATAGGTAGAAGTGCAAGTCCCAGAAAAACATGAGTTCGCCCCATGGCTAGCGTTTTGACACCCGCTATTCGAAGCGATGTCCACGACCCTGCCACCGCCTCATGCGTTACCGGCGAATGGATTCGACCTCGGTGCAAATAGAACAAGATGGCAACTGTTCCAAACGAGAGCCAAAGCCCCGGCGAGAGCACACTGAGTATGTTGTTGCCCAAAACCACAAGCATGGCTAGCGCCAGCCCCCAGGCAGGTGCTAGATGACGAAGCCTTGCCATAGCAATAGCCCAGACCATTAGCATCGCCAACGCTCGCTGGACGGGCAACTCAAAGCCCGCCAACAGTGCGTACGCACCGGCGCATAAGACACTGACTATTAATGCGCCGGATCGACTGTCTACCGTACGAAACCTAGGGGTTACACGCGTAATAAACAACAATAGTTGAGGTAAAAATTTACTAGCAAAATAGTACGTCCAGGCTGCCAGCAAACTGATGTGTAATCCAGAAATTGCAACCAAGTGGGAAGTACCCGTATCGCGTAGTAAAGACCACGTCTGCTGCTCAATATTGTGTTTGACGCCCAGCACTAATGCTTGGACCAATCCAGCACCCGTATCAGCCGCTGGTAGGGCTAACAAACGTTCTGAAAGCTGTGAACGCATATCAGCAACCGAGAGTACTTCCGATGTTTCCAACTTCAACGGTGCTGGTTTTTTGCGCACATAACCGCGCGCGTCTAACCGTTTATAAGCCGCCCACTGAGTTTTATCAAAACTACCGTCGTTCCGATATCCGCGAAACGGTTTAAGCCTGACGGTAAATTCCCAATGCTCACCCGCGCGAACGGTTTGGCTTGATCTATACCAGCTGAGTTGCAAACTGGTCGGTCCAAAGTCAGTGGAGCAGGACTCACAAGACAGGACCTGCGCGTTAAAGCGCTGCCCCCAATCAGCCTGTTGAGGCACGCTGGTAACACGTACCTTGAGTCTTATATCGGATGATATTTCGTCGCTTCTCAACTGCGCTGACTCTAGCTCGATGAGGGTCCAAGCCAAAAACACACAAGCAACGATATAACCTGCGCACAATGATCGACAGACAGGCCATTGATAAGCCACACCCATCAATATGGCGCTAAATGCAATGAGTAACCCATTGGCTGGAAGAACAGGTAGGGTCAGTAAGAATGTGGTCCAAAATACGCAACTAACGGTAAACATTCTCATATCCGACCTACGCTTTCCGGATAACATTCAAGAATACGTTGCGAATAGTTCAATAAAAAGCTGGCAACGACGTTATTGTGTTGAGTCTTCCTCTTTTCTCTTTCCAAAAACCTAAAATGAGCGGCAACAGGCTGAGACAACATTTGCCTGACGCGACGAATCTTCGCCGCAAGCTGTACAACCAAATTGGGGGTACAGACAACACTCCTAGCTCTTTCAGGCGCTGGGTCAGGGACACTATTGCCCAACCCATGGTGTGGCACCTCAACCGACGATCTGTTGCGGGTGGCGTAGCTGTAGGTTTGTTCATCAGCTGGGTTCCTGTTCCCATGCAGATGCTTCTGGCAGCACTGATCTCTGCCGTCTTGCGCGTCCATGTGCCTGTCTCCGTGGTCATGGTGTGGTTCACCAATCCTTTGACCATTGCACCTTTATTCTATGCAGCCTGGCAAAGTGGGTCAATGATTCTCGGCAAACCCGTGTTTGCGGAGCCTCTCAACCTATCTACCCAGAGCCTGCTTTCAGGCGTCGGACACGCATGGCCTACCATGCTTGTCGGCATGTTGTTTTGTGCCAGTGTGTCAGCGGTTGTAGGCTTTCTTGTAACCCTGCTAGTTTGGCGCATCCACGCCGTTAGACGCTGGAGACAACGTCGGAACCGCAGACGAGCAACGCTCTAAGCGCTTACTCTTTGTGCGCGAGTTCTACTGCCTGCAGACCACCGCGGGTTAATTTAAGAACCCTATCCATACGACCTGCCAACCGTGTGTCATGGGTCACCACCAGAAAGCTGGTTCCTAGCTCCTTATTTAACTCAAGCATAAGCTCATACACGCGATCAGCAGTAGTTTCGTCAAGATTACCCGTAGGCTCATCGGCCAAAACAACACCGGGTCGAGTCACTAGTGCTCTGGCTATTGCAGCTCTTTGCCGCTCACCACCTGATAGCTCTGAAGGCTTATGCCTGAGCCTATCGCCAAGCCCTACTCGCGTTAACAACTCTTCAGACGCCATAGCAGCTTTTGATTTACTTAAACCCCGAATTAACAGAGGCATGCTGACGTTTTCCAATGCACTAAATTCGGGCAGTAGATGATGGAATTGATAAACAAATCCTACGTGCTCATTACGTAACCGCCCACGCTTTGCCTGACTGAGTGTTGCAACGTTTTGCCCGGCAATAATTACAGAACCTGCTGTTGGAGAATCAAGTCCTCCTAACAGGTGTAGCAACGTGCTCTTACCGCTTCCTGAGCTGCCAATAATGGCAATGCGCTCGCCTTTGGCAATATCAAGATCGACATTGCTCAATACATCGACAGATAAATCACCCTGTGCATAGGTGCGACCTAAGCCTTGCGCACGCAATATAGAGTTATCACTCATGGGATGATTCCGTAATGGCGGGCAGAGTGTTTAACTTATTCATAGGCAAGCGCCGATGCAGGGTCGATACGCGATGCTCGAAAGGCCGGATAAATGGTGGCCAATAACGACAAACCAAAGGACATAAGACCCACCTTAATCACATCACTGCGCCGCAGATCCGAAGGCATTTCGTCAATGTAGTAAACCTCAGGATTCAGTACGGGTCCTGTGAAACGCTCAATAAAAGGCACAACAACGTCTATGTTGCTAGCCAACGCTACGCCGCCAATCAAACCTGCCACCGTACCCAACACGCCAATCAACGTGCCTTGAACAATAAAAATGGACATGACACTACCCGGCGATGCTCCTTGGGTGCGTAAAATGGCGATGTCCGCTTGCTTGTCTTGCACTAGCATCACAAGCGTAGAGATAATATTAAAAGCAGCGACTGCAACGATCATGGAAAGAATGATGAACATCATCGTCTTTTCCATTTTTACAGCTAAAAAGTAGTTGGCGTTTTGCTGTGTCCAATCGCTAACGTATTTGTCAAAACCAAGCTCACGGGTCAACTCACGAGCAACGACCGGCGCCCTTCCCGTGTCAGTCAACTTTAAGCGCACGCCTGAGTAGCCATCACCGAGTTTGAACAACTTAGCGCTATCTGCCGCATGCATGATCGCCAAATTACGATCGAACTGGTACATGCCAAAGCGGAAAATACCCGTGACGGTAAAGCGTTTGACGCGAGGCACAAAACCCATTGGCGTCACACTCGCTTCGGGGGTAATGACCATAATTTTGTCACCCTCGATAGCCCCCAAGTACACCGCTAAATCTGCCCCAAGCAACAATCCAAATTCACCCTCTTGCAGTGCCACCTGCAACGATTCAGTTTGCTCCAATTTATTAGGTAGATCTGAGACTTGGCTTTCTTGCTCAGGCAACACACCGCGAATCAATGCACCCGTTGAACGCCCGGCATGGACCAACATGACTTGGCCCTCCACATAGGGCGCAGCCCCTTCCACCTCTGGATGCTCATTGACTATTGCGGCAATAGATTGCCAATCGTCTATTGGCTCACCCAGCCCTGTAACCGTGGCATGTGAGGAGGCCCCGACAATTCTTTCACGCATCTCCTTCTCAAAACCATTCATGACAGAAGTCACAGTGATCAAGGCCGTCACACCGAGCATGATGCCCAGAATAGAGACCAGAGAAATGAAGGAAATGAAGTGGTTGCGCCGTTTTGCTCGGGTGTACCGCAGACCTACAAATAATTCATATGGTTGAAACATAGAGCTGTAGAGCCGCTGCGGTCGGTAGAGTTCGAAAATTGACTACATAGTGTAGTGAATTGATAGGAATCGGTGGAGTCTGATTTGCTCATACGCTTCGCCAAGCCGGGAAATATGGGACAATTCGGTTTGTATCTTTTGCACCAATCGGTATCGATGGCCAATCTTAGCCACCCTATCGAGCCGCCTTTTGGCGGACCATTCACTAACCTGCTCGAGTCCCGCTCTTATGCTGTTGCCTGATGTCGCCGCATCTCGCCCCCATTGGGGCAAACTATACGGTGCTTCCGAATCCCTAGCCATCACCGAACTTGCCTCCAAAACGGGCAATTTGTTAGTCGTTGTGGCCTCCAGTACGACAGAACTACTGCAACTTGACGTTGAGCTGCGCTTCTTCGCAGGCTTAGGCACGTCCGTCAATGTGCTCAGCGACTGGGAAACCCTGACCTACGATCGGGTCTCCCCGCACCAAGACATCATCTCGCAACGAATTCGGACGCTCTACGGCTTATCTGAAGCCAGTGAGGGCATCCTGTTGCTGACCTCCGCGGCACTCATGCAACGATTGCCGCCCAGAGCCTTCCTCGATCAACATGCGCTAATCATTAAGCACGGCGACACGCTTGCGCTGGATGAATTTCGAGGTCGCTTAGTCGACGCAGGTTACCGTCTGGTTAGCCAGGTCGAGGAGCACGGCGAATTTGCTGTGCGCGGCTCCATACTTGATCTGTTTCCGATGAGTAGCAACCGCCCTTACCGGGTAGAATTTTTCGATGATGAAGTCGAAACCATCAGAACCTTCGATGCAGACACCCAGCGTGGTTTACAAAAAGCCACTCATATCGAACTTCTGCCGGCTCACGAATTCCCGCTAAACGAAGAAGGCATCGCTTTATTTCGCAAGCAATATAGAAACTCGTTTGCCGCCGAAAGTAAAAACACACCTATTTATCAAGAAGTCAGTGAAGGGCGAGCACCCTCTGGCATTGAATACTATATGCCGTTGTTTTTCGATGAGACGTCGCATTTGTTCGAATACCTACCGAACAATGCCACCTTCGTAATGGTTGACGGTGCACAAGAGGCTTTGTCTCAGTTTGCAGCGAATACCGCGGATCGATATGAACAACGCAGACACGATGTTGAGCGCCCCATTCTTCCCCCCGAGCAAATCTACCTCAGCGCCAGTGAAGTAGAAAACGCACTTGCGCCGCGCAAAACCTTTCAAACGCAACGTTTCGAAATCGAAAAGCCAGGCGCAAAAGCACTGAATCTTGCCACTGAGGCGCCTGGGCTTTACCCGGTTGATGCGCGCGGTGAGCGCCCCATGGGTTCGGTGCAAGATTTTCTGGGCAAGTTTCCAGGTCGCGTACTTTTCGTCGCAGAGTCAACGGGGCGACGTGAAGCATTACTCGATCAGCTCATTGGTAACCGGCTTAACCCGACAACCGTTGATAGCTGGCAAGAATTTTTAGACAGTGATCGAGACCTTTGCCTAACCACCGCTGCCATTGATCGTGGCTTGCATCTACCCGATGCTAAAGTTGCCATGGTCACAGAAACCCAGCTGGGTTCAGGCCGAATAAAACGTCGTGAACGACGTCGACCTACGCGCGACTCTGACGCTATCATTGCCAACCTTACCGATCTGAGTATTGGTGCGCCGGTCGTGCATATCGATCATGGTGTGGGACGTTACCAAGGCCTTACCTCGTTAGATGTCGGCAACATGGAAAACGAGTACCTAACCATTCAGTATGCTGGGGATGACAAACTCTATGTTCCGGTGTCCTCACTGCATTTAATCAGTCGCTATGCAGGTGCCAGTGAAGAGAGCGCTCCACTACATAAGCTAGGCACCGATACCTGGCAAAAAGTCAGGCGAAAAGCGGCAGAGAAAGCTTACGATGTTGCCGCAGAACTATTGGAAATTCACGCCAGACGCGCTGCAAGAAAAGGTTTTGCGTTTCCTGAGAGCTCAGACAACTACACTGTTTTTAGTAATGCGTTTCCGTTTGAAGAAACAACCGACCAGCTCTCAGCCATTAACGCGGTGGTTGAAGACTTACGATCATCGCAACCCACTGACCGCGTTGTGTGTGGTGACGTAGGCTTTGGTAAAACCGAAGTTGCCATGCGAGCCGCATTTGTTGCGGTAGATGCAGGAAAACAAGTGGTCGTGCTTGTACCAACCACACTGCTTGCTCGACAGCATCATAAAAACTTCATGGACAGGTTCTCCGATTGGCCTGTGCAAATTGAATCGTTATCACGTTTCGAAACCGCCAAAGAACAAAAAGGAATTCTGGCAAGGCTTGCGTCTGGTGGCATAGATATCATCATTGGCACGCACAAGCTGCTAAGCAAAGATATCAAATACCACAATTTAGGGCTCGTCATAATCGATGAAGAACATCGCTTTGGTGTACGCCATAAAGAGCATATGAAAGCTCTTCGCTCTGAAGTAGATATCGTTACGCTAACTGCAACCCCAATACCGCGCACATTGAATATGGGATTGGCCGGTATGCGCGACCTATCCATAATTGCAACTCCACCACAACACCGACACGCTATCAAAACGTTTGTTGGCGAGTGGTCTGATGTACAGATCAGAGAAGCGTGCGAACGAGAATTAGCCCGTGGCGGACAGGTCTACTTTCTTCACAACGAAGTACAAACCATTGAACGAATTGCTGAGGACTTAGAGCGTATTGTCCCAGGTGCGAGAGTTAATTTTGCGCACGGCCAAATGCGTGAAACCGATCTAGAACAAGTGATGAGTGACTTCTATCATCAACGGTTTAATATTCTGGTCAGCACCACCATCATTGAAAGTGGCATTGATATCCCCAGCGCGAATACCATCATTATCAATCGTGCAGATAAACTAGGGCTAGCACAGTTGCATCAGCTCAGAGGCCGAGTGGGTCGATCACATCATCGAGCCTATGCCTATTTACTCACTCCACCCAAAGGCTCCATGACAAAAGATGCCGAAAAACGATTACAAGCTATTGAGTCGTTAGAAGACTTGGGGGTCGGTTTTACACTTGCAACGCATGATCTGGAAATTCGAGGTGCTGGCGAATTGCTCGGAGAAGGACAAAGTGGCCAGATACAAGAAATCGGCTTTACGCTGTACAGCGAATTGTTAACGCGTGCTGTAAAAGCGCTTAAAGAAGGAAAACTACCTGATTACGATAAACCTCTGGCGCACGGTACAGAAGTCGATCTAGGAGTACCTGCCCTGCTGCCTGGTGATTACGTTCCAGATGTCCACCAACGTTTGATTCTGTACAAGAGAATCTCACACGCTGTGGACAGTGAAGCACTGCGAGAACTCAAAATAGAACTCATCGATCGGTTTGGTTTACTGCCTGAGCAAACCAATCGTCTGTTCGATGTCATGCGATTACGACAACGCTGTGAGGCAATGGCAATTGAACGCCTAGAGCTCAATCCTGGCGGTGGTCGTATCGTATTTGCCACAGAACCTAAAATTGATCCAATGGCATTGATTCAGATGCTACAAAAGCACAGCAGTATCTATCGTTTCGATGGTAAGCAAATACTGCGTATTATTAAACCTTTCGCTGATTCTGACGAGGCCCAAGCATTCGTTGATCAGTTGTTGGACACACTAGCCCTACCCGAAGCTGCTTAATTAACGTGAGAAGCCTATGAATATTCGATCGTCGCGCATTGGCCTTGGTTTGTTATTCCTTGCCACCGTATTGGGTTCGTCCCATGCCGTGGCGAAGGACTACCTGATTGAAATGGTCGTGTTTGAAACTAAATCGGGCCGCAAACTCAATACAAGCGGTATGTACTATCCGAAAATTGGTAACAGCCTAAGACTCAATAGCGAAACAGCGATAGATGCGGGGTTTTTAACCATTGAGGATGGATTGACTCTGACTGAAAATGCTAGCGACATGGCATCCTCTGGGCGTTACCGAGTTCTTCGCCATATGGCATGGCGGCAGCCAGGCTTGGATGAAGACTCAGCCAAAGCTGTGCGCATAAACCTAGGCATCCCCACCACCGTATTTTTGCCAGACAATTTAAAACCGTACGATAAATTCATACCGGCCAGACTCACCCCGGGTGCCAATCAAAGTTACGAGGTACCGACCTTTACCGTTAACGGTACTGTCAAGGTTCGTCTTGGTCGATTCCTACATATGGAAACGCTATTGGTGTTCACTGATGCAGAGTCAGGACAGAGTTTTAAGTTATCGCAAAGCCGCAAAATGCGAAGTCGAGAGTTGCACTATATCGACAACCCTAGGTTTGGCATCCTGACCCGAATTTTGCCTTTGGACGATGAAATTTTGCCTCAGGAGGAGCCTGACACCAGCGGTACTTCGCAATAAGACTAGCGCGCATCCTGTGTAAGCAATGGGCAAGCTGTGATACTGATATCAAATTAACGGTTCAAATCACGGCTGCCGATAATGTTTGCCGCTATTCAGTCAATGTTCAGGACCGGACGCTTACATTGAGTATCCCAGCGTGACCCACTCGTCACATCAAGCAGCCTAGGATTTCACATGAAACGTTTACTGTCATTATCAAACGCGATCACTGTAAGCGCGGTTATCGCAGCGCTGAGCACAGTATCAGCCCCCGCTCTTGCAGCTAAGAATCAAGCGTCAAGTCAGCGATTCACTGAATACGCCAAAGTCATCAATGTTCAACCCATTTATCGCCAAGTCACACTTCGAGAGCCCACGCAGCAATGCTGGACTGAGCAAGAACAAATCATAGTGGGATACCAACAGGACAACCGATACAGTAATCAAAGGCAAAACAGCACATCTGCTGGTAACGCCATCGTCGGCGGTTTAATTGGCGGAGTTATTGGCAATCAGATTGGTCGTGGCACTAACCGCGGCTCTCGAACCGGGGCTACCGTGGTCGGCGCCATCATAGGCAGCGCTATTGGCAATGAAACGGGAAACCAAACATCCTCAAGACATCGTCGATTTCAAGAATCCAGTCGCAATCAATCAACACCTATTTACGAAACGCGTAATGTAGAACGTTGCAAACGGGTTGTTGAATCTCGTACCGAAAGCCAACTACAGCACTACGACGTCACTTATCAATACAAGGGGCGTAAATTCGTTACACAACTTCCACGTGACCCAGGAAATCGAATTGAGATCCAGGTGTCTGTGGCTCCCGCTCGCAGGTAAAACGTCATGAATGCATCATCAACGAGACTCGCACTGATCCCCCGTAACAATCGCGGTGTCGTTGCCAGTATCCAGCGCCCCATAAGACGGTTAGCCTGCGTCTCGTTGATGATCATTTTCACACAGTTAATTGCCCTGCCTCCTGCGATGGCCGCCGACGCCATCGACCGAGAACACGCTATTGAAATAGCAAAAGGACTCAATGGAGGTATTGGAAAAGTGTTAGGCGTCGCCACAACACAAGACGCCTCAGGCAATACTCTATACGCGGTAAAACTCATTGCCAATGGCCGGGTTCGCGTGTTCAAAATCAACAAGGCTCAATAAAATGCGCGCTCTTATTATTGAAGATGACGATGCACTTCGAGCTCAAATAGTCGTCGCTCTAAGAGCACAAGGCTACGCTATCGATGAAGCCAATGAAGGGGTAGAAGGTTTATACCTTGCGCTTAATATGCCTATCGATATCGCTATAGTCGACTTAGGACTACCCGGTAAAGATGGCCTATCCATTATTCAAACGCTGCGAAAAAAAGACAAATCCTATCCTGTCTTAATACTCACCGCTAGAGATCGTTGGCAGGATAAAGTAGACGGTTTAGAAGCTGGTGCTGATGACTACCTAACCAAGCCTTTTCATATTGAAGAACTGCAAGCTCGGCTTCGCGCATTGTTGCGCCGAACCGGCGGTTGGGCAGAATCTATCATGCACTTTGAACGCATGAGCATTGATACTCGTGCTCAACAAGTCAAAGTGGATGGCAACCTCATAGAGCTCACCGCTTTTGAATACCGAGTATTAGCCTATTTAGCGATGCAAGGCGGCAAAGTTATCAGCAAGCCCATGCTGCTAGATCACCTCTACGACGAAGACACCGATAGAGACCCGAATGTTCTAGAAGTATTTATCCGTCGCTTAAGACAGAAACTGGATGCCGATAAAACGTTACAACCCATAGAAACCATGCGTGGTCGCGGATATCGATTGGCTCTTGAACGGCTTAGTGATAACGACGCAACATCCAGCGTAGAGCCCTAGGCCTAGCATGCGATCAATTACCTCACGGCTGGTCATAGGTACCAGTCTTGTACTAACTGTTTTCGTTGTGTTGGTCGGGCTGTCGGTGTCCTACTCCGTTCACAAGCGCGCTGAAACGGCTCGGCTTGATCGGCTTCAAGGCTTAATTTACGGCATTCTCGGGGCAACCGACATATCAGACAACGCTCGGTTGCTAGTCAATACTCTAGCCCTCCCCGACCCTATGCTTAATCAAAGCACAGCCGGACTGTATGCCGAGATAGTC
>CALKLO010000098.1 GCA_937991945.1 uncultured Granulosicoccus sp.
ATCGGGCTGAGGGCAACAAAAAATGCTGCAATAACCATAACGAGGCGAAAAATAGCCCAAGCAGGCAAAGCCACAGTGGTAATTCGACGTTTGAACTCACGCTCGGATCCATCAGTGTGGGTGTCTGAAGAGTATACTGTGCGATCCCTAGGTCTGTTGACTGATAATCGACTCTACAACTATGACTCATCCTGTTGATCTCGACGCTTGGAAAGCGCTAGCTGCCCATCATGACGATGTAAAATCGACGACTTTGCGCGATTTGTTCGCCGCCGACGATGCTCGTTTTGAAAAGTTTCAGCTCAGTGCTGCTGGTCTATTTTTGGATTACTCCAAAAATCACATCACTGAGAAAACGCGCGATAATTTGGTTGAATTAGCCGAAGAATGCCAGGTGCAGTCTCGACTGCAGGGCATGTTCGATGGCGATATCGTCAACCCGACAGAGGCACGTCCGGCTCTTCATACGGCCCTTCGTAATCGGGGTGATAAACCCGTTGTCGTGGCAGGCGAAGACGTCATGCCAGATGTCAAAAGCGTGCTGAGCCGATTACGCGTTTTCACTGACAAGGTTCGAGACGGTAGCTGGTTAGGATTTACGGGTAAACCCATAACCGATGTCGTCAATATAGGTATTGGTGGCTCAGATTTAGGCCCACTGATGGCCGTTGAAGCATTGGCGCCATTCGCGCATGCTCGACTGACTATGCACTTCGTCAGTAATGTTGACGGTTCTCATATGGTGTCAACGCTTAAAAAGGTTAACCCCGAAACTACCTTGTTTATTGTCGCGTCGAAAACTTTCAGTACCCAAGAGACCCTGACTAACGCTCATTCAGCCCGCAATTGGTTTCTTGAATCTGAGGCTAGTGACGCCGACGTATCCAAACACTTCGTTGCGTTATCAACCAATCATGAAGCGGTTGTTGAGTTTGGTATTGATGCTGACAATATGTTCGGCTTTTGGGACTGGGTAGGAGGACGATATTCCTTGTGGTCCGCTATCGGTATGCCGCTGATGCTATCTGTTGGAATGGATCGCTTTGAACAATTTTTACAAGGTGCGCACGACATGGATGAGCATGCCCGTACAGCGCCCTTGTCTGAAAACATGCCGGTCATGCTGGCGTTGCTGACAGTTTGGTACAACAATTTCTGGTCAGCCCACAGCCACCTGATCGCGCCATACGATCAATATTTACATCGTTTTCCTGCGTATTTACAGCAGTTGACGATGGAGAGTAATGGCAAATCAGTGCATATTGATGGCAGTCCAGTGACGTGTGCAACCGGACCCGTTGTATGGGGTGAGCCGGGCACGAACGGGCAACATGCGTATTTTCAATTGGTGCATCAGGGTACTCACCTGATTCCAACGGACTTTATAATGGCGCTAGAGAGTCTTAATCCCTTGGGGAGTCATCAAGATTTACTAATGGCCAATTGCTTTGCGCAATCTGAAGCGTTGATGATGGGCAAGACTAAAGAGGAGCTACGGGCAGAAATGCAAGAGGCAGGTGCTTCTGAAGAGGCCATTGAGAGTTTGTCCGGGCACCGTAGTTTTAGCGGTAACCGACCGAGTAATACAGTGCTAGTTCAGCAACTAACTCCGCATGCGTTAGGTGCTCTGATTGCTCTATACGAACACAAGGTTTTTGTAGAAGCAGCCATTTGGGACATCAATCCGTTCGACCAATGGGGTGTTGAATTGGGCAAGCAATTGGCCAAATCCATCCACCAAGAAATAGATGTGGCAACCACTGTGACGTCACATGATTCATCCACCAACGGCTTGATTAATCGAGCGTTGAAACTAAAAAACTTGTTAGCCTGAACCGATGGCCCAGAAGAAGAAAACCACGCGTAAAAAAGCGGTCGTAGCCGCTGCTCCTCGTCCAGTAGAGTCGGTCGAGGAACTCCCGCTTAGCGAATATACCGAAAAAGCGTATTTGGATTATTCCATGTACGTCATTCTTGATCGCGCTTTGCCGCATATAGGAGACGGCCTCAAGCCTGTGCAACGGCGCATCATTTATGCGATGTCTGAGCTCGGCTTGTCTGCTGTATCGAAGCACAAGAAATCGGCTAGAACCGTGGGCGATGTATTGGGTAAGTTTCACCCGCATGGCGATTCGGCTTGTTATGAAGCTATGGTGTTAATGGCGCAGCCGTTCACTTATCGTTACCCGTTAGTGGATGGGCAAGGCAACTGGGGGTCGCAAGATGACCCTAAGTCTTTTGCTGCAATGCGTTACACAGAATCAAGGCTGACGCGTTTTTCAAAGTCACTGTTGCAAGAGCTAGGGCAAGGAACTGTCGACTTCACGCCTAACTTCGATGGCTCGCTTACTGAGCCTTCTTTATTGCCTTCACGTTTGCCGCATATTCTGCTCAATAGTACGCAAGGTATTGCGGTGGGTATGGCGACAGATATACCCGCTCACAACTTGGTGGAAGTGGGTCAGGCTTGCATCCACTTACTCGACAAACCCAAGTCCACGCTGGATGACTTGCTGGAATACATAAAAGGCCCTGATTTTCCTAGTTCGGCTGAGATAATTTCCTCGCCTCAAGATATTCGAACCATCTACGAAACAGGTATGGGTAGTTTGCGTGCCCGTGCGTTGTACGAAAAAGAGGGCAGTGACGTCATCATCACAGCCTTACCGTTTCAGGTATCGGGTTCGAAAATTCTCGAACAAATAGCGGGTCTGATGAACGCCAAAAAACTTCCAATGGTTGAAGATTTGCGCGACGAGTCAGATCATGAAAACCCGACTAGGCTGGTTATTACGCCGCGAAGTAATCGCATTGATATTGATAGTTTAATGCAGCATTTGTTTGCGTCAACAGACCTAGAGCGTACTTACCGGGTCAACATGAACATGATTGGTCTGAATGGGCGACCGCAAGTAAAGACGTTGCTTGGCATTCTCCAAGAATGGCTTACATTCAGAATGACAACGGTACGTAGACGATTGCAATGGCGACTCGATAAGGTCGAAACGCGATTGCACTTACTGGAAGGTTTGTTAATTGCGTACCTCAATATTGACGAGGTCATCGCCATCATTAGAAATAATGATGAGCCAAAACCTGTACTGATGAAGCGTTTTGAAATCAGCGATGAACAGGCGGAAGCTATTTTAGAACTGAAGTTACGCCACTTAGCCCAACTCGAAGAAATGAAGATTCGAGGAGAGCAAGAAGCGTTAGAGCAGGAGCGTGACAAGTTACAAGCCACGCTGGGTTCTGATCGTCGTATGAAAACACTCGTCAAGAAAGAACTGCAAGAAGACATCGATACCTACGGTGATGAGCGTCGTTCGCCTATTATTCAGCGTGAAGCGGCACAAGCGATGTCAGAATCCGATCTCATTCCTAGTGAGCCTATAACCGTGGTGTTGTCTGAGCGCGGTTGGGTTCGAGCAGGTAAGGGGCTAGAGGTTGATCCTCTCGCGCTAAACTACAAGGCTGGCGATAGCTATCAAAGCTCTGCCAAGGGACGCACTAACCGCACGGCTATGTTCCTAGATTCCACTGGGCGTGTCTATTGTGTCCCTGCGCATGGATTTCCGTCTGCACGGGGGTTAGGTGAGCCGATTAGCGCCCGTTTGAAATCACCTGATGGCGCTAAGTTTTTGAGCGTCATGATGGGCGATGACGACGAACGCTATTTGTTTTCTACATCGGCAGGCTATGGTTTTGTTGCTCGACTAGGCGATCTCATTAGTCGAAACAAATCAGGAAAATCTGTCATTAGCTTGCCTGCTGGAGCATCCGTGCTCAAATCAGCTGCCGTTAATTCCTTAACTGATGACGTAGTGTGTGCCATAAGCAATACCGGCAGTTTGTTAAGTTTCCCTGTGGGTGAGCTTCCAGAAATGGCAAAAGGTAAGGGCAATAAAATCTATGGTATCCCGGGTGCAAAATTAAAGACGGGTGAAGAATCCATGATCGCCTTGGCGGTAATGGCTCCGAAGCAGAAGCTTCGAATAACCAGTGGTAAACGCCATACGATCATTAAGTTCAAGGAGCTTGAAGACTACATGGGCACGCGTGGCCAACGGGGAAGAAAGCTTCCGCGTGGTTTCCAAAAAGTTGACGCTGTCGAGGTTGAGCGATAGGTCACTTGATTAGGGGCCTTGTGTCCCTATATTAATAACGTTTAGTAGATCTAGAAGGGAATTTAATCGATGAGCAGAATTTTGCTGTTCTTGGGCACGAACATGGCCGTTATGGTCGTGTTCAGTATCATCACGTCGGTCTTTGGATTGGATCGCGCCATTGGCTCCAGCCCCACGTCACTGATTCTGTACGCCTCATTGTTTGGTTTCATGGGGTCATTCATCTCCTTGGCCATGTCCAAGTCCATGGCCATCCGATCTATGGGTGTACAACTCATAGAGCAGCCTGCCAATGAAACAGAGCGCTGGTTATTAGAAACTGTTCATGCTCAGGCTAAAGAGGCTGGAATAGGATTGCCCGAGGTCGGGATTTTCCAACAAAACTCTCCGAATGCTTTTGCTACCGGATGGAACAAAAACAAATCGTTGGTGGCTGTGAGTTCTGGTCTTCTGCAAACCATGTCCAAAGAAGAAGTGGAGGCGGTTTTAGGTCACGAAGTAGCGCATGTGCACAACGGCGATATGGTGACTATGGGCTTAATACAAGGCGTGCTTAATACCTTTGTCATTGTATTTTCCCGAATATTAGGTTCTATGATCGACAGCGCTTTACGTGGAAATCGCTCCGGTGGAGGCGGTTTCGGAATGGGTTACTTTATTGGTAATATTTTGGGTAACGTTGTTTTCGGGTTTCTGGCAAGTCTCATTGCGGCTTGGTTTTCTAGGCAGCGAGAATTTAGAGCCGACGCAGGTGGAGCCAAGCTAGCAGGAAGAGAGAATATGATCTCTGCTTTGGAAGCACTAAAGCGCGGGAGTTCTAGCAGCGCGCCATTACCTGAGAGGTTGCAAGCGTTTGGTATTTCAGGAGGGGCTTTGTCGAAAATGGCTTCTACGCATCCGCCATTGGATGTGCGAATTGCGCGACTACGCGCGGACGCTTAAAACAGGAACAGAGTCGTTGGTAATCCCTAGCTCAGGGGTTTTCAATATTCGACGCGTTAAGAGTGGTGGTTGATTTAGCCGCTCAACAACCTCTCTAGCCGATAAGGTGTGGGGGGAGAGCGTCAGGGTTTTGATATTGATGCGGGTTGTATCATCAATTAAATCGCCCACTGTCCCTAGGCAAAGACGTATGCGTGTTGCCAGGTCGCGAGAGTGTTTGTAACTTTCGAACGGCAGCAACGTCATGGTCGTTGCTCCAGTTCTGCCGATTAACGAACCGCATTTGAATTCTTGCTCGAGTAGAGCCGCTATTCGATAAGATAGCAATTCTTGAACAGTGCTGTTCGCGCGGCTTTCTGATGAGAGTAAGCCGGGTTCGTTGAGCCGTATTTGTGCAACGGTATAACGAGTCCTATCGGTACTGTGTAGCCAACAGTCCATCGCATTCACAAAAGCGTCTGGTAGTAAAACACCGGTTACCGTATCTAACGTTTTATCGTTCCACGAGGCGTGATCAATGGCGTGAGGCGTAATTCTGATTAACTGTGCTTCCCCGGACTCTAGATGCAGTCGCTCGATTTTCGCTTTGTACTGAACACCGCGATGATTGGTAATTATCGTTGAGCCTAATAGTGGCTTCACATTAGAGTGAAGCTCCGCATAACAGGGGGCCGAAACCCATCGCTTCCATTCAATGCTACGGCCTTGATTATCTTGCGAGTGACATTCAATGAGTGTGTCTAAATGGCAGTTCGACTCTAACATTTCACCGTTCTGCCAAAGCAGCACGGCTTCCTCTCTTGAATCCAGCAGAATTTTTTGGAGTCGATTTTGTGACTCAAGCTTTCGACTGGCAATGCGCAACTCAACACGAATTCGGCACTCGTCAATAATTCGATCCAGAGCGTGGCGGCATTTGCCACGACGTTGTGCGCTGACAACATCGGAGGCGCCTTGGGTTAGTAAGGTTTCGATTGCGCCTACTTTACGAGCTGGGGTGACGACAAGGACTCTTAATTCTGGGTAGCGCAGAAGACAGGCTGGAAGGTTGTCATCAGCATTCTCTAGCATCACCACAACAAAGTCGTAAGGGTATCGACTTAGGTTGTCGCGCAGACTTGCCAATCTAGAGATTTCATCTATTTGCGATATGTTGTCGCACTCCCCCACGAGGGCTGCGATGCCATCAACGTGAGTGTTGTTCGTGCCAAAGATTAGGCACGTTAATGGTGCGGTCCAATCAGTTGTCATGGTGCTTCAGTCAATACTGCTGCTGTGTCTTATACTTTAGTAAGCAATTTGAAAAAAACTGCGTTATTTAGCAGATTTCGAGGCATAACAGGTTACATAAGTGACCGCCGACTTATTCGGGCTAGGTTTTTCCTCAACAAGCATTGGTTGCACCACGAAGGCGGTGTTGTGCAGTTATAATGGGCAATCTGCGTGATTCATTGCGCGCGCACAAACTGAAGACGAGAACTCCATGGCAAATTACGGTACTAACGAATTCAAGGGCGGCCTGAAAATCATGCTTGACGGCGATCCTCACAGCATCGTCAGCAATGAATTTGTTAAGCCCGGCAAGGGACAGGCATTTGCCAGAACGCGTGTTCGTAATTTGAAAACCGGACGAGTAGTCGAGCGTACATTCAAATCGGGAGAGAGCGTCGAATCTGCGGATGTCATGGATACAGCCATGCAGTTCTTGTACAGCGATGGCGAATATTGGCATTTCATGAACCCAGAAACCTTTGAACAGCTTGCTGCCGACAAGACAGCGGTTGCCGATGCGTATCTTTGGCTGATGGATGAAGCCATGTGTGAAGTGACTCTGTACAACGGGCAGCCGCTGGCCGTAACGCCGCCTAACTTCGTAGAAATGACTATCAAAGAGACTGACCCTGGCTTGCGTGGTGACACGGCTACCGGCGGTACTAAACCTGCCCACATGGAGTCGGGAGCGGTTGTTAAGGTTCCCTTGTTCATCGAAGAAGGCGAGAAAATCAAGATAGATACTCGCAGTGGAGAGTACGTTTCTCGCGTTAAGTAGATATTCGTGAGCTGGAGACCGAGCGCCGAGCTGGCTAGTCTTAGACAGTCAGCTGCATTAAGGCGCTGTATCCGCCATTGGATGGAAGCGCGGGAAATTCTGGAGGTGTGCACGCCGATTTTATCTCGGCATGCCACCACCGATCCTCATGTTCCCAGTGTGTGCACCACTAACGAGCGCTACCTACATACGTCGCCCGAATTTCCTATGAAGCGCTTGCTAGCCGCTCATGCGGAGGCAGCTGATGTTCAGGTACAGCCGGATATTTATCAAATAGCTCCTGTTTTCAGAGCAGGCGAGTACGGTACTTACCACAACCCAGAATTCACACTCTTAGAGTGGTATCGAGTGGGTATGGACCATCGAGCGCTCATGGACGACACTCTTCAGCTGCTTCAGCATATATGGCAAACATTTGATCGGCCTTGGCAGGATGCTCAAATATGTCGTTATGGTGTTGAGGTGCAAGCTCGATTGGGATGCTGGCCTGAGCAAGCAACGGTTGAGATTATTCAGGCCTATTTTGATCAGGCCTCGAGAAGTTTTCCGAGTGCGATTGCAACCGACCTTGATGCTGCTTTAGATTTATTCATGGATGAGTTCGTTTTGCCCGAATTCCCTCCTGATTCATTTACGATTCTTAAAGACTATCCAGAGAGTCAGGCAGCCTTGTCACGACTGGGGATAGATGAAGACAGGCGTTGTGTTGCAGAGCGTTTTGAAGTGTATTACGGCAGTCTGGAATTGGGGAATGGCTTTCACGAGCTAACCGATCCGCTAGAGCAGCGACAACGTTTTGAAGATGATTTACGTAAGCGGAAAACACTAGGAGAGCCTTCAATGCCTATGGATACGCTTTTGCTCGATGCCTTAATGGCAGGAATGCCAGAGTGCGCAGGTATTGCACTTGGGCTCAATCGGTTACAGATGGCTTTAGGAGGTTACGACTCCATTAAGCAGGTACTCAGCTTTGATGACCAACGAGCCTAAGTTATCAGAGGCGCATGTGCTGCGCATTGCGGAATGCGGGTGGTCATGTATTGAGGCTATTTTGATTCCAGCAGGACTGAGCGTTACTCGGGTTGCTGACGGTTTAGATATCCCTGGCAGTCACTGGGGGGATGAAGAGGCAGGTTTGATTCAGCACTCTATTTACGTTCGCTCTGATACACCTGTGCACTCTGCGCTGCATGAAGCCTGTCATTGGCTTCTTATGAGTGAAGAGCGTCGCGCTGCACTGCATACCGATGCGAAAGGCTCTGCTGTAGAGGAAATGGCCGTTTGCTACTTACAAATTCTATTGGCCGATTTAATACCGTGCATGGGACGCGATCGCATGTTGTTAGACATGGATCACTGGGGATATTCATTTCGCGAGGGCAGCGCTCGCGAGTGGTTCAAAAATGACGCTGAAGATGCTCTAGCGTATTTGTCCGAGAAACTGTCCCATTCTCACGGCATCGCCGGCTTGCATATCAACACGCCAAGCAGCAGGGTTCTCTAGTAGCACGATAATAGTTGAGCCCATATTGAATCGGCCCATTTCTTCGCCACGTTCTAAGTGCACTGATTGGTCGTGGTAAGTCTTAGTCGTAATGCTGCTGTTCTGTGGCGGCGTAACAAGCCCGTCCCAAACGGTTTCTATTGCTGCGACGTTCATCGCGCCCACCAGCACGAGTGCCATAAGGCCATGCTCAGTTTCAAACTGTGCTATGACTCGTTCATTGCGTGCGAAAAGGTTCGGTAATGCACGAACAGTATGAGGGCCGACGCTGAATAATCTGCCTGGTACGTGTGTTTGCTTGATCAGTTGCCCACTCACAGGCATGTGCAAGCGATGGTAGTCGCGTGGCGATAAATAGATAGTGGTGAAACCGCCATTACCTAAACGCTCAGTGGCTAGACCATCGCCGCCTAGAAGAGTCAGTAGCGAATAGTCACGGCCTTTAGCTTGAAAAATTCTAGCTTCAGTTATGTCACCTATTGCTGAGATTCTGCCGTCGGCTGGCGAGGCAATCTCATCTGGTGCATGGGCGATGGGTCTTGCCTCGGGCTTCAATGCCCTTGTAAAGAATTCATTGAAGGTGCGGTAACTTTTTAAGTCTGAATCTACCGCATCGTTCATGTCTACATTGAATGCAGCTGCGAATTTCTCAATCACCCAAGGAGTTAATTTTGAGTCTTGTCGCGTTAGCCAATACACAACGCGCGTTAGCGCATGATGTGGGAGAACATACAGGCTGTATGTTTTCACATAGTCTAGAAATCCGGCAGGTTCAGTTGACACTAGTTGCTTTCCGTTGTCTTTTGATCTGTATCCATAGGTTTCTTCATGGTGTCGTGCTCCATTGAGTCATGCTTCATATCGTCAGACCCCATTTTACCGTGATCCATTTTTCCATCATTCATTGAGGTTGCTTCATCGGGTGTGATGATGGGGATTTCTAAGGGTAGAGGGCCTACACTGGTTTGAACTTCAAACGTAATGCTAGTACCTGGAGCTAGCGGAGATGTTAAGCCCATGAGCATAAGATGGTAGCTGCCATGCTTGAACTCCAGAGATTGACCCGCTGCGACTGTGACGCTCTCTTGCTCCATCATTTTTGCGACGTCGTCAACGACGGCACTCAAATGAATACTGACTTTGGGAATACTGTTGCTAGATGCACCAGTAATAATAAGCGGCTGATCAGTTGGGTTATTGATCGTAAAGTAGGCCGCAGCAACCTTAGCTCCTGGTGGCGGCTGAACGATACGCGCATCGCTGATCTGTGCAACATCGGCTGCGGCGAGACCTGTCGTTATCCAGAGTAGAGCGGCAGTTTGTAGCAGCGTTTTGCTTACGATTTTCATAGTCAGAAGTTTGGATTATAAAAAATAGAGAGGTTTAGCTGGGCGCGCCAAGCATCGTTATGTAGTCGGCAGCGATTGTCTCTGCGACATGCGGAGCGCTGATTTTAGCGCGAAGTCTTCTTTGTGGATCAATAAGCAAAAGTGATGCGGTATGGTCGACTAAGTAGTTTTCAGGGTCTTCTTTGTTGGCCGTAAATGCGGCAACGATACCTAAAGATCGAGTCATGGCATGGACATCATTTAGGTCGCCTGTTATGCCAACGAAGTCCTCGTCAAAAAAGCTGATGTAGTTTTTCATTACTTCACTGGTATCGCGCATAGGGTCGACTGAGACGAAGACAATCTGTGGCAATTCTTTGTTTTGTTCAGCCAGTTTGCTAAGGGTGTTCTTCATTATTTGTAATGTGATCGGACAGACGTCTGGGCAGTGTGTATAACCGAAAAACACGATACTCCACTTGTCATCAAATACCGACTGGGTGATGGGCTCGGCATTGACGTCAAGTAATTGAAAGTCGGGTACAGATTTGAAATCTAAAGGCAGTGCGATGGATGTTTGAAGCGCTTCCTGCAACTTGGCCACAGCTTCATCGCTTTGTCCCCCTTGAGAATTCGCAGCAACTTGGGGGGAGGTTTGTGCATCGCTCGAAAACTTAACTGAGGCGAAAATACCCGCCGTTAAGGCGACTACGCAAACGATAATGAGCGGAAGTTTGTTATTCATGCGAATTGCATCCAAAAAGAGGGGTGGAGCCCTTAACCATTATACTATGCGAGTACGGTGCTCGATCACCGGTTGAGGACAATGCTTTGGTCTTGCTGAGTAATACTGATTACACTATTGAAACTGCCATCAGAGCCGCTGCCGCAGCGTTTGAGTCTGATGGTTTGTTCTTTGGCCATGGAACAGACACCGCCATAGACGAAGCGAGCTGGTTGGTTTTGCACGCGTTAGGCTTGTCGCCGTTAGAAGCTCCTGACTATTCGCGCGCTTTGACGCCAGAGGAGTGCGAAAGTTGCAACTCGGTGCTGACTAGGCGCATAAAGGAGAGAATACCTGCAGCCTACATTACGGGGGAGGCGTGGTTTGCGGGGTATCGATTTCTAGCTGATGAAAGGGCATTAGTGCCCAGGTCTCCCTTAGCTGAATTTATCGTCGATGATTTTTTTGGCCTAGTGGAACACGTCGCTGAGCCCAAAATATTGGATTTATGCACGGGGGGAGGTTGTATCGCTATTGCCTGCGCATTGTCCTCGCCCACAGCCTCGGTCGATGGCTCTGACTTATCCCAAGACGCGCTTGATTTAGCCGGTGAAAACGTAGAATTGCATCGTTTAACAGATCAGGTGCGGTTGTTTAAAGGGTCTTTGTTCGAGCCGATTGACCAAAAATATAATTTGATTATCTCAAATCCACCTTATGTCGATGCTCGCGACATCAACGAGATGCCATCAGAATTTGAGCATGAGCCTGCGATGGGACTAGCTGCTGGTCACGATGGCTTGGATTTAGTCCGCATCATGTTAAGCGAGGCAGCACAGTATCTGGAAGATGACGGCTATTTGATTGTTGAAGTAGGCAATAGCTTTGCAGCGCTTGAAGCTGCCTATCCAGATTTAGATTTCGGATGGTTGCAATTCTCCCAAGGTGGACTGGGTGTCTTTGCCTTGAGTCGCCAAGAGCTGGTGGACTGCTTTGGTCATTAATCCCATAAAAAATGGCTGGTCGTAAAGACCAGCCCAATGGGGTAGTGAATATTAGGTCCGCGGATCTGTTCTATAAAAACTGAGTCTTGTTAAAACGTGCTGCTGATAGCCGTCCGGAGTGACGACACACGTTTATCGAATGTTGAGTTTGAATTGAAAGAACAGAACCGCGTTGTTGCGGTGATCGCCGATGTCCACTTGTGGAGAGCCAGAGATGTTCAAAACAGAGCGCTTGCTCATTCTGATTTCCATGGCAGGGATCGGCAGAATTTTGGTTTCAGGCTCTGCGTTCTTCTTGTATTGCTTGTGCACCACTGATGCACCAACAAGAAAGCGAACTTTGCCGTAAAAAGTAGGGCGAGTGGCGTAGTTGATTCCGCCATAAACAGCCTGGTACCCAAAGCTGTCAGATAACGTACCGGCATGCCAGCCGATTTTTGCAGAAGGAGAGTACTCCCAGCCTAAGCCTGGAGTGAACGCGTTGCGCTCGTCAAAGTGTTCGAAGTGATAGGCGCCGGCACTGATCACAAGGTAGTCGTCATTGGCGGAAGCGGCAGCGCTGCTAAGAGTCACACCAAGAGCGAAAAGAGTAAGAGCAACTAGTTTGAAAATCTGCGTTTTCATTATTTGAAATCCCGTTCGTCGCTGATCTTTGTCAGCTGTTTTAAGCGTGTTGATCGCTGTGCGTCAACAACATGCCGTGAACTGTACTGCGGGTTTAAGTGAAGCGCAAATGGGGTGGCTATTTTA
>CALKLO010000099.1 GCA_937991945.1 uncultured Granulosicoccus sp.
TTGTCGCAGGTTTTGTCGGTGAAAGTAATCAACTAGCCGGTAAGGTCATCCGTCGTGACGGTATTCATGTAGAAGTCGATACACCGTCAATGTCGGTACGCGCCATAGCATCAGATAGCTATTTGACTGAAAGTGCTAACGCCACCGTCTTCGTACGACCAGAGGCTATGCGTGTCTCTAAGGATGCGGATAGCTTGGTAGATTGCGATAACACATTAGTGGGCAAGGTTGACCAAATTCTGTTCAATGGCTCCGCTAGTCGAATAATGGTGCGCCCAGAGTTCGGTGGTGAAGCTATAGAGGTCAATATGCCTCAAGCCGGTGAGGTCAGCCAGTGGGCACAAGGAGATATCGCACATGTAGGTTGGTCTGTAGATCAAGGCGTGGCCTTCGCTCAGAGTGCTAGTTAATGTCTGCAAACCGTAAGTTTGGTTTCTACATGCTGTTAGCACCATTAGTCTTGTGGTTGCTACTACTGATTATCTTGCCCCATATAAATTTGGCAGTGTTATCTCTGCAAGAGCGCGTAGGTGTGGGGCAATATGAAACTAGCTTTGCTAACTACGCAACGTTTATTCAGGAGCCTCTTTATTTGGCAACGTTTGCTCGCACAGCCATCATGTCAATTCTGGCGACATTACTCACATTGCTGATCGGTTTTCCCGTTGCCTATTACATTGCCAAAATGGCGCGTGGAAGAAAACGCTCTGTTTTATTTCTAATGTGCCTTATTCCTTTTTGGGTATCGGAATTGGTCAGAACATTCGGCTGGATGATTTTACTTCGCGAAACAGGTGTTGTGTCGTCATTTTTACAATGGGCAGGGATCGTATCTGGGCCGGTAGAGCTTTTGTATAACGATGCAGCCATCATGATTGGATTGGTTTATACATCGATGTTGTTTATGGTTGTACCACTGGTAACTACCTTGGATAGTCTAGACGACTCAGTCATTGAAGCAGGATACGATCTGGGCGGAAAACCTGCGTCGATATTGCGAGAAATCGTCATCCCTCATGCCATGCCTGGAATAGTATCGGGCTGCATCGTTGTGTTCATGTTGTCGTTAGGCAACTACCTTACACCGATCATGTTGGGCGGCAAGGACAGCCTTTGGTTCACTGAACTCATTTATTCACAGTTTATTGTGCGGTTCAATTGGGAGTTAGGTGCAGCTTTTGGCTTTCTTTTATTGTTCTTATCCTCTGTCATCGTGTGGGCGGCATTGCGCTTAACCGGACAAACTTTAGAAAAAACGATGGGTTGAGAACTGACAAATGATACCGACAATACCTCGCCATCGATCTGTTGATATAGTCTACAACGCCTATATCACCATGTTCTTTGTATACCTTGCATTGCCACTCATAGTGGTAGCGGTATTCGCCTTTAACGATAGTCAATTTCCATCTCTGCCGTGGCAGGGTTTTACATTAGATTGGTTCTTTGGTGACTCGCAGCCCATGGTGGGCGTGTTCCATGAAAAATCGATAATGAGTTCCATTGGTACATCGGCCATAGTGGGTGTCTGTGTTTCGGTTCTTGCGGTAGTTGTAGGGACAACAAACGCATTTTTATTCAATCGGTACGATTTTCGCGCCAAGGGTGTTTTGTATATCTTTATGATCTTGCCATTGGTCATTCCAGGCATCGTTCTAGGAATATCCATTTTGGTATCTTCATCCAAAGTTGCGAATGCGGTATGGGACGTCGCACAGTTTGATTGGGAAGCGCTACGCCCAGGTTTGACGTTGGTAGTTTTGGGGCAGTTTTCGTTTATAACCACTATTGCAACGCTGGTGCTGTCAGCGCGACTCAAAAACTTTGATCGCTCTCTCGAAGAGGCTGCACAAAACCTGGGGGCGAGCCAGCTTACGGCTGTGCGCACAGTGACCATTCCATATCTTGCACCAGCTTTAGTGGGCGCGTTCTTAGTTGCGTTTTTGATGAGCTTTGAGAACTTCAACACCACACTGATGCTAGTGGGTTCTGATGCACCGCTTACTATTGCGATGTTCGATCGACTAAAGGAGGGGTCAACTCCGTTGTTGAATTCAGTGTCTCTAATGTTAATGCTAGGTTCGAGTGTGCTCGCACTTATCATGATTGCTTTTCAAAAGCGCTAGAGCTTTTCGACGAGAGCATTTTTGCTTGTCGGAACAGGTATTCCCTCACTCTGGTGCGGATGACATGTTGTCGTCGGTGCAGGCTCGGCCAACGGCGGTCCATTGCGAATACAATTTATCGGCGGCCCGCTGATTGGTGCTCTCTGGTCGCCTTGCATAGGTCAGACGTTGACTCTGGCGCGATATCTCTCGCCAGTCAAGGTGATAGCCTACTTTGGGCCTTCCTCCTCATGCTGAGCTTCGGATACACGTCTGAAAACGCCTGTGAAGTGGTTCAGTGGGACAAACGACTCACGTCACGAACATCGAGCTAACTTCCCGAACCGAACCAAAGGAGGGTTACTATGTCTACCTCCGCATGCCTCTTAGTGAACCAACAGATTTGTCCACCCGATCAAGATTTTCAACCGCATGGCTTCTAGTATCTGTAGTGCTGCTCACTCTGCTGCTTAGCGTCCCAGGTAAGCCCTCACAGCTTGTTGCTGAGCATTGGCTATACCTGCCGCTAGAAGCACCATTAGCGGTATTAATCTTGTTATTTCTGCGGGGTAAGGCGTTCGCCGCTGCACGATTTCTCATGATTGGTTTCTTGTCCCTCTTACTGCTACTGCGCGTGGGTGACCTGATTTCGCGCACCGCTTTTGGACGTGCATTTAACCCAATAGCTGAATGGCACCTAGTTACACAAGGGTGGTCGTTGACTGCAAAGACACTTGGCAAGAGCGAGGCCTTAGCTATGGCAGCAGGAAGTGTGCTTCTTCTTATTCTTATTGCTGTGTTTTTGTACCGCGGATTGGGCCAATTAGCAAACCTATCCAAGCGGTCACATAAGCGTGCCGTCGTTGCTTGTGCACTAGTCGCGATAGTCGGTGCAGGTGTAATGGTTATGGAGCACCAGGATAAAAAAGATTACCGGGTTGGCATGGTCAGCTTTGACGAACTTAGCGCTCGCATCGACTATGCGCACACGGTGATAAGGGACCAGGCAGAATTCACTGAGCTCTTAGCCACGGATCCTGTCGCAGACTCAGCACCTCAATTCGCCGCTTTGAAAGGGCGTGATGTCATCATCTTGTATGTAGAATCTTACGGTCGAACTTTCATCGACAGCGAGCAATTTGCGGGCAAGGCCGATGCTCGATTAAAGTCGGTGGAGTCAGAAATACTTGATGCCGGTTTGTCGGTAAAAAGCGCTTGGGTTGATTCACCTATTCGCGGTGGGCGAAGTTGGCTAGCGCATGCCACCTTATCTTCAGGCCTACCATTAACAGACCATGCTCGATTTGATCGATTGATTACCTCTGATCGTAAGTCGTTACCGGTGTTATTTAGTGAGGCGGGTTGGGAGACGTCTGTGCTACTACCCGTTGTTAAAGGTGTTAAATGGGTTGAAGGTGAGTGGTACAAGGTGGATCGTTTTTTTGATCGCGATGCATTGGAATACAAGGGGGAAGGTTTTGGTTATGTCACGATGCCGGACCAATACACGTTGACCGCATTCGAAAATAATGTTCGTGCCACCGCCAGTCGCCCTTTAATGGTGCACATCGGCTTGATGGATTCGCACGCACCTTGGGGGCCATTGCCCATCCATCAGCCTTGGGATACTGTGAACGATGGCAGAGTATTCGATGGGACACAGCGCCATGGAGATACTCACAGCTGGGCAAGGCCGGCTCCCGTACGAATCGCTTATGGAAAGTCAGTCGATCAGACCCTTAAACTTGTGGGTGAATATCTTGCTCGATACGCAGACGATGCCTTATTTATTGTGGTCGGTGATCACCAACCCGCCAGTGTCATTGATGGTTGGGCGCCGTCATCAGAAGTGCCTATGCATATAGTCTCAGCCGATCCTGAATTATTGGAAAGGTTACCCGCGCTGAATTTCAACGACGGCATGCGTCCGCTGGAGAGCGCAGTAGCTCTTCCCATGCAGTCGGTGCGTGGCATGTTGTCAACTGTTTTTGAGGTTCCGTTAACTTCGTTTGAAACTTCTCTTAAGTAATCGAATCTGAGTAACAACCCGGTGATAGTTGCTTGAACGAGAAGCACTATATTTTCAATATAACGTACGTTTCAAACAGTGCTGAAATTCGACAAAACATCAACGATAGTCTTCGCTCTAACTGGCGTTGCAATGGTGTTGTTCGCGTTTTTTTTGAACCGGCCTGTTGCGGTGCCTGCGTGGCCTGATACGTTAAACGGCGTGTCCTTCTCGCCGTTCCGTGCCAATCAGTCGCCGCAGAATATCGCAAGTTTTCCAACTGAGGAACAAATTCTAGAAGACTTAGTGCTCATGGATGAGCAAGTCAATGCTGTACGGACCTATTCGGTTGAAGGAGTTTTAGGTGACATTCCGCGATTAGCCACTCAAACAGAACTTGAGGTGGTTGTGGGGGTGTGGCTAAGCTCTGACGCGGCTCGCAACCAGCAAGAATTGAATCGCTTAGCGCACATCGCCCCCTCATTTAATTCTCAAGTGAAAAGTATTGTTGTGGGCAACGAAGTGTTGTTGCGGCAAGAGCTCACAGCGTTTGAAATAGCCAACTACATTCAAAAAGTGCGACATATTGTGGGGGATATACCCATTACTGTAGCTGAAACATGGGACGTCTGGTTGGATAACCCAGCACTGGCACAACACGTGGATTTTATAACTGCTCATGTGTTGCCTTACTGGGAAGGGGTATCGGTTGAGGCGGCACCAGATTATGTGATTAGCCGCTACCTACAGCTGCAAAAAACCTTTGCAAATAAGCCGATTCTGCTTGGGGAAGTCGGATGGCCAAGTGCTGGGCGACAGTTTCAGGATGCTGTTCCGTCCGAATTAAACCAAACCCTTTTCTTGCGCAATTTTCTTACGTTAGCGCATGCGGAAAATGTCCCGTACTTCGCCATGGAAGCTTTCGATCAACCCTGGAAAATCCAAGAGGGAGAAGTAGGGCGGTACTGGGGAATTTACACTGCTGGGCGAGAACCTAAACAGGTTTTTGAAAGCCAGTCTATTATCCCGATGAGCGCTTGGCTATCCATCGTTACTACAACCTTACTTGTTGCAGCTATCTTGACGATAATCATGCTCCGAGATAGTGGTGCACTGCGTGTTCGAGGCAAATCATTTTTAGTGGTAGTGTCGTTTTGTTTGGCGGGTTTCTTTGTTTGCAACTTATACAGCTATCTCAATCGCTATTTAATGGGTTCAGAAATACTTATTGCTGTATTTCTGCTGATCTGTGTGTGTACTGTTGCGGTTGCACTCGCTACAGAAGCACACGAATTAGCCGAAACCTTATGGCGGAAAAAACGGCTTGCAGTTACCCCTATACCGACTGATTTCAACCAAACTGTACCTGCGATTACAGCCAAAAAGTCTATTCTTGGGCGTAGGCCTAAAGTATCTATTCACGTTCCCATTCATAACGAACCTCCCTCGTTAGTGATAAGGACGTTGCAAGCTTTGCAACGACTGGAATATACGAACTACGAAGTGCTGGTTGTTGATAACAACACGGAGAGCGAAGATACCTGGTTGCCCGTATCCGAATGGTGTGAGGAGCAAGGCTCAATCTTTCATTTCCATCACGTGGAATCATTGGCAGGCTTTAAGGCTGGTGCCCTAAACTACGCTTTGGCGCACACGGCAAAGGATGCAGAAGTAATCGCTGTTATTGATAGCGACTATGTCGTTAAATCTGACTGGTTGTCTGATTGCATACCGTTGTTTGACGACATAAGCATAGCCATCGTACAAGCGCCACAGGATTATCGTGATGCGCACGAAAATCTGTTCAAATCGATGCTCTATTGTGAGTACGCTGGTTTTTTTGGCATAGGTATGATTAACCGCAACGTACGCAATGCCATTATTCAGCATGGCACCATGACATTGGTACGACGCAGCGCGTTAGAGGAGGTCGACGGCTGGTCACAATGGTGTATCACCGAAGATGCAGAGCTAGGCTTGAAGATTCTCGAGGCAGGGCATCAAGCCGTGTACGTGCCGACTTCCTATGGTCGCGGGCTAATGCCTGATACGTTCCACGATTATCGAATGCAGCGCTTTCGGTGGGCCTATGGCTCAATGAGAATACTGCGCCAGCATGCAAACCAGCTTGGTGTCTTCACTCAGTCTAAACTCACTAGTGGTCAGCGTTTCCACTTTTTGGCAGGCTGGCTACCGTGGCTTTCGGATGGGTTGAGCTTGCTGTTTAACCTGTTTGCTATTGTTTTTTCCATTGCGCTCATTGTTGCGCCACACTATGTCACGCCTCCTGCGGCACTACTTAGCACCGTGCCATTAGTGTTTTTCGGTTTTAAGCTTTGTAAAATGCTGATGGTGTACCACTGCCGATTGAAAGCTGGGTTGAGGCAGAGTCTGGCGGCCGCAATAGCCGGTTTAGCAGTGTCACACACAATTGCTCGAGCTATGTTGGCAGGAATGCTTGACAACAATATTGGTTTTTTTAGAACACCTAAGCAGGCCGATGCGCATTCTATATTCAGATCTTTTCGTGCAGTAAGAGAAGAGGGTTTGCTGGCCTTGGCGCTAATACTCTCTGCCAGCTCTATCAGTCTACGAGATGATGCCTACCTGGCTGACACACGCCTTTGGATCGCTCTGCTCTGTGTACAAAGCTTGCCGTATCTGTCGTCAATACTGTTGTC
>CALKLO010000100.1 GCA_937991945.1 uncultured Granulosicoccus sp.
AACGGCGCGTAATTTAACGTAGACTTAATATGGCTCACGAATATATTTAACGCTTAAGCCTGCGAGAACCTTTTTATGATCAACGCACATAGCCGTTTACGGCGCATACCGTTAGTGCTTATAACGTTAGTTATATCCGGATGCGCATCGCTCGCACCGCCCAAAATACCAGATAATTTTGCGGGTGATTACACCCCAATCACTGAATACCTTTCAGCACTGATTCCCCAGCAAATGAAAAAAGCGGGCATT
Source organism: uncultured Granulosicoccus sp. (assembly GCA_937991945.1). Taxonomy (GTDB): domain Bacteria; phylum Pseudomonadota; class Gammaproteobacteria; order Granulosicoccales; family Granulosicoccaceae; genus Granulosicoccus. The sequence continues at coordinate 253 of CALKLO010000100.1, forward strand.
GCCGGCTTGAGTATCGCTCTGGTAGATGGTGACAAACTCGTGTGGAGCGAAGGGTTTGGGTATGCCGATGTAGACGCCAAAATTGCGGCTACCTCCAGCACGTTGTATCGCGCAGGCTCTGTATCAAAATTGTTTAATGCAGTGGCTGTGATGCAATTGGTGGAACAAGGCAAACTAGATTTGGATGCGCCTATCACGCAATACGTTAAAGACTTCTCCATTAATAGTCGCTTTGGCTCTATTGACGATATCACCCTTCGCTCGCTGCTATCACATCAATCAGGTATGCCCAGCGATATTGCTGGCGGCATGTTCTCAAAAAATACGCCCTCATTAGACAGCCTGTTAGGTAATTGGGCCACCTCACATGTTGTTAAACCTGCCAATACGCACTTTAATTATTCGAACACGGGTGTGTCTTTGAGTGGCTTAGCAGTCCAGTCAGTAGCTGGACAACCGTATGACACTCACCTAAAAAATGCTGTGCTCAATCCGCTGAACATGCAGCAATCTGATTTCACGGGAAACCTACAGGGTAGCAATGCCGCAAAAGGCTACAACGGTAAACGCGAAGTCGCTGAACTCCCCCTGCGAGATACACCTGCCGGTGGTCTTAATACTACGGTTGATGATCTGAGCCAGTTTCTCATAGCGGTTCATGGGAAAGGTCAATACGCTGGTACAGAACTGTTAAGCGAGTCTTCGCTTAGCGAGATGTTTGTTGTACAAAACACAGAAAACCTTATCGATCTAAACCTTAGGTTGGGCCTGGGTTGGTTTCATGCCAATCGAAAACTAGGCGGACGCTATAGCGTTGTAGGACACGATGGCCGCACCGTTGCTCATTCTGCAAACTTGGTTACTGCACCAGAAGCTGGCTTAGGCGTCATCATATTGAGCAACAGCGTGGACAATGCGGGTGCCCTAGGCAATATCTCAAGAAAGGCCATGTCCCTGCTTTATCAAACCAAAGGGCTACCCGTTCTGGACTACCAAAAACCCAACAGGGTCGATCAACTGCAAACCAGCGCTGATCTTGCCGGTGAGTATGCGGGCCCGTTTAACCTTATCGAGATAGCACCAGACGGCAAGAGCAAGCGCTTCAACGCCACCGCTATGGACATGCAAGTATCGTTGCGTCCCGAGACTGACAATTGGCACTTAGTCAAAATCACGATTGCGGGACTATCGTTTCAACCAGGGGACTTAAAGTCATTGCGAGTGACACGTGCTCGTATCGATGGCAATGAACATCTCATTGGCACAGATTCAGGACAACCTTTCTTGCTGGGAGATTTAATAGAGCCCTACCCCGCAACTGACATATGGGATAAGCGCATAGGTGAGTACACCCTGTTAAACCCCATGGAGGTGGATGACTTCAACCTTAAGGGTATCCACTTTAAACGTCATGAGAATTTCTACTACGTGGAAATGATAGAGTCCGACAACAGCATAGCTAAACGGCCCCTCATGCCTCTGAACGACAATGAATTTATTTTCTTGGGCACGGGCCGAGGCATCGGTGAAACGGTTGCACTGAACCTAAGCGATGGCAAGACTGTGCTGACTTACTCAGGGTTAAACTTTATCCAAAAATAATCTGTGTACCCCCGGATTACCATCCACTGTATCTATCAATGACAATGTAGACGGCCTAAGCTCTGTCAACAATTTCGTTTAGAGTCGATAATGAACACAACTACCAGTGGCTGGTTAAACGGCTTTATCGGGATGCTCATCTTTAGTGGGTCGCTACCGGCGACTCGCATAGCGGTCATGGATTTTGACCCGCTGTTTCTAACGGTTGCCCGCGCCAGTATCGCTGGGCTGGTTGCCGTTGCGGTGCTCTTGCTACTGTCTCAGAAGCGCCCACAGCCTGAAGACGCTACCTCATTGCTCATAACCGCTGTTGGTGTTGTGGTGGGCTTCCCTTTGTTTACCGCATTGGCGCTTGAACACATAACCGCTGCCCACTCCGTTGTGTTTATTGCGCTGCTGCCACTTATGACAGCGTTGTTTGGCGTGCTACGGGCTGGTGAACGACCACGCGCAGCCTTCTGGTTGTTCTCTTGTCTGGGCAGCGCCCTTGTCGCAGGCTTTGCTCTAATGAACAGCAATGCCAGCAATGTGCGTGGTGATATTTACATGGTCATCGCTATTATCGTATGCGGAATGGGCTATGCGGAAGGCGCTAAGTTGTCTCGCAAATTGGGTGGCTGGCAGGTCATTTGTTGGGCCCTTGCCATCTCACTACCGCCAATGGCCATTGCTGCAGTGTTCTTAATGCCAAGCAGCTTTGCCAATATAACAATCCCTGCCTGGATTGGCCTTGCCTATGTATCGTTATTCAGCATGTTGATAGGCTTTGTTTTCTGGTATCGGGGTTTAGCGCAAGGCGGCATTGCAACCGTTGGGCAGCTTCAACTACTGCAACCATTTTTCGGTTTAATGTTGGCAGCGTTATTGTTGAATGAGAGCATTAGCTTGCTTATGTTTGCTACGTGCGGCTTGGTTATTTTATGTGTGATGGGTGCTAAGCGAGTGGCGTGACGTATAGCCTAAACGTTAAAAACGCAAATCAACAGCCAACGATGTTTGCCGAATTTGCTTTTTCTCTGTACCCACTACGTGATCAAGTAAATCCTTAAAATTATTGCCTGCCACATCTTCTAGTTCACTGTCCACAACGATATGGATTCGTTTGCCAGTCCACTTATAGTATGGCTGAAAGTGCCATGCCGATTCGCTGTGATGAACAGTAATTTCACCAGGAATATAGAGCCCAGTATCTGAGAAAATGTTGATATCTGTTTGCAATAATTGAGAATCAAAGGGCCTATCAAACTTTATTTTAAGTGCAGATTTACTATCAACTAAAGGCGCTGTGATGGCCCACTGCTCAACATGAGGAAGCTTTCGCAACGCATCGGACACTTGGAAAGGCTTTTCATAGCGGGCTATGACTTGTCCTGCGTTAGCCGCTGGCCAGCCACCCTCCACAACCAGTGTGTAGTGTTGCCCTTTACGCAATGCAGGCCCTAACCTTAGATTGGTTGAGACCTCTCGTTTTATACGGCCGGGGTCCATCAGAAGCGTCAGACGTTTTCGATCTTCACTCCATAGCTCTTGCTTGAATCGCATGAATGCAGCATCGTCCACGTCTCCATTGGCATCAACCAGCTTTATATAGTCGAAGGCCACATGCGGCGTCATTGGTTTTGAGAAATGAATATAAAACCGCAGAACATTCTCTGGCAGTGATGTACCGCTGGGGAATATTGTTGTTACTTGAGCGGGTAGTGCTAGTGCATCAGATTGGATGTTGAATTCAGTGAGCGTATGAACAACAACGTCATCTGCCCCCACCTGACTGACTCTCACCACATAATTTTGTCCTTCGATAAATTCGAATGTCGGTATAAAGGTGACGACTCCGGCATCTACTTCATATTGCCCGGCGACTGGGGTCCTGTTAGTGCAACAAGCATCCGGTTTGCCAACATAGACTTGTAGCAATTCTGGATAATCGATGTTCTCGCCAATCACACTGTTTAAGCGAAGCTCGACAGAATCATTCACGTGTACAGGATAGGTCAAGCCGCCTTCGCTAGCGAAAGCGGCAGTGTTGATCTGCCCCAGTAACATCGTGATAACAAAAGCTGCTGCCCTTTTCAATGACGTCACATTAGCATCCACGTTTGTATTACTTACTCGGCCATTCGTACTGTGGAAAATCCATCTCAGCCTGGAGGTTATGTATTTGATTCGGGAAAAAGCTTACGTTTGAATCAAGGTTCAAGCTTCCCGTATAGGCATCGCGGGTGATTGAGACAAAATGATCATCTCCCAACTGGTCCATATGCAGTGACATACCTTCAAACATAACCGGCTTTCCCATGGGGCCGTACGGCATGATGGGCATGATGTCCATTTTCCCGCCACGCTCAAAATCCTTGTCTGTCACAGCCTTTGCACCGTTCAGACCGGCCAAAGGAATGACTTGTGGAGATCGGCTATTGTTTGTCACAAACAACGTGTCCTGCCCCATCAGCTTATAAGAAATCATATCAATAGGCTGACCATTTCCCATATCGCCAAGCGTGTTGGCCGCAATTTTCGCACCGTCTACGATAGCATCCAGCGGCACTAGTACAAGTGGACTGCAAGTGTACGCAGCAATAAGCTGATCTTTACCGTCTATCTCATGAATAGCCATGGCACGGATAGGCGCTCGTGTTTCATATTGATCATGAGCGATGTGGTACATCTCTACATTTGCAGCGCTCTGCGTGCCATTAAATGGAAGAGGGATTCGACGCAACGTTGACAAGAAATCATCGTACGCAACGCCAGAAACAAATAGCTCGTCGTTGTGAAAAACCATATCCATGATAGCCAACGAGCTAAGCTTAATATCACCTTTCGCGATATCTCTAGCCGAAGGGGGTCCCATTGTTCCACGTGGTCTAAAGGTTGTAGTTTGGTCCGGGTAGTGGGAAAGCTCCTGCTTCTGGAAAGAATAGGATGAGAGATCGAGCAACTCAAGTTGTTTATCTTGCGTCACTTTTACAACAACGGGTCGGGACGCATAGCTTCCAACTCTCGACACAGAGACGAAAATTTCACCCGATACTGGGTGCGATGCCATGTCGTTAATTTCTATTGCACTGGTACCCACTCCAAGAACGTCTGCCATCTTGGTGTCAATATCAGTGATAGTAACCGGCATGATTTTTTCCGGTGCAGTATCTGCCGTCATGTCGAACGAATAAATTGCTCCGTTGTAGTTGTCTCCAACAAACAGTGTTCCTTTATCAGAGAACTCCAGCGCTCCAGCAAATTTCATATCAAGCGTGGTATCGCTAGCTTGAGCTGTAGCCGACATCATGAGGCAAAGTAGTATTGATGAAACGACGGGCGTTTTAGTTAAGGGCATATAAGCCTCCAGTTGGTCTTACAAAATACGTAATACGGATGAACGAATTTGT
>CALKLO010000101.1 GCA_937991945.1 uncultured Granulosicoccus sp.
GATGGTTTTTAGACTTTTTGACAAACAACCTGTCATTGATCCTGCCTCATCTGAATGGATTTTTGAAGCCTTCGGCTGGGCGCTGCAGAATTTTGATGCTGACTTGTTTTATTCCGAGACCGTACTGGTGCGTCCAACTGACCAGTATTTTCCAGGCACGGTGAACAGTGTTCACGGCATGGCGGAGATTATCTTTGATCACGTCAAGGGCTATGCGAGTATCAGTCACTGGCCAACACTGTTGCAGGATCAGCGTGTGTGCCAGTTAATCGAATCTCAGCAAGTTCAGATTCAGGGGGCGTTGCGCGGACCACAAGGGGTTGCAGACGAATCGATTGAGGACAGTCAACGATTGGTTATTCCTTATAACCCGCAGCAGATCAATAATCCTGAAGGGATGATTGCCACCTATGCTCATGTTCTGTCGTATCACATGGGGCGGATGGCGAAAGCACCACCCCCTGGGGGAATCGACTCATGGCCTCAGGCTACCGAGTTGCTAGCGATATTTCTCGGGTTCGGGTTAATGTTCGCCAACAGTGCCTACAATTTTAGGGGTGGTTGCAGCAGCTGTTACAACCCCTATGCGCAGCGAGATGCCTATCTCTCAGAAGCGGAAGCCACCTATGCGTTGGCGCTGTTCTGTCAATTAAAAGGTATTCCTAATTCTGAGGTGAGACCTCATTTAAAAAGCCACCTGCGTGGTATTTATCGTAAATCTGTCAAGAGTATTTCAGATAAGGCTCAAGAGCTTGATCGCCTTAAGCAGTCGATATATAGGGTCTGACGGAGAGGGCAGTGGTATAGCGGGAGCAAACGGCGACTTATTGGGTATAACTGCCTGATAGTGGATAAATACCCTGAACTATCCATATAAACAGTTGAAATCCACAGGGCTGGAAAGATACAGTTGCGAGGTATCAATACAATTCGTGGCGCGGGTGTGAAATATCAAACTGTTGCGGAAATTGGATTGTTTGAATTGAATGGATTTTATTGCACTTTTTTGAGCGAATATTATGGATATGATGAATAGGTGTTCTCGTTTTTTATTTGCCTTCCTGCTGGCAGTAGGTATCAGTGCAAGCATGACGCTTGCTCATGCCCAGCCGCTACAGATTACAATCGAGGCTGGTGACTCAAGCGGCACGATAAAGGTTAATTTAATAAACACAGGTGCTGAGCCATTATCAATCTTGCGCTGGGAGACTCCATTTGAGAAAACCTTGTCCAGCGACGTTTTTCAAATTGAGCGGCCAACCAAGATATGGCCCTTGGTAGAAACTGCTAAGTATGTTGGGCGTGAAGTCAAACGCACAGCACCTGAATCTAGCCACTTTGTGTTGTTACAGCCAGGGGCAACTATCAGCACTCAAGTGGTGTTGAATGAATACTATGATTTAGAGCACGCTGACTACTATTCCGTAAAATTCAACGGCGATTTTCATTACTCCAATTCCGCCGTACCATCGGATTTTGATTCTGCTAGCTCGAAGCTTAAAGCGGTCAGCGAATTAGCACTAACAGAAATTCAATCCGCCGGCATGATGATCGAATTATCTCCTAAACAATCTGATGCCTTTAATTTAAGTGCGCGCATACTGCCGCCCATTTATTCAAGTTGTACAGTGGATCAACAAACCGCAATTGGTGCTGCTTCCTTGGTTGCCGAGCAATTGGTAGATACAGCGGTTGCTGATTTAAGCGGTCTTGCTGACGATGAGAAAGCATCATCACCTCGTTACAACACGTGGTTCGGGTCTTTTTCTGATACGCGATTCAATCGGGTCGTATCACAGTATCAAAACATCGCCCAGGCTTTGGAGCAGGAAACCATTCGTTATGACTGTGGATGTGATGAGTCGGGTGTGTACGCCTACGTTTACCGGTCAAGACCCTACGATATATTTCTCTGCCCAGGCTTTGATGCCGCAAACATTGATGGGACCGACTCTAGGGCCGGTACGATTATTCATGAGCTCTCACACTTCACGATACTCGGTGGAACCGATGATCATGCCTATGGTCAACGTGCTGCGCAAGCGCTTGCTAGCTCTGACCCTGATCGTGCAACTGGTAACGCCGACAACATGGAGTACTTCGCAGAGAATACTCCAGCAATATCCATACGCTCGGATGGTGAGTCGACCGAACCTGTGCAATATGTTCAGCTTGAGTTAGACACACTCATCAGTGGTGAACTTGCTGATGGGGAATCGTTAACGTATGAAGTCACTGACGCCACCAATGTGTCTTTGAACTCTTTATCGGGTGATGCTGATCTAACCATCTACAGCGATGAAGCTCTGTCTACGACTATTTGCTCTTCCAACAACACGTCCGCCCTGGATGTTTGTGAAATATTCCAAAGCGGCAGAATTTTTATTCAAGTCATTGGATACACTGCTGCCACTTTTACTCTAGAGGCAATGGGAGGCGTTATAACAGAAGAGCCGGAGATCGTCGCGACAGTCTTAGCGTTGGATTCTCCTGCTGTTGGTTCACTGCTTACAGGTGAGCGTGCGACATATGAGGTTGAGGGTGCAACGGTTGTCGAGCTAGATTCACTGTCTGGAGACGCAGATTTATACCTATTCAACTCACTAGACTTCAGCGAGTCGACTCTGATTTGCTCGTCAGTTTTAATACCGTCAGCATCAACTCTTGATAGATGTATTATCCCCGCCGATGGTGGTCCGATTTACGCGGTAGTCATTGGGTACACAGCAACCGACTTTTCGTTAGTGGCAAGATTCGTTGCTGAAACCACAACTGAAACATCGGTTTCAGATCAAGGGCAGCTTAATCCTGATCAAGCTGAACAGCGAACAATCTCTCTGGGTGAATTTCACAACTATACAGTCACGGGTGTCCAGTCCGTTCAGTTAACGTCGCTTTCCGGAGATGCTGATTTGCAGGTAAGGTTAGTCTCTGATTCAAATCCACCAGAAACTATCTGTACGTCTATAAATTTTAGCGCTGATTCTGTTTTGGATGAGTGTGCGACTATCGCTAGCGCTGAGTATCAAGTAGTGGTTTTCGGTTTTACTGATGCCAACTATTCATTGTTGGGCGTCTCAGGCGCGTCAACGGGTGAGCCTGATCCAGCGAGCGGCTATGTATTTGCCAGAACAGATACATCAGAATTTCGTTGGGTAATCGGCTCTAACAATATTTGGATAAGCGGTGAGTGTGCTGTTAGCCTTGGTGGCGCCACTCAAACGGGGACTTGGAGTGAGCTTAATGCCGTAGCGCCGGGATTCGATCAGGCTGCCAATCCATGCACCGTCGCCATGGTTGATGGTTATGTCTTTTCAAGAACAGATACGTCTGAATACCGATGGGTAGTTGGATCCGACAACATTTGGATTAGTAGCGAATGTGCTGCGAGTCTGGGTGGTGCCACTCAATCAGGCAGATGGAGTGAGCTTAATGCTATAGCGCCGGGCTTCGATCAAGCCGCAAACCCATGCAATGGCACTGTCGATGAAGAAACGCCACCTGGAGCGGCTGAGGGTTTCGTCTTCTCAAGAACAGACTCATCTGAATTTCGTTGGGTGCTCGGGTCCAACAATATTTGGATCAACAGCGAATGCGCCTCCAGTCTTGGCGGCGCTACTCAAACCGGAAATTGGAGCGAACTAAACGCTATCGCCCCAGGTTTTGATCAAGCGGAAAATCCGTGTGACGGGTCATCTGTAGGGGAGGGTGGCGTTACTCTGCCAGCAAGTGGCTACGTTTTCGCCAGAGATGACAAAGATGAATTTCGTTGGGTCGTTGGATCCAATAACATCTGGATATCGGAGTCTTGCGCAATTTCTCTGGGAGGCGCATCGCTCACTGGTGATTGGTCAGACTTAAACGACATCGCGCCTATGTTTGATCAAGCTGAGAATCCCTGTCCTTACTAGGGTGCATCTACTCCTAACTCGAGCACCCAATGAACTACCTGCCTCCACCCAACAAGCAGCTTTACTACGATCAGGTCTGGGCGTTAGTGCGTGAAATTCCCTATGGGAAGGTCGCTACCTACGGACAAGTTGCCAAAATGCTTCCGCAACCTGAAAGTGTCAGTGATGAAGATTATCAGCTGTCTGCTTCGCGTTGGGTGGGGTTGGCCATGGCCGCTTGCCCTGTTGATGTGCCTTGGCAGCGCGTTATCAATTCGCAGGGCAAAATTAGCGAGAGAGCTGAGGCTGCGAGGCAAAGAGATTTATTGGCGGCGGAGGGCGTTTTGTTCTCAGCCGGAAAAGTCGGGTTAGACGAATTCCAATGGCGTGGACCAGGGCTGTGCGATGAGCCTTCGCAGGGCAGGCTGTTTTAGCCGAAGTCATTGTTGATAATGACGCCGCTTGCGGTGGTGTCTTTCTGTACTAAGGAAGTGGTGGGCCCGGCAAGACTCGAACTTGCGACCAAGGGATTATGAGTCCCCTGCTCTAACCAACTGAGCTACAGGCCCCGTAAAGGGTTCACTACCGGCATCCTGCCGTCACATCTGATTACACTGGCAGATAATACTGCCATTTTCGTACCTAAACATAACTTACGAGGAGTCATTCCTCGAACAAGCTAATACAAACTAAGGTGGGGCATTATAGCCCCACCAGAATTACTGCGTGGGCGAACTGCGAAAAAATTATTCCTGATTGTTATCTAGGAAGCTTCGTAGTTGCTCTGAACGAGTAGGGTGGCGAAGCTTTCTAAGTGCTTTCGCTTCAATTTGACGTATACGCTCACGAGTAACGTCGAATTGCTTGCCCACTTCTTCCAACGTGTGGTCGGTGTTCATGTCTATACCGAAACGCATACGCAGTACCTTCGCTTCACGTGGTGTGAGGCTGGCTAGTACTTCGTGAGTAGTCTCGCCCAGTCCTAAGCCTGTTGCAGTTTCAACCGGGGATAGGATGTTTTGATCTTCAATAAAGTCACCCAAGTGCGAATCTTCATCGTCGCCAATAGGCGTCTCCATGGAGATAGGCTCTTTGGCAATTTTGAGTACCTTGCGGATCTTATCTTCAGGCATCTCCATCTTCTCAGCGAGTTCTTCAGGTGTGGCCTCACGACCCATAACCTGAAGCATCTGCCGTGAAATACGGTTGAGCTTGTTGATCGTTTCAATCATGTGCACAGGAATACGAATGGTGCGCGCCTGATCTGCAATAGAGCGGGTAATAGCCTGACGAATCCACCACGTAGCGTATGTGGAGAACTTGTAGCCACGACGGTATTCAAACTTGTCTACCGCTTTCATCAGTCCAATGTTGCCTTCCTGGATCAGATCGAGGAACTGCAGGCCACGGTTGGTGTACTTCTTAGCAATCGAGATAACCAATCGAAGGTTGGCTTCAACCATTTCCTTCTTAGCACGGCGAGCTTTCGTTTCGCCGATCGTCATCTTACGATTGATTTCTTTAATATGATTGATCGGCAACAAGCTGCTGACACAAATCTGTTGAATACGCGTTTGCAGCATTTCGATCTCTGTGCGGCGTTCTTCTAGAGCAGCGGTGTAAGGCTTGCCGGTTGCAATAACAGTGTTCAACCATTCTGGATCAGTTTCATGGCCTGGAAAGCTTTGAATAAAAGCACCACGTGGCATCTTGCACTGCTTGACGCACATGTCACGAATCTGACGCTCAAGTGAGCGAATGCGCTCGACTTGACCGCGCAAGCCAGCAACTAGCGTGGCTACGAAGGCTGGGGCGTATTTGAATTCCAAGAAGATATCGGACACAGCTTCCATATCCGCCTTGCCTGCTAAATCCTGAATTCCACCAGCGGAGTCAATTGATTTAAGTGCTTTACCGTAGGCTTTTTGCATAGCCATCATTCGGCGTTTGATTTCTTCTAAATCAGGGCCCGTGTCTACTACTTCATCATCGTCGTCATCGTCAGACGGTGGCTTAGCAACCTTAATTTCGTCAGAAGTTTCTGCAAAATTGACGATGATGTCAGTGAAGCGAAGCTTTTCTTCTTGAACTTGCTGGTATCGCTCCAGCAAAAGGTTGATCGTCTCAGGGTAGTTGCCCAGAGCACGAAGCACTTGCTTTAAGCCGTCTTCGATACGTTTGGCGATTTCAATTTCGCCTTCACGTGTCAGTAGCTCAACGGTACCCATCTCACGCATGTACATGCGCACTGGATCTGTTGTCCGGCCAAACTCACCATCCACCGTTGCTAGTACGGCAGCAGCTTCATCGGCTGCGTCGTCATCAGCGCTCGAATTTTTGTCCGAGAGGATAAGCGAATCAGCTTCTGGAGCAACTTCTCCAACCGTGATGCCCATATCGGCGATCATGGCGATGATTTCTTCTACCTGCTCAGGATCTACGATTCCTTCGGGCAGGTGATCATTTACTTCGGCGTAGGTCAGGAATCCCTGTTCCTTGCCTTTGGAAATGAGTTGTTTTAGGCTGGACTGTTGGGACTTGTCCATTGCGATGCGAGCGGTCATATAGTCTCTGCTGTCAGCGTAACCCCCAATTATACTCGACGGCATGCTGATTTGTAGTGAAAAAATTCGTAATCGGACAGAAATATGTAAAAAATGTCCGATTTCAACGTGCCGCTCCTTGCTGCGCAGGGAACATATTGCCACTTGGGTCAAATTAAAGAGCCCTCGTCGCTTATAATGGGCCATTCAGTTGGCGGGCTCAGAGGCCGCTATCACTCGAATTTAGCCTTAAGTTTTGTCATTCAGGAGATCGTTGTCTTATGACTACACGCCGTGAAGTCGCAAATGCCGTTAGAGCTTTGAGTATGGATGCTGTTCAGCAGGCCAACTCAGGTCATCCGGGTGCTCCAATGGGTATGGCTGATATCGCAGAGGTGCTTTGGAACGATTATCTGTCGCACAACCCTGCTAATCCAAATTGGGCAGATCGAGACCGTTTTGTACTCTCAAACGGCCATGCTTCCATGCTGTTGTATTCACTATTACACTTGGCCGGATACGACCTCCCTATCGAGGAGCTGAAGAATTTCCGGCAGTTGCATTCCAAAACACCAGGTCATCCTGAGTACGGCTACGCGCCGGGTGTTGAGACCACAACGGGTCCGTTGGGGCAGGGTATTGCTAATGCAGTCGGAATGGCTGTCGCTGAAAGAACGCTTGGAGCGCAATTTAATACCGCCGATCACACCATTGTTGATCACCACACTTGGGTGTTCCTAGGCGATGGTTGCCTAATGGAAGGCATCTCTCACGAGGCGTGTTCGCTGGCAGGTACTTTAGGTTTGGGCAAACTAATAGCCATCTATGATGACAACGGTATTTCCATCGACGGTCAGGTAGAGGGCTGGTTCACCGACAACACACCACAGCGTTTTGAAGCTTATGGCTGGCACGTCATTCCAGCGGTAGATGGTCATGACAGCGATTCAATTAAAGCGGCTATTGCTGCGGCCAAGGCTGAGACTGGCAAGCCGACTCTGATATGCGCCCGTACCACTATCGGTTTTGGTTCGCCTAACAAAGGTGGCAAAGAGAGTAGTCATGGCGCTCCGCTAGGTGCTGAAGAAATCACTCTCGCTAAGGCTCAGTTGGGTTGGAAGTACGGACCTTTTGAAGTGCCTAACGAGGTTTACGCTGCTTGGAATGCGCGCGATGCTGGTGAGCAAAAGGAAGCGGCGTGGCAGACTACATTCGATGCTTATAAGGCAGCCAACCCAGCACTCGCTACGGAATTCGAACGGCGTATGGCTGGCGATTTGCCTGACAACTGGCAAGCTGATGCGGCAGCCTATGTTCAGTCAGTGGTAGAGAAAGCAGAAACGATCGCTTCACGCAAAGCGTCGCAAAATGCGCTAAACGGTTTCGGTCCTTTGTTGCCAGAATTTCTAGGCGGTTCAGCAGATTTAGCCGGGTCTAACCTGACTATCTGGAGTGGCTCTAAAGTCATTCATGATGATCCTGCAGGCAACTACCTGAACTACGGCGTGCGTGAATTTGCCATGACGGCCATGACGAATGGTATGTGTTTGCACGGCGGTTTCATCCCTTACTCAGCGACGTTTCTTATGTTCTCTGAGTACAGTCGCAATGCTTTACGCATGGCTTCATTGATGAAGTTGCAGAATATCTTTGTTTTCACGCACGATTCAATTGGTTTGGGCGAAGACGGACCCACTCATCAACCGGTTGAGCAAACAGCGTGTCTAAGACTCATGCCTAATATGTCGGTTTGGCGTCCATGCGATGCCGTTGAATCTGCTATTGCGTGGAAAGTGTCAGTGGAACGAAAAGATGGCCCGTCGAGTCTGATCTTTAGTCGTCAAGGTCTTACTCATCAAGAACGATCAGCTGAGCAGCTTGCTAACGTTGAGCGTGGTGGGTATGTGTTGCATGAGCCTGCAACAGCGCCGCAAGCCATTATTATTGCTACAGGTTCTGAAGTCGGTATGGCGATGGAAGCTTGTGAGAAATTAAGTGCAGCGAACGTTGCTGTACGTGTCGTGTCTATGCCATCTACTGACAAGTTTGATTCTCAAGATCAAGCTTATCGTGACTCTGTTTTACCGCCTGCACTAAAAGTGCGCATGGCAGTAGAAGCAGGTATGCCGGATCTATGGAGAAAGTACGTAGGGCTAGACGGTGACGTTATGGGTATCAGCACCTTTGGCGAATCAGGCCCTGCTAGCGAGGTATACAAGCATTTTGGAATAACAACTGAGGCGTTAGTTGAGCGGGTTTCCGTATTAGTTAAAGCTTCCAGCTAGTTGTAGACTTGAGATGCAAAAGGATTTGCAAAAACAATTTCAAAGGAGGGGTGTGATCAGCTCAGTAAACAGCTGATGCTGATCGCATAATTGTGTTTTCAATGTACAACATTAAAAGGATAAAACAAAAATGGCAGTAAAGATTGCAATCAATGGCTATGGCCGCATCGGTCGCAACATTCTTCGCGCGATTCACGAACTGAATCGTAGCGAAGAATTTGATGTGGTTGCCATTAACGACTTGGGTGATGCTGCAACCAATGCGCATTTAACGCAGTACGACACCGCGCACGGTAGATTTCCTGGTGAAGTATCCATCGATGGTGATTTTTTAGTTATCAACGGTGATCGATTAAAAGTATTCGCCGAACGCGATCCTTCCAAACTGCCGTGGAAAGAGTTAGACGTGGATGTTGTTCTCGAATGCACAGGTTTATTTAAAAACCGCGAAAAAGCAGGGATGCATCTTCAGGCTGGTGCTAAAAAAGTCATTATCTCAGCACCTGGTGCTTCTGATATTGATGCAACGATTGTTTTTGGTGTAAACGAAGGCGATCTAAAGTCTACAGATCAAATTATTTCTAACGCCTCTTGTACTACTAACTGTCTGGCCCCGCTGGCTAAAGTGCTGCATGATACCGTTGGGATTCAACGTGGACTCATGACGACTATCCATGCTTATACCAACGATCAAGTGTTGACTGATGTTTACCACACAGATCTTCGTAGAGCGCGTTCTGCTACTATGTCGATGATTCCCACCACCACTGGAGCTGCTAAAGCTGTAGGGCTGGTGTTGCCAGCGTTGAACGGAAAGCTCGATGGTTTTGCTATGCGAGTACCGACTATCAACGTGTCTATTGTTGATCTGACCTTTACTGCAGGTCGGGACACGTCTGTTGAAGAAATTAACAGTATTGTTAAAAATGCAGCAGATGGAAAAATTCTTGCTTATAACGAAGCTCCGTTGGTGTCTATCGATTTTAACCACACATCGACATCATCAAACTTTGATGCTGGCATGACGCGAGTATTGGAAGGTAATTTGGTCAAGGCGTGCAGCTGGTACGACAACGAGTGGGGTTTCTCGTGTCGTATGCTAGATACGACGTTGGCCGTAATGAACGCGTAAATATGAATTTATTGAACGAACTTCCTTTGTCGGGTCAGCGTGTGCTGATCCGTCAAGACCTGAACGTACCGCTTAAAGATGGCGTAATAACATCCGACAAGAGAATACGTGCTTCAGTGCCAACCTTGCAGTACGCGATAGAGGCAGGTGCAAAGGTTATGGTGATGTCCCATTTGGGACGTCCCATAGAAGGTCAGCCGGATGCAGAGTCTTCGCTACAACCTGTTGCCGATAGACTCAGCGAATTACTGGGACAGCCAGTGCGGCTCGTTAGTAACTATTTAGACGCAGCACCTCAAGTATCGGAAGGAGAGGTTGTTCTGCTCGAAAACGTAAGATTCAACAAGGGTGAAAAGGCTGACGATGAAAGCCTGGGTAAGCTCTACGCTTCGTTGTGCGATGTCTATGCAATGGATGCGTTTGGGACTGCTCACAGAGCACAAGCCTCAACCCATAGTGTTGGTATGCATGCGCCGGTGTCATGCGCGGGGCCGCTTCTAGCGGCAGAGCTAGACGCTCTTAGCGCCGCTCTAGATAACCCTAAACGCCCATTGGTCGCTATCGTCGGCGGATCCAAAGTATCAACGAAGCTGACGGTTCTTGAATCGTTAGCTGACAAAGTTGACCAGTTAATTGTCGGTGGTGGTATTGCTAATACCTTTATTGCTGCCGCCGGTCATGAGGTGGGCAAATCACTCTATGAAGCCGATCTAACCTCCAATGCTGCCATGCTCATGAGTCAGGCTGAAGCCCGAGGTGCCGCCATTCCTGTGCCTGTTGACGTTGTTTGTGCGACAGAGTTCTCAGATGATGCGGTTGCGATCACTCGAGCAGCAGGCGCTGTTCAGGCAGATGAATTAATTTTAGATATTGGACCGGAAACAGCAGCGTCTTATGCTGATTTGCTCCGAGACGCTGGCACTATTGTTTGGAATGGCCCAGTTGGGGTGTTCGAAATTGATGCGTTCAGCCATGGAACCCGCGCGTTAGCTGAGGCAGTGGCCTCATCTTCGGCTTTCTCTATAGCTGGGGGTGGAGACACGCTTGCAGCTGTCGATAAGTATGGTATCGAGGAGCAGGTTTCCTATATATCCACCGGTGGTGGAGCGTTTCTTGAGTTCCTCGAAGGCAAGACGTTGCCAGCAGTGGCCATGTTGAAAGCCCGCTCTGCGCATTAATTTGTCCCGAATTTATCTCGAAATTTACTGCTCGCGATACGCTGAGCTAAGACAACTTTGGACGGAACTAACATGACTGACACTATTTCACTGCTCGGCGACGAAGCCGAATACCTACTAGATCACACGTGTAAGGGGCTGCCAAAAGAGCTGGTTCAGCTTCCGGGCACTGACTACGTTAGCCGCGTCATGGGTGTAAGTGATCGTGGTGCTGGCACTATGCGAGCCATGCAGCAGTTGTTCAATGCAGGGCGTTTAGGTGGTACTGGCTATATGTCGATGCTTCCAGTTGATCAAGGTATTGAGCATTCCGCGGGTGCATCGTTTGCGCCTAACCCGATTTATTTCGACCCAGCTAACATCGTAGAGTTGGCCATTGAAGGTGGCTGCAACTGTGTTGCTTCTACGTTAGGTGTGTTGGGCGCTGTTTCTAGAAAATACGCGCATCGCATTCCGTTCATGGTCAAACTCAACCACAACGAAACGCTTACTTTGCCTGCTATGTACGAACAAACGTTATTTGCTCAAGTTGAGCAGGCGTTTGACCTTGGTGCTTTGGCAGTAGGTGCCACGATATACTTTGGTTCGCACGACTCTCGTCGTCAAATACAAGAGATATCAGAAGCGTTCTATCGTGCTCATGAGTTAGGAATGACAACAGTACTGTGGGCTTATCTTCGTAACTCAGAATTCAAAAAAGATGGTGTCGACTATCATGTGTCCGCTGATTTGACGGGGCAAGCGAATCACCTCGCTAGTACGATACAAGCAGATATCGTCAAGCAGAAGCAGGCTGAAAATAACGGTGGCTATAATGCGATCGGTTTCGGTAACACTCACCCTAAAGTGTATTCAGAGCTCACAACAGATCATCCAGTTGATTTAGTGCGATACCAAGTGGCCAACTGTTATATGGGCCGAGCAGGATTAATTAACTCGGGTGGTGGTTCTGGTGATAATGATTTGGCTCAAGCAGTCCGCACAGCTGTCATTAATAAGCGAGCAGGTGGCATGGGTCTCATTTCTGGACGCAAAGCATTCCAAAAAGACATGAAAGACGGTGTTGCATTGTTGCATGCTATTCAAGACGCGTACTTGGACGATCGTGTAACTATCGCCTGATGCATATCAGTTAGCTACTTTTGGACACAATATGTTTCACGCGAACGGTTTATTACGCTCTCTATTCCTGTTAGTTTCTAGCAACACTACAAATCCCACGGTGTCTGTCACTAATTTCGGCGGTACTGGTGGAAACTCATCAAGAAATGGAGGTAAACAACCGATGTGGAAAAAAATTCTTCCCATTGCAGCAGTATTAATTTTGGGCTGGATTGGATTAAACCTATTCAGTGGTAAAGAATCGGACGAATCCGTAGCAGACGTACAAGAAGCAGTTAGCAGCGAAGCAGCTGACGCAACAGATGCAGCTACTGACGCTGTTGAAGGTGCTGCAGATGCAACTACTGACGCTGTTGAAGGCGCAACGGATGCAGCTGCAGATGCTGTTGAAGGCGCAACGGATGCAGCTACTGATGCTGTTGAAGGCGCAACGGATGCAGCTGCTGATGCTGTTGAAGGTGCAACGGATGCAGCTGCAGATGCAGTAGAAGGCGCTGCAGATGCTGCAAGCGATGCAGTTGACGCTGTTGTTGATACGGCAACTGACGTTAAAGATGCAGCAGTTGACGCTGTTGAGGGCGCTACTGACGCAGTTGCAGAAGTCGCAACTGATGCGAAAGATGCAGCTACAGGTGCTGTTGCAGCGGTTGCTGCAGGCGTAACTGGCGCAGTAGTCGCAGGAACTGATGCAGTTGAAGGTGCAGCAGAGGACGCGACTGATGCAGCAGCTGATGCAACTGAAACTGCTACTGATGCAGTAGAAGGCGCAGCAGAGGACGCGACTGAAGAAGCAGCTGATGCAACTGAAACCGCTACTGATGCAGTAGAAGGTGCAGCAGAGGACGCGACTGAAGAAGCAGCTGATGCAACTGAAACGGCCACTGATGCAGTAGAAGGCGCAGCGGACGACGCGACTGAAGAAGCAGCTGATGCAACTGAAACGGCTACCGATGCGGTTGAAGGTGCAGCAGAGGACGCTACTGAAGAAGCAGCCGATGCAACTGAAACGGCGACTGATGCAGTAGAAGGCGCAGCAGAGGACGCGACTGAAGAAGCAGCTGATGCAACTGAAACGGCGACTGATGCAGTAGAAGGCGCAGCAGAGGACGCGACTGAAGAAGCAGCCGATGCAACTGAAACGGCGACTGATGCAGTAGAAGGCGCAGCAGAGGACGCGACTGAAGAAGCAGCCGATGCAACTGAAACCGCTACTGAAGA
>CALKLO010000102.1 GCA_937991945.1 uncultured Granulosicoccus sp.
AAGAATAACCTCTCGCTGATAGCCTAGGTTAAAACGAAAAACCGTTACGCGGAAACATTTGTTTACATCAATATCACCCTATTGATCAATGCCTCCACAGCAAAACACCCAAGTTTCTCTCTATCTGGCCGCTTCAAGTATCACGAGAAAAGCAATTTTTTTACCTCTCATCGTTAATACGAATCGGAACAGAAACAAGGTCTTAATCGCACTACAGCCTTGTTTCATCGACCTCAGAAAATTAAATCGCCAGGATCTTTGATGGAAAAGTATAAATTTACAGTATTGGTATCAGGAGTCTCGCTCCTTCTAGCGAGCACCTCAGCGCTAGCAGTAGTATCAGACAGCTTACTGACTGACTCAAATGTCACATCGGACTGGCTGGACTGTGCCGGTTCCACACTAGTATCAGGCTCGGACGAAAATTTCGACGAAGAGCATCTATCAGATGAAGGCTGTGCGTATCGTTTAACGGATGCAACCGCCGAAGAAACGTACAAACTAACGTGTGGTGTTTCCTCACTAAAGTACTCCAGCATAACGTTAGCGTTTCAAAACGACAATGGTGAAACGCTTGCCACCGAGACCACTGAAATTTTTGAAAACGTAGACGGCGCAGCCTATTCTGTTGAACTACTAGCACCCGCTAATACAACAACTGCCGCTGTAGGCATCTACGGATTAGCAGGCACAGGATTTCAAGACTGCGCGCTACAACTATCTAACCCGACAGCAATACCTGTTGACGGTTCGATTGTTGGCACCACATGGTTTGATGAGAATGACAATGGCGTAAGAGACACAGGTGAATCGGTCATTCAGTCAAATACCGCAGATCTCTTATTCGAAGGTGTTTCGATTGAACAAACCACAACGAACGCTAAGGGGCAGTACTTCTTCTATGGCCTCGATATAGACAACTGCTACCAAGTTCAGCTCACACCAGCAGACGCCACACTACAAGTTACAAGCTCAGGTGAACACAATGTTGCAGACATCACCGGTCTTACTCCTGAGGTTTGCCTTACTGAAACTGTGCCAAATGTCGTTCAAAATGTTGGCTACAAAGCAGCCGAGGTCTTTGAAGAGCCAGCAGACAACGTTGTTTGTGGTCGCACATGGTTTACCGATGGCGATGGTACCGATAGAGAATATCTATCTGGTGTAAAAGCATTTCTAACGAACCAAGCGACTAGTGATTACGATGTTCTATACACAGACGACACCGGTCGCTACGTTTTCGAAAACCTGGTTGCTGGTGACTACAGACTATGGGTAATCGCACCTGATGGCTACACCTACATCACAGGCGACACCGCAACAAATGCAGCCAGTAGTTTTGTCAATGAAAACGGTAAATCACCGGTAATTACATTGCCACAGGATAGAAATACTGGAGCCGCTAACATGTGTACCTTTGGCTGGGCAAACGCTGGTCTGAACAAAACAGCTGTTGCACTTGACCCAACTGTTGCAAACGACGACGAAATCACAGGCGAAGTAGGTGAAAGTTTGTACATTTCAGTTGCTGACAACGATGCGGCTTGCAACGCTGAAATCGAAGAAGTGACATTGATTGGTCACAACGTACCTGGCGAAGTAACCCTTGATACGGCAACGGGGGAAATTACCATACTTGACACGACTGACACTGGAACTTATTCCATTGAATATGGTTTACGTGGAACCTGTGGATCTTATGACACCGCAGAGGTGACGGTAACTATTGAAGAAGTAGTTACCGTTGATTCAGGCGCACCTGCATCAATACCTTTTTGCTACGCATCTATTGGTACAGAGGACTCAAATGCGGACAAACTTCACATTGATTTATTACCATCAACTGATTTAGCAATCGACGACTTTGCATCATCATTTAATTTATATGACGAAGACATGGTTCTGATGAGTACGGTGCTCAACGACGATGCAGTTCGTCGCACCACTCATTTGGCATTCAAGAATGGAATCCATGGAATCGATGCATTGGCTGTAAAATATGTGACTGCAGTTGAGAACGGTTTAGAGTCTGCCCCTACAGAGTGCATCATTAGAAACGTTACACCAATTGCACTTGATGTTGATCGCAACGGTCATGTTGAGACGATAGCTGGAACCTTCAGTTTCGATATTGATGGAAACGGTGTCAACGAAAACTTAGGTGAATGGTTTAGCCCAAGCGATGGCATTCTTATCAACAAACACTTTGGAAAAGTCATGTCTGGTGAACATTTGTTTGGTGATGTCGGCGGACAGTTTGCTGATGGATTTAGCAAACTGGCGCTAGAAGACGCTAACCAGGATGGTCAGCTTTCTGGTGACGAATTGCAGAACCTGGCAATTTGGATTGATAGCAATAGCAACGCCATGGTAGATGCAGCTGAAGTAACTTCACTCGATACGCATTTTATCGAAAGCCTGTCCGTTGATCACTATAAGTACACAACTCGTGCATCTTTGAAAGATGGCAGCACTATGCTAATGCGTGACTTATGGTTCTCAGCAACTCCTATTAACCAGGCTTCGAAGTAATAGCCAACGATTAATATCGTAGAAAACCAACACCCATAGTGTCTATGGGTGTTGGTCAACACGATACAAATGATCAGGAAATTAAAAATGCATTACGTAAATAAATCTACAATTTTTGGCGCAAGCTTAATTACCACTGCACTGCTTTTAAGTGGCTGCGGCGGCGGTGATAGCGGCGCTCAAGCAATTAGTGCTATAGACCAATCTGGCGAAACCATTGATGCCACTAACGAAAGTGCAAACGTTGCTGCAGAAAGTATTGGTGTTTCTACAGAGAGTATCGACGTTTCTGACGCAAGCTTAGTCAGCGAAGCGACCAAAGTATCGGGTGGCATTGTTGCCAGATCAAATAGCGAGTTTACTTTTCCAGTAGCCAGCTATGTCAACGGTGCGATTACACTGGCTATCCCAAGCAGTGACGCGCCAACATTCGCAGCACGAAAATCCATCTCGGCTGGCAACGGTGCTTCCATCGGTTTTGGTGATTCCGTCGTACTGAAGTACGACATGTTTAGCTGGGAAGGCGGTCAGTTAGTGGAATCATCTTCACAATTTGCAGAAGCACATACAGTGGAAGCGGGTATATCGGACAACTACCCTATTCCCGATTACTTGGCTAAATCGCTTCTAGGCCGTTCATTGGGTGAAACTATGCAAGTGATTCTACCCGTAGGCACTGAAGATTTACCGAGTTACCTAGACCCTACCGATGCGTACGTTCTGGTTGTAGAACTACTGTAAGTAGTATTGCTAAGACTGAAAAATACTGTATCGACAACGTCGTATTGCATAGCAAATAGGCTGTGCAATACGATGTTGTTTAATTGCCGTTGCAGCGTCGAACACATCTGGCCTATCACGCTATAGCGTAATCCAAGCCGCTCCATCGTTCGAAGATCGTATGCATGCATCAACAAAACGCATACCGTCCATCCCCTGCGCAATGCCTATCACAGCATTATTATTATCAGTTTCTGAGTTGGCGTTTATCACGTTCGCAGCCTCTCGGTAGAGAGTAGCAAAGGCCTCAAGATAGCCTTCCGGATGACCTGCAGGAATACGCGTAACAGCTGCCGCCGCTGGGGAGGCTGAAGCGCTGCCTCTGGTAATCATTTGAGGGGCACCACCCACTGGCGTGAACCATAGGATATTAGGATTTTCTTGAGCCCAGCGAATCGACGCTTTAGTGCCGTAGATTGCCAGGGTAAGATTATTCTCATTGCCGATGGCCACTTGGCTTGCCCAAATATACCCGCGCGCACCACCCTCAAATTGCAAAGACACGCGCGCGTCGTCATCCACTAATCGTCCTGCCACATGGGTAGACAACGTGGCGCTCAATTGCTGAGTCGGCAAACCTGTGACGAAGCTGGCCAGGTTATAGGCATGAGTTCCAATATCTCCAATTGCACCGCCGCCCGATTGCTTGGGATCCGTTCGCCACGCCGCCTGCTTGTTATCAGGGGCGGGTGCACTCGACAACCAGTCTTGTAAGTATTCGGCTTGAACGATCCTTATGTCTCCCAACACGCCCTCACCCACCATCTCTCGCGCCTGGCGAATTAGCGGGTAGCCCGTATAGTTATGGGTTAGAAAAAAGTGAGCTTTAGATTGCTCAGCAACCGCTAACAACGATTCCGCCTGTGCCAACGTTGCTGTCATGGGTTTATCGCAAATCACATGAATGCCTTCAGCCAAAAATGCTTCTGCTATTGGTCCGTGCAGATGATTAGGCGTCACAATGGATACAGCATCAATGCCATCAGGCCGCGCTGCCTCAGCCGTTGCCATGGCCTTGTAGTCTGCATAGGATCGCTCAGCACTCACACCTAATTCGGCGGCAGAGGCATGAGCACGTGCAGGGTCTGAGGCAAAGGCGCCTGCTACCAGATCAAAACAGCCATCTAGTCGCGATGCCATGCGATGTACGCCACCAATAAACGCGCCCTGCCCACCACCAACCATTCCCAGTTTAAGAGGAGTCATACGCTTAAAATCCCATCATGTTACGCAGTGCAGCGTTATCAGAGTCGCCGCCTGCAAAATCATCGAACGCTTTGTCCGTCTTTGTGATTATATGCTCAGCGATAAAAGGCGCACCCTCTGCAGCACCTTGTTCAGGGTGTTTCAGGCAGCACTCCCATTCCAATACGGCCCAACCATCAAAGCCATATTGCGTAAGCCGCGAGAATATGCCCTTGAAGTCAATTTGTCCGTCTCCCAGTGAGCGAAACCTGCCTGCGCGATCTGTCCAATCCGCGTATCCGGAATAAACACCTTGCCGGCCCGTTGGATTGAACTCAGCGTCTTTGACATGAAACGCGCTAATCCTTTCATGGTAGATATCAATAAAGGCCAGGTAGTCCATCTGTTGCAACAAGAAGTGGGATGGGTCATAGGTAATCATGCAGCGCGAGTGATTATCTAGCGCCTCTAGAAAACGCTCAAACGTTGCACCATCAAACACATCTTCGCCTGGGTGAATTTCAAAACCAAGATCGACACCGTTCTCGTCATAGATATCCAAAATGGGTTTCCAGCGGCGAGCAAGTTCGCTAAACGCCTCTTCTATCAAGCCAGCGGGTCGTTGTGGCCAAGGGTAGAGATACGGGAACGCCAGTGAACCTGTGAACCCAACAGATCCTGTGAGTCCTAAGTTTTTCGACGCTTTGGCTGCTGCAATAACTTGATCAACTGCCCATGCTTGGCGCTGTGCAGGTTTGCCATGCAAGTGTGCAGGCGCAAAGGCGTCGAACGCTACGTCGTATGCAGGGTGCACTGCGACAAGTTGGCTTTGTAAATGCGTCGACAGTTCCGTGATGGTAACGCCATGTTCGGCACAGACCCCTGCAATTTCATCGCAGTAGGTTTTACTAACAGCTGCTTTTTCTAAGTCAAATACCCGTGCATCCCACGTGGGAATTTGCACGCCTTTATAACCAAGATCTGCCGCCCATTTAACAATGGAAGGCAAAGAATTAAACGGAGCCTCATCACCCAAAAATTGAGCCAGAAATACTGCTGGACCTTTTATCGAACTATTCATTTTAATCCCCACTCATTATTCCCCACTAATCGATATCAAACCATCAAAGCGCGTGCTTGATCTGGTCCCAACGCATCGGGTCGTTCGCAGCTTGTTGACATGCTTAGTACTTGACTTGTTTCGCCCGCTGTCAAAATAGCTGTCATCACTTCAATCACATGTGTTGCGAATTCAGGCCCGCACCGATGGGCATGTCCGGCCGTAATAGACAAGGCCATATCAGCCAAACCCGCACCGCGATAATTAGCTTGAGTCTCCTCAAAGTTCGGCACGGCGAATGGGTGATCCCACTCGTGTTCAACGGCGTCGTCCTCGTCATTTACTTTTACACTCAAAGCACCACCGAAAAAATTCGGATCAGGGATGCTCATTGTCCCCTCAGAGCCATACAGCTCCATGATGGGATGATTAGTTGTACGGACATCCCAGCTGGCTAGCAATGTGATGATGGCGCCGCTTTCAAACGCCAATAGCGCATGAATGGTTGTTGGCGTTTCAACGGGTACGTGTTCACCGTCACGCGGCCCGTTGGCAATGGTGCGAGTTTTTCTCACAATGCTGGTAAAACTTGTTACCTGCTTTACCGGTCCCAACAATTGAATGAGGTTGCACAAATAATACGGCCCCATATCAAGGATAGGTCCGCCACCTTTTTTAAAAAAGAAATCAGGGTTCGGATGCCAATCTTCCATTCCAGCCGACATGACAACAGCTGTCCCAGACGTGACGGTTCCAATGTCGCCTGCATCAATAAGCTTGCGTGCAAGCTGGTGGCTTGCACCCAAAAACGTGTCAGGTGCAGAGCCAATGCGAAGTCCATTGGTCTTTGCAATGTCATTCAACTCTTGTGCCTCTGCAAGGCTTAACACAAAAGGTTTTTCAGAGTAGACATGTTTGCCAGCCTGCAAGATCGCACGCGACACGTCCACATGCGCCAAGGGGATTGTCAGGTTGATGACCAGATCAATGTCATCTGCTGCGAGTAGCTCGTCAACCGTGTGCGCGCGCACATCGAACTCGGCCGCTCGCTCATTGGCGTTATCCATATTGATATCGGCCACCGCGAGTATGTCGTAGCCTTTAAACAACGAAGACAGCTCGAGATACGCTGCTGAAATATTGCCGCAGCCAATAATGCCAACTCCCAAATTCTTAGACATTGCTTGCCTCCCACAATGTGTTGAACGCAGCCGCTGAACGGCTCGCGTACGCTACTGGATCGCTTGGCTTGTCGTGCTCAAGGATATAAATAAGATCCGTATTGAGAGCCCGACACGCTTTTATAAGCGTTAGCCAATCCATCGTTCCCGCACTAAGATCGGCCCAACCGTCCTCTTCAGCATTAGTTCCAGTAGCCGCAATGTCCTTGACGTGGATAGCGGACATGCGGTTCCCAAAGCGTTGTATATAGTCCAATGGATCGCTGCCGCCGCGAACAATCCAAGCTAGGTCTGCCTCCCAGTTAATAGTCGGGGCGTGCTCTAACAAGATGTCCATCGGAATGACGCCGTCGTCCAGTGCTACAAATTCAAAATCATGGTTGTGCCAGCCAAAAGGGATACCTTTTTCAGCAAAGCGTTTTGCAGCTGCATCCAGTCGCTGTGCTAACGCGATGTAGCCTGCGGTTGTTGTTGGGCGATCCTTTTCTTCCAGATACGGTGCATAAACTTTAGTCATGCCCATGGTCGTCGCAATGTGCATCATTGCATCAAAGTCTGCTTCTATATCGTCCAACGCTAAGTGGCCCGACGGCATAGTAATTCCGTTTGCGTCCATGGCTGCACGGTAGGCAGCTGGGTCGTCATAAACGCCGCCATAACCTTCGACTCGAGTAATTCCGATAGTAGGGAGTTGGCTTAACAAGGCGATCTGGTCTGGGCAGTCGCGCATCGAATACAATTGGAGTGATACAGTCATAATATGTGTTTTAAGCTCTAGAGACGTGTTTCTGTTTGCATGTCGAAAAGGTGTAGTCGTGCTGCGTCAAACCCGATGGTCAGCGTCTCACTCGACTTCAAGCCCGATTGGCCTTCGGTGCGCACGCGCACAGATTGTCCTGCAAAATCTATCCAGACTAATGTGTCAGAACCCATTGGCTCTAAAATGTCGATCTCTGCAGTACTTGAAAAGGTGGTGCTGTTTGCAGCCTCTCCGGTGACAATATGTTCTGGTCGAATACCAAGCCAGGCTTCGCCGTCGTGTTCATTATCGGAAGCAAACTCATAACCTTTGACATTCACAGTGAATCCTTCACCTACAAAGGTATTTCCACTGATCTGTCCTTTAAACAAGTTCATTGCTGGTGAACCGATAAAGTCTGCAACGTACTTGTTGCAGGGTTTGGAATAGATAACGTCGGGTGTGTCCAATTGCTCGATCATGCCGTTTTTCATAATCGA
>CALKLO010000103.1 GCA_937991945.1 uncultured Granulosicoccus sp.
CAAGTCTCGTAAATGTTGTCGACTCTATAAGCCAAGTGCCCAAAGTTACGACCACCAGAATATTCTTCAGCAGCTTTACCTTCTTCAGGCCAGTTGTAGGTCAGCTCTAACAAAGGTGATTGCGACTCTGTTGAACCCGCAGCGTCAGCATCTGCTGCTAAGAAGATGAGTGTGAACCGCCCACCTTCGCTATCGATACGACGTGTTTCAACCATGCCGAGCAAATTACAATAAAAATGCAGGCTGGCGTCTACGTCCTGAACACGAACCATTGTATGAAGGTAACGCATGATGAAAAACTGCCTCTAGCTAAATAGGTGAAGGTGAGCGGCGTATCCGCTGTTGTGTCGTGGTTAAACGATTAAGCTCGCCGCTTAACCGGTTCAGCCTCATCACTAAAATCGAAATGTTCGTCCAACCATGTTTGCAGCTCTTGCTCACACGTTTTGGGCGTATGCAGGCCTTTCTTACTACGACGCCACAGGATATCTTCCGCTGTTCGGGCCCACTCATTATCAATTAAGTACTCCACTTCAATTTGATAAAGTGGACCACCAAAATGATGTCCTAGTTGCGCAACGCTCTGCACGTTACCGAGCAACGTATCTATGCGTGTTCCATAGTTTCTTGCGTAATCGAGCAGCAAGCTTTCATCAAGCCATGCGAACCGTGAGGCGCAGTGAATGAGGAATTTATCGAAATCAGCATTAGGAATATCACCACCAGGCAGCGCTACTGGGGCAGTCCAATCCTTAGCGGTAAAGCCAAGCTCGGGCTTGAGCATATCGACCGCTTGTTCAGCAAGCTTTCGGTAGGTGGTTATCTTGCCGCCATAGACTGACAATATGGGCGCACCCTTGCGGGTGTCTAAATCCAGTTTGTAGTCACGCGTCACCTTGGATGCATTGTCTGATGCATCGTCGTACAAAGGACGCACACCGGAATACGTCCACACCACATCATCAGGTGAAATAGGTGTTTCAAAATATTCACTCGCATTGGAGCAAATGTATTCAATCTCGCTAGCCTCGATACTCTCTGTACCTGGCTCTGCTTGAATTTCTACGTCAGTGGTACCCAGCAACGTAAAGTCTGTCTCATAAGGCACAGCAAACAATATGCGGTTATCTGCATTTTGAAAAATGTACGTGTAAGGATGGTCGAATATTTTAGGTACAACAACATGACTGCCTTTAACTAAGCGCACGTCGTAGCGAGCATCGTGCTCTTCGTCCAGGTCTAATGTTTTATCCACCCATGGACCTGATGCATTAACGATAGCCTTGGCATCAACCGTTTGGGTTTGACCCGTTAAGTGACTCAGCAACTTTACTTGCCACTGACCATCGCCTCGAATGATGTCCGTGCACTCCGTGCGCACCCGAACATCACAGCCACGTTCGGCAGCATCAACAACGTTGAGCGTTACAAGCCGTGCATCTTGAACCCAACAATCTGAGTACTCAAAGCCTTTTGTAAATTCTTTTTTTAGTGCAGCCCCAGTCTCGTGAGTGGTTAGATCAACCCCATGAGATGAAGGTAATAGTTTTCGCCCACCAATATTGTCATATAAGAATAAGCCTAGGCGAATGAGCCAACGCGGCCGAAGCGCCTTGTGGTGCGGCAATATGAAACGCAATGGCCAGATGATATGCGGCGCTGCTTGTAACAACACCTCACGCTCTTGTAAGGCATGGCGCACCAGCATGAAATCGTAATGCTCTAGATACCGCAAGCCGCCATGGATGAGCTTGGTACTGGCAGAGGATGTGTGCTGGGCAAGATCATCTTTCTCACATAACAATACCTTCAGACCACGACCCGCAGCATCGCGCGCAATTCCTGCCCCGTTTACCCCGCCGCCTATCACGACAAGATCATATGTACTCATTGCAGCTTCTGCCCTTTAACGTATGTGTAAAAGAAACAGCCCACACCTGACAACCGAATACTCGTGTTCAGGCGCGGGCCGATTCATCACTGCTTAGGGAATAAACCCCTAGTTAGATCACTCAGACCAGCTTTTAACCAGTTCGTCGTAATCGATGGTTTCTGGTGTTGGCTTTTCGTTATCCAGCTTTGCTTTAGGCGCACCCGGTTGTTCGAACCAATACTCAGGATCTTGCTCATCATTCAGTACAGGACCAATATCGCCTTGGACCCCAGCACGCTCTAAACGTGCCAATACTTTTTCTTGAGCAAGACACAATGCATCCATAGCTTCTTGAGGTGTTTTGGCACCTGAAGACGCATCACCAATGTTCTGCCACCACAACTGTGCAAGCTTAGGGTAGTCAGGAACGTTAGTGCCTGTAGGAGACCATTGTACGCGTGCTGGCGAACGATAGAACTCAATCAAGCCACCTAGTTTAGGCGCACGCTCAGTAAAGCTCTCATCCTGGATTGTACTTTCACGAATGAAGGTCAAGCCGGTGTGTGCCTTTTTCAAGTCAACCGTTTTAGACACGACAAATTGAGCATACAACCATGCAGCTTTAGCACGATCAACCGGCGTCGATTTCATGAGAGTCCATGAACCCGCATCTTGGTATCCCAACTTTTGGCCTTCTTCCCAATAAGCACCGTGCGGGCTTGGAGCCATACGCCATTTAGGAGAGCCGTCTTCTGTGACAACAGGAATGCCGTCTTTGACCATGTCAGCGGTAAAAGCTGTGTACCAGAACATTTGCTGAGCAATAGCACCTTGCGCAGGTACTGGACCCGCTTCACCAAAGACCATACCGGCAGCTTCAGGTGGTGCGTACTTGTTGAGCCATTCGATGTACTTAGCAATGGAGTAAACAGCCGCAGGACCATTGGTGTCACCACCACGAGCAACACACGAACCTACTGGCTGGCTGTTCTCGTTAACGCGAATGCCCCACTCATCAACAGGCAATCCGTTAGGCTCGCCCTTGTCACCGCTTCCCGCCATGGACAACCATGCATCGGTGAATCTCCAACCCAATGAAGGGTCTTTCTTGCCGTAGTCCATATGGCCATAGACTTTCTGACCATCG
Source organism: uncultured Granulosicoccus sp. (assembly GCA_937991945.1). GTDB lineage: Bacteria > Pseudomonadota > Gammaproteobacteria > Granulosicoccales > Granulosicoccaceae > Granulosicoccus. The sequence continues at coordinate 3,021 of CALKLO010000103.1, forward strand.
ATCTCGCGACCGGTGAAGAACTCGGCAATATCCTCGTACGCAGACCAGTTTACTGGCACGCCGAGGTCGTAGCCGTACTTCTCTTTGAAGTCGGCTTTGTTTGTGTCATCGCTGAACCAGTCATACCGGAACCAATATAAGTTAGCGAACTGCTGATCAGGTAATTGATACAACTTACCGTCAGGACCCGTGGTGAATTCTTTTCCGATGAAGTCGTCGATGTCCAACGTAGGCAGTGTGACGCTAGCGCCTTCTCCTGCCATCCAATCGGTTAAGTTTCTGGCTTGTTGGTAGCGCCAGTGTGTACCGATAAGATCTGAATCGTTGATATACGCATCATAGATATTCTCACCTGATTGCATTTGTGTCTGTAGTTTTTCAACCACATCACCTTCACCAATCAAATCGTGAGTAACGTTAATGCCTGTGATAGCCGTGAATGCTGGTGCTAACACTTTGGACTCATACTCGTGAGTGGTTATCGTTTCTGAAACCACCTTGATATCCATACCTGCAAACGGCTTCGCAGCATCAACAAACCACTGCATTTCCGCTTTTTGTTCGTCAGCACTGAGTACTGATAGTCCGCCTACTTCATTGGTTAAAAATTCCTCTGCTGCTGCCATGTCTGCTTGCGCAGCATGAGAGCAACTTAAAAACACCGCCACTGCTACTGCAGTTTTGGCTTGCTTAAAATGACGCATGGTATTCCTCCTAATGGATAGTTATGCGTAAGAGCTCAACACCAGTCACACCAACGCAAATACCAACAAGGCATAGGCGATAGATACTCCTAGTGCTTTCCACAAGTCTGGCCCTACAAAAGCTAGCCAAGCGAGATGGATGAATCCGCTGCCAAGCAGCGATAAAAAGAGTCTGTCTCCACGAGTTGTTTCAAACTGTAGGATTCCTGTGCGCGGGCCACCACCGGGGCTAAACGCTTCCCAGATGCACATGCACAACAACAAGCAGACAATAATGCTGAAAAAGATAGCGGTCGGTTTTGTCCAAGCCATCCACGCTAAATTTGGGGCATTCTCGGACTGCAACCAGAAGTAGGCAATGCCCGCTAACGCGGCGATAAAGACAACGATGCCAACCAAGAAGCGCAAACTGCCCGCAGACACCGCTCCTGTCTGATTCCTTCTTGTCTGTAAATTGATCATGATTACACCCGTCCCAAGGCAAAGCCTTTAGCGATGTAATTACGCACAAAGTAGATAACCAATGCACCTGGGATAATGGTGAGCACACCGGCTGCGGCCAGTACACCCCAATCAAGCCCGGAGGCCGACACCGTTCTTGTCATGATTGCCGTAATGGGTTTGGCATCTGTTGCGGTAAGCGTTCTTGCCAGCAACAGCTCCACCCAGGAGAACATAAAACAAAAGAATGCTGCTACACCAATACCGGACGCAATGAGTGGTGTGAATATTTTGATGAAAAAACGCGGGAATGAATAGCCATCGATATACGCAGTTTCGTCTATCTCACGTGGCACACCTGACATGAACCCTTCTAGAATCCAAACCGCTAATGGCACGTTGAACAAGCAATGCGCCAGAGCCACAGCAAAGTGAGTATCGAACAGGCCGAAGGCTGAATACAACTGAAAGAACGGCAAGGCAAACACTGCCGGGGGCGCCATTCGGTTTGTTAGCAACCAGAAGAACATGTGCTTGTCACCTAGAAACCGATAGCGACTAAATGCATACGCTGCGGGTAAGGCAACACCCACAGATATGACCATGTTCATCAACACATAGGCCATGGAATTAAAGTAGCCACGGTACCAAGACGGGTCGTTAAAAATGACCGCGTAGTTGCGTAAGGTAGGATTCTCTGGCCACAGAGTGAACATAGACAAAATTTCTTGATTGGTTTTGAAACTCATGTTCACCAACCAATAGATTGGCAACAACAAAAACACGATGTATAGCGTGGGTACTACCCAGCGTGTGTTGCTTGAGCCGCCTGGTTTAATCGGTGCTCGTACGCCTTCTAACGATATGGTGTTGACTGAAGTGTTCATGGCATCGGTGGAGGTATTCATGTTCAATCAACCTCCTTTTCTGGTGCATCGACACCGAAGTTGGTCATTAACGTATAGAACACCCAACACAGCAGCAGAATTATGAGAAAGTAAATAATGGACATGGCAGCAGCAGGCCCTAAATCGAATTGACCTATCGCCATCTTGACCAAGTCGATGGATAAGAACGTTGTAGAGTTACCTGGCCCACCACCGGTTAATACAAACGGCTCGGTGTAAATCATGAAACTGTCCATGAACCGTAGCAACACCGCTATTAATAATACTCGCTGCATTTTTGGTAATTGAATATACCGAAACACTTTCCATTTCGAAGCACCATCGATACGTGCTGCTTGATAGTAAGCTTCAGGAATGGCAACCAGACCTGAATAACACAGCAACACGACTAAGCTGGTCCAATGCCACACATCCATAATAACAATGGTGATCCATGCATCGGTAGCGTTAGTGGCGTAGTTGTAGTCCACCCCAAGCTCAGCCAAGGTATGCCCTAACAGGCCAATATCTGCACGGCCAAACACTTGCCAGATTGTTCCAACGACATTCCAAGGAATCAGTAATGGCAGTGCCATTAAAATAAGACACACCGGCACCCAAATACCTTTTCGCGGCATTGATAACGCGATGGCTATACCTAGCGGAATTTCAATGGCCAAAATGATGCCTGAGAACATCAGGTTACGAAGCAGTGCATCATGAAAGCGGCTGGAGCTGAGTACGTCTGTGTACCATTCCGTACCTACCCAGAAGAATTGATTATTGCCAAACGTATCTTGGAACGAATAGTTCACAACGGTCATCAGGGGAATAATGGCACTGATGGCAACAAGAAAAAAAACCGGCAATACAAAAAACCAAGCCTTGTTATTGAGTGGCTTATCCATTATCGACTCCCTCGCACCAAGTGAGAGTTTGAATACACATTTAACCGCGCGGTATCAATCACAGCAAATGCTTCCGCAGGGACATTGGCATCTTCTTGTATAACCGCATCAACGTTGTGCCCATTGACACTACCTCTGACTATTTTGTGTCGGCCGATATTTTCAACCGCCTTAACGTGCAATGGCATGCCGTTAGCGCCTGCGCTCGCAGCATCGGCCACGTGTATAAATTCAGGGCGTATTCCAATTTCGGTTGTACCGCTTATGGGCTCGTAGTGCCTATCGAGACTAAAACTGTGATCAGCCATGTTCACTGTGTTCCCGGAAACTGAACCTGGCAAAATATTCATACCTGGCGAGCCAATAAAGTAGCCGACGAACGTATGCTCAGGCTCATCGAATAGTTGCTCTGGCGTGCCTATTTGAACCACCTCACCCTCATACATAACCACCACCTTGTCAGCAAAAGTTAAGGCTTCAGTTTGGTCATGAGTGACGTAAATCATCGTATGGTTAAACTGCTCGTGCAATTCTTTGAGCTGTGTTCGAAGCTGCCACTTCATATGCGGATCAATAACGGTCAATGGCTCATCGAACAAAATGGCGTTAACGTCGTAGCGTACTAACCCACGACCTAACGATATTTTTTGCTTTTCATCCGCTGACAATCCTCTGGCTCGACGACGCGCCTTATCGGTGAGATCCAAAATCTCTAACATCTCAGAAACACGTTTTTTTACCTCATGCTTTTCCACACCGCGATTGATCAGTGGAAACGCTAGGTTTTGCTCAACGGTCATGGTGTCGTAGATAACCGGAAACTGGAAAACCTGTGCGATGTTCCTCTGCTCTGGGCTCAGATGAGTGACATCTGCTGTGTCGAAGAGCACATTGCCCTTAGAAGGCAGTAGCAGCCCTGAAATAATGTTAAGTAACGTCGTTTTGCCACACCCAGATGGACCTAACAAGGCATAGGCACCACCGTCTTCCCAGACATAGTCAATTTGCTTTAGCGCAAAGTCTGCATCACTTTTAGGGTTAGGCAAATACGAATGAGCGAGCTTATCAAGCGTTATCTGAGCCATGATTCAAGCCACCTCGGTATTGAAAGACGGCGCATGCTGCAGCGAACCATCGCTTGCGTTGAATAAGTAGAAACGCGCTGGATTCAGGTAGAGAGTAATGTCGTTACCATTATTTACACGCTGCACGCCATGCGTCAGAGCCACCCAATGAGCACCTGCACAATTAACGTGTATGTAGGTTTCAGACCCTGTGATTTCGCTGGTACCTACCGTTGCCTGAACCGCGACACTGTGTGTAGGTGATTGCGTCAGGGACACATGATGCGGACGAAACGCTAAGGTATATTGACCATCAGGAACACGCTTGTCGCTCGCAATCAATGCCCCAAAACTTGCAGTATCGTTACGCATAGCACCAGCTTGAAGTCTCACACTAATGGTGTTCAACGGCGGGTCTGAAAACGTTTGAGCCGTTTGCAAATTTACTGGGCTGTTGTAAACATCTATTGTGGTATCGAACTGCGTAATTGAGCCTTCGTATAAAGTTGCTGTTCTGCCACCGAGTAGCAGAGCTTCGTGCGGCTCTGTGGTTGCGTAAACAAAGACCGCACCTGTCTCTGCAAACAAACGTGGAAGCTCTACGCGCAGCTCCTCTCGCAATTTATAGTCAAGGTTGGCCAACGGCTCATCCAGTAACACGAGTTCGGCTTGCTTGACTAGCGCTCTCGCTAATGCCGTACGTTGTTGCTGACCGCCAGACAAGTTAAGCGGTGTTCTATCGAGAAACTCAGTTAACTTCATGAGCTCGGCAGCTTCACGAACCTTTTTGTCGATGTCCGACTTGCTTTCACCTTTGAGTCGTAGCGGGGACGCAATGTTTTCATACACACTCATTGCTGGGTAGTTTATGAATTGTTGATACACCATAGCGACGTTGCGCTGCTTTACCGACTTACCCGTGACGCGTTGCCCGTCAACACGTATGTCTCCAGATGTTGGCGCGTCAAGCCCTGCCATTAAACGCATCAGGCTCGTTTTACCGGACAACGTGGGGCCTAAGAGCACGTTGAGCGAGCCTTTCTCCAACGTCAAACTGATGTTGTTGATGTGCAGGCTAGCGCCTACTTTCTTGCTGACACTATCAAGTTCGAGCATGGTGTGTTGCTTGAATTTCCCAATGTTCGGTAAAGAGATCGAGTGCAGAATTAACCTGTTTTGTGTCACTTCAAAGAAGATCAACTCTCGAGCACTCGTCACAGTGTTCCACTACGACACTAACTTTCCAAAAATCGAAAGTCAATCGAAAGGATCGGCAAGTATGTTCAGTGAAAAACAAACGTGCGCTGGCTAGCGGGAATATTCAGTTTCGATTAGTCGTATACCGAAACCATTTAACAGCTGTTTAAATGCCGATGACGGACAACGATCGGTAACAAACGTATGCGTTTGAGAGACATGGGCAATTCGTACCGGTGCTGCTCTTTCGTGCTTAGAGCAGTCAGCGACAACAATGACGTGACGGGCATTTGACAGAATTGCCTGAGATACTTTTACCTCGCGGTAATCGTAATCTAACAGCGAACCTTCTTCGTCAATGGCTGATGCACCAATAACAGCGAAGTCCACTTTGAACTGTTTGATGAACTCTACTGCAGACTCCCCAATAATCCCACCATCACTGCTTCGCACCTCTCCCGATGCAATAATGACCTTGTTTTCAGGGTATGGACGCATAAGGGAGGCGACCGTTATGTTGTTAGTGATGACCAATAATTGCCTGTGCTGCAATAGTGCCTGCGCAACTGCTTCTGTTGTAGTCCCTATGTTCACAAATAACGATGCATTGTCTGGAATTAGTTCCGCAACCGCACGACCAATGGCTTGTTTTTGCTCCCACGCCAACATGCGCCGCGCCTCGTAGCTCATGTTCTCTACACTGGACGCTAGCCGCGCACCGCCATGGGTTCGCGTTAACAGCCGCTCATCGCACAGGCGATTCAGATCTTTGCGGATGGTTTGCGGCGTGACCTGAAAACGCTCAAGCAGATCGTCCACAGACACCATGCCTGTCTCTCGAGCAATATCTAAAATGGATCGGCGGCGGGTATCAGTCACGGTTATAGGAGGTTTCGTTTTAAAATTATTTATCCAAAACGAAACATTAAACGAAACTCTGCTTTGTCGTATATATTTTTTCTTGCCGCTGCACCATTAGAATGGAGCAACAAGAGCAGAAGCTGCGCATTACGCGTCTGTTCCACCACAGTACAATGACAATATTCATTTAAAGGAGCCACCATGAGCCAGCCCCTGTTACTCAGCATCGATCAAGGCACCACCAGCTCCAGAGCGATGCTATTCGAAAAGGACGGCAGCACGTTTGCCGTGGCTCAGCGCGAATTTACACAGTACTACCCAAAGTCCGGCTGGGTTGAGCACGACCCTGAAGAAATTTGGTCGACAGTTGTCGCTGTGTGCCAAGAAGCACTGGCCGCCGCCGCCGCGGCTAACCGCAGTGTTGTCGCCATTGGCATCACCAACCAGCGCGAGACAACACTCATTTGGGACAGGCTTACAGGCAAGCCTATACATAACGCCATTGTCTGGCAGGATCGGCGCACAGCCGAGCATTGTCGACAACTCACCGCACAAGGCCATGCGGACACCTTCACCAGCAAAACCGGGCTGCTGCTGGATGCCTACTTTTCCGGGACCAAGGTCGCCTGGCTACTGGACAACGTTGACGGTGCTCGTGCCCGCGCAGACAAAGGTGAGCTGGCGTTCGGCACGATGGACACCTTTTTAATGTGGCGGTTAACCAATGGCCGAGTACACGCAACCGACTCAACCAATGCGGGTCGCACCTTGATGTTCAACATTCACGAAAATCGATGGGATGATGAACTATGCAGCCTGTTGGACGTACCACAGTCACTTCTCGCTGATGTACACGATTCAGCAGCTGACTTTTGCACGACAGACAAGTCAGTACTCGGTGTGGAGCTACCCGTAGCAGGCGTTGCTGGTGACCAGCACGCCGCCTCTATCGGTCAGGTGTGCTTTAACGAAGGCATGATCAAGAGCACCTACGGCACCGGTTGTTTCATGATGCTCAATACGGGCACCACCGCCATCGCGTCTAAAAACAAACTATTGACCACTATCGCTTACCGACTAGATGGCACAACCACTTACGCCATTGAGGGATCTATCTTTGTAGCAGGTGCAGCCGTGCAATGGCTTCGCGATGGCCTAGGCATTATCAAGTCTGCAGAAGAGACACAAAAACTGGCCATGAGTCTTGAAGACAATCAAGGTGTTTACTTGGTACCGGCCTTTACCGGCTTGGGAGCACCTTACTGGGACGCCGATGCACGTGGCGCACTCTACGGTTTAACACGAGACTCAGGGCCATCCACTATTACAAGAGCGGCTCTTGAATCTGTTTGCTATCAAAGCATGGACTTACTCAATGCTATGCGACAAGACGGCGCTGCAATAGACACAGTGCGCGTCGACGGTGGCATGGTGAACAACGATTGGCTAAGCCAGTATCTGGCTAACATTTTAGACATTGCCGTTGAACGTCCAAAACAAGTAGAAACAACCGCACTCGGCGCTGCGTATTTAGCAGGCCTACAAACAGGCGTTTATGACTCCTTAGATGATCTAACCGCTAATTGGCAACAAGAACACGTGTTCACACCTGCCATGGGTGCTGACCAACGTGAAGAGGTGATTGCTGGCTGGGCAGATGCGGTACGACGCACTCGTAGCGTTTGATGACAATAAGCTGAGTGCCAGCACACGTGGTTCAACCGCTTTACAAAACTTTGTTGTTCCAAAGAACAATTAATACAATCAGAATTCGTTGGAGAAAAGCTGTATGCACGCCTATTTTGTCAGAATAAAATGTGAGCTCGGTCAGTCCTATCAAGTTGCAAACAAACTCGCAGAACTTGAAATTGCCTCAGAGATCTATTCCACTGCAGGCGCATTCGACTTACTCGTCAAATTGTATTTAGAAGAAGATATCGATGTAGGCCAATATGTAAATACACATATTCATTCTGTTGGCGGCATAAGAGATACCGAGACACTAGTGACGTTTCGCGCCTTCTAATTAGGCTACTAGCAAAATCGAATATCGCTACTGAAAATGGTAGCGATACTGTACACCCAGTGTCGTTTGGCCTTCGATATTACTCACCGATTGTTGTGCATCGTGAGTAACGGAGAAGCTCAATTCGTCACCACCAAGCACTCGAAAGCCAGCGCCCGCATCGACCTGCACACCTAGGGTTTCTTGCGGCCATGTTTGACCCACATTAGTGTGCACATAGTAGCGAGGTGAACTCACCTGCGGATAATCCGATTGGGTACCGCCACGAGACACTGTCGCCCCAACAGAGAGTCTCTGCTGCTCTTCAGTGATGACACTATCGAGCGTGCTGTCTCTTGCCACGTCGAGCGACGCTGGCAACACACCAACTCGGTCACGCGACACATGGGTTGCAAGAATGCTACTCGCCCAGGCATTGCTACCAAACGAACCCTGCACACCGTACTCAACGCTACCGCCCACACCCGTTGCAAGATCTTCCTGGTCATATCGCGTTGTAATATCTGTTAGCTCAGCGCGTAGTCGTAAAAATTCACGCCCACGAATATCAGTGTGAAAGGCTAACGCTGCTCTGTTTTGAACACCAGCTATGAGAAGCTCTGAGGAGAGCTCGACTGATTCGTTGTAGCCAATTTCTGCTGAGAGCTCACGCCTATCGTTATTGGATCTTACCGCTACACTTGCACTCGCATAATTGTTGTCGCCATCTTCTGTATTACGATTGCCTACAGTTAAACGCCCCCTACGTGTTCCATTTGAATAAAACAGAGAAACATTAAAATCGGCAACCTCATCACGGCCCTCGAGCCGATGTCTATCGGAGCTAAGCTGTCGGTTCAAGACGGTAAACCCGAAACCAACATCTCGTTGGGCAAGAGTATGCCGGAACGTCACACCTGCATCACGAACATCTAACGCCCCCAAACTGCGACCACGAACTGAACCTGTTACAAAACTTGGTCGAGTGTGTCGCATCAACTGGTACTGCTGTTCAGCAAGACGCCTGTCGCTTAAGTCTGATCCTGCTATCCATGCACCAGGCACAATTGCTTTTTGCGCTAACGCATACGCTTGACGATCTTGTCCAAGCTGACGCAAGGCCAAGATATGATTACCGATAGATAACGGTCCACTCGCTTGCATGACACTTCGCACAGCGTCGGCATCTTTATCGTTCATAGCCATAGCGAGACGCTGCCACGCAGGAGCCTCTAATCGTTTCGAATGTATACCCGTCATGATAAGACGCGCGTGCTCGTGTTGTTGTGTCGACATAAGCCACGAAATAGCCAGGTCTTCACGCCACACCTGCTCAGCGCTGTTCTCACTCGTATTAGCAACCTTATGCGCTGTAGGCTGATCAGTTAATAAGTAATTGATGAGTTGTTCGTTTGCTCCCACGCTTTCATAGCGTGTCGACAAACGACTGTACTGACGCAAGAGCACGTCTTTATCGTCTGATAGTCCTCGTACTAGAACCGGACGCAATTGCTGCAATGCATATTGACGTACCTTGCGTGAACTAGAAGCACGACCCGCATACTCTAGTGCGTCGGCGTACGTTAACAGCATGCCGTAGTCCGTTTCTATTTGCTCTAGCAACTTATCGAACCACAACAAACTGGTAGAAGCACCACCCACTTGCAAATAACCAACGGCCATGGCCTGCCACAGTTCAGGAGTTTTCTCTGCAATCTGTTTATGGGTTTTTAGCAACTCATGCAAATAGTCTGCATCTTGCTCTGAAATAGCCAACCACAGCAAACCACCTATTGATGCAATATGCTCAGGGTTGATTTTAAGCGCATAGTCATAGGCACTCTTAGCCCCTTCGCTGTCTTTATTGCGTAGCCGTTGGGTAGCTAATTGCGCCCAATAGTGTTCATTGGAGACTAGCTCTTTCGATGCTTTTGAACCCGGTGCGAATTGGTTTAAAACGTTCTTATCACCTGTTTTCAATGCTAGCTGCATAGCGACTAAGGCGAAGTCTGACTGGCCCGTACTCGACCATAGCTTCATTGACTCTTGCAACGCAAGCTGATCATCACCCGCCTCTTGCATGACATCTAAAGAACGTTTGGAATAAAATATTCGTTGTTCCTGTTCTTGTAGTGAATCTAGCCTAGGCTGAACCATAGCCGCCAGCCATGGCATACGGTATTGCCAGCTTATCTCAGCTAATAAGCGCAGTTGATATTCAGTAGCCTGAGACAACAATGACTGACCTTGTAGCCGTTGGGCTTCAGTTACTGCATCGTCTTTTCGATTAAGCCGCCACAGCAATTCGGTACGCTGAAGCATGGACTCAACACTATGCCCGTAACGCTCAACGTACTGGTCCCAAGCCACTAGACTACTGTCGTATTCGCTGTGTTCGTATTCGTGGTTTGCCAGTGTTCGTAATAGGAACGCACTGGCACCATGAGTGTTCGCCACATCGTACAAAGCCAATGATGCAACATCTGCTTGCCCATCTAACTTGTATAATTCTGTCATGCGCACTAGATCATCATCTGACAGTGCTTCGCTCTTTGATAGCTCTCTTAACGCTTCAGCACCCAACTCAGGTCGCAGCGTCATTGAAGATAATCGCACGACTTCACGCAGGGCAGATGTCTTCGCAGCCCCACTAGACGCCTGTTCATTGCTTGCCAACCACTGCCACTGCTCTAACGCGACATGAGGCTTACCGGACCACTCGCTTACTTGTGCGAAGCGTTGTCGCGCCTGCTTGTCATTAGGCGCCTGACGCACGTGTTGTTGCGACCACTTCATCGCCATCGGTAGATCGTTCGCGCCCAAGGCCAAATCCACTTGTCTGTCAACGGCTGCCTCGTTATTAGGATCAAGCCGAAGTAGCTCGGTGTTCCAGACATAAGCCTGTTTAGCATTTCCCGATTGTTGAGCTAATGAGACACCCCGTTCTAATAGTGGTGCGCTATTGCTATTCTGCTTGATTCGCAAGCCAACGCGTTCAACGGCGGCTTTAGCCTGACCAGAAGCCAACAAGTACAATTCAATACGATATTGCACGTCAGGAATTTCGTTTGCAGCCAAATAGGGTATTGATGAGTCAAGATACGCTGCCGCATGGGCAGGTTGATTCGACGCTACAGCCCATTTTGCAGCCTGTCCAAACCAACGACCCGCATTAGCTGCATCTTTGGATGCAAGCTCACCATAGACACGATAAGCCTTTTCAGGTTTTTGAATGGCTAACAACGCATCCGCTAACTCAATGGACTCATCCACACTCAATGTGCTTTCGCTCGTTAACGATTTAACGATGCTCTTTTGCTCTTCGCTACCCGCAGGTGCGGCACGCAGCATAGCCACTTGAATACCAAACGTCGAAAACTGCGCTGGAAGTGCATCAAGGGCACGCCAATAACAGCCCATAGCACGATCAATATCTTGCAAGCCTGCTAGATGATCACCACACTGTTTATAAACGTTGGCCACATATATATCTTTGTCTGTGCCTATGGTCTCTATTGATTTTTTGGCCCATAGTTCGTACAAGGCATACGTTAACTCAGGATGCTCTATTTGGTAGCTCAGCTCGACTGATCGCTTAAGCAACGGCTCGGTATGCCATTGTGACTGAGAGACAAAACGTGTCAATGTAACAAAGAGGCTTTCGCTAGATTCCGCTGCTGACAATTCAAGGTCAATCTCAAAGCGCAGCTCGTCACCCACATTAATATCGGGATGATCAGCAATCAGCTGCTTGGCCTCTTCTATCCTGCCAGTCTTAATGAGCACCCGAACCGCATCAACCACACTACGCATGTCAGCCTTACCGACATGACTCTGTGCTTTCAAATACGCAATTTCAAGCTCGTCAACCTGCGCAGCACCTAAGCTTGGCTCCATTGCGTTGGAGCCACCAGGCAAGGTATTCGGTTTTAAAAAGACGAATGATGAAGCGAACAACCCGGCCATTAAAACCAGATTGAGCGGACTAACTAAGCGCTCACGCTGGGCAGTTGAGGATTGCATTTCCAGTATCTTTGGTTGTGAAAGTGAAGATGTTGGTGCGCGCCTTAGTAACAACGCCTCTAACAACACCGCTAGCAGTACGAACTGAACAAGAACTTACAGCATTACCACCGAGCTCCAACACAACCGGCAACTCGCCCTTGACTCGAAACACTAAGCCTTCAGGTTTTTTCTCCCAATATTCTACTTTTGCATTACTAGACACGAGATGTACGCCAGTTGGGGCACGGCGTGCTGTACCAAACGTTACGGTGTCGTTTCCATCGGTATGCACGTACACCCCGTCGTGTAACTTTCTAGCACCTACCAGCCCTTGGCTATCAGACAAAGACGGCCACTTGTTCTCGCTCAACATCCGTATGGAACGAACGCCACCGAGTCGACTCACTTTCCACTCACCGGTTAGGTAGCGTGCAACTCCCACCTGACGATAGTCGGGAACCTTGGTCGCATATTCACTTCCATAAACTGGGAATATCTCTTGCTGAACAGACCAGTCATAGACATGCTTCAACGCCTTTACAGATGCTATCTTGGTACCCGAGTAAAAGTGATAGTAAATATTAATGGGCTTAAGTCTTCTGGGTGAATCTGTAATTTCAAATGTCTCAACCACTCGTTTGAAACCGTCGAACGGGCCACGCCAATTATTCGTGTACACATTCTCATTGAGTATGGGTGCGTACACTTGCACGTAATTCCCAACGGGACGGGCCATTGGACCAACACCTGTCATGGACGGGTTGGCCTTCGTTGCCAGTGTTTGCCCACCGTTCATATTCGGGATACCCAACTTATCGAGCACGGCCAAGTCGCGCTCACCTGGCAACGCGTTGCCACTCCACAGCATAATCGCTGTGCGTTTGTTAGCTGGGGCTAGCTCCCTATCGATGAACTCTATAGAACCTTGTGTCTCTCGTTCTGGCGAGTAACGATAACCTTCTATAGGTAAATTATATTTACCCGGTACCTGATACTGAGCAAGCTCACTCCAATTAAACGGATGACTATAGGTATGCGAAGCCAGCTCTACATTGTCCAGCTTGAACACATCCCTCATGACAGAAAACATATGACCGCGTCTATCTGCATAGTCGTCTAATTCAGTCATTTCAGCCTCAACAATAGATATTGAATGTGGCAGCGCATAAGGCTCGAGTATTTCATCGCTAATAACTTCGGCGCCTAAACGCTTACCGGGCATCTCAGCCCATG